>CAZLOV010000063.1:0-12218 GCA_964561235.1 uncultured Caulobacterales bacterium
TTCCCAGGTTCGAATCCTGGCGCCCCAGCCATTCTTCTCCACACATGACTGCAGCGCACGCCCCAGGATCGAGCCGGATGCGTCCGGCGGACATTCTTCGGCGTATTTTTAACCTTTCATCCCATACGGTTGAGGCGGGATGACCTGACGGGCGGGGTTGTTGTCGCAAATCGGCAACCCATTGGCGTTATGCACCGTGCCGGGGCTCGCAGGCGACGCTCAACCGGCATCCGCGGTTGATCGCCGCTTCACGGCGGTGCTAGCGTTTCTTCGAAAAGCGCGTCGCGAGGGTGACGAGCGCGCGGAAAGTCGGCGGACAACGCCGCGCTTCAGGGGATGACGAGGCATTGGCATTCCCGAAAATGATTATTGTTCCGTCCGAATTGCCGGTCGGATTTCGGGGCGCGTCGCGCTCCGGTTTGTTCATTGGGGGCGATCGCCGGCTTTGGGGCGCTGGCGGAACGAGCAACGAGAGCACTTGATCGAGCGCGGCCAACGTCCGCGCCGGCTATTGTGAGGCGAGACATGTCGAACACCACCAAATGGATCCGCACGTCGCTTGCGGCCGGGGCCGTCGCGGCGATGACGGCGGCGACCGGACACGCTCAGGCGCTGGACGAAGCGATTCGCGTCGCGGCCCAGTCGACCGAGGCCGGCGCGGCCGCTCAGCAGCAGATCGACGAGATCGCGACTGAGGCGGACAACCTGGAGCGTGAATATCTCGCGCTTGCTCAGCAGATCGAGGACCAGCGCGTGTTCGTCGAACAGCAGCGCGTCTTCCTGCAGTCCCAGGAGAACGAGCTCACCGAGCTGCAGCGCCAGCTCGAGCGGGTGGCCACGATCGAACGCGACCTCACGCCGATGCTGCTTGAGATGTATGTCGCGCTTGAAGAGTTCATCCAGCAGGACCTGCCGTTCCAGATGGATCTGCGCACGGACCGTCTGGCGAACATCGAGCAGACGCTGGGCGACAGCCAGGTCTCTCCGGCCGAAAAATACCGCTTGCTTCTGAACGCCTTCGACATCGAGGCGTCCTACGGCCGCTCGCTGCGCTCCTACCGCGAGCCGGTCGAGCGCAACGGCGTTCCGGAAGAGGCCACCATCCTCCAGCTCGGCCGCGTCGCGCTGATCCGCCAGTTCCAGGACGGCTCGATGGAGATGCTGACCAAAGACAACCAGGATTGGCGTCCGGTTCCGGGCGGCATGGCCTCGAATGTCGAGCGCGCCATCCGCATCGCGGAAGAAGTCACCACGCCGGAAGTGTTCGTCGCCCCGCTGCCTGGCCCGTCGGTCCAGTAAGCGCCGGAACGGAGTAAAGAGCTATGAACAAGATCACCAAGGTTCTTGCGGCCGTTTCGCTCGGCGTTTCTCTCGCCGCCGGCGCCGCTCACGCCCAATCCGACCGCGAGCCGGTCACCTCCATCACCCAGCTGCTCGACCGCGTTCGCGCCGACAGCCGGGATGCGGCGGCTGAAAACCAGCGCCGTCTTGAAGAGTTCCGCGCTGACCGGAACCGGCAGCAGCAGCTGCTCAACCAGGCGCGCGCGACGCTCTCCCAGCTTGAGGCCGAAGCGGAAGCCAACCGCCAGGCGTTCGAGGCCAACCAGGAGCGCATCACCGAGCTGGACGCCCAGCTCCGCGAAGAACAGGGCGCCTTCGGCGAGCTGTTCGGCGCAGCGCGCCAGACGGCGGGCGAATTCGCCTCGATCATCGAAGGGTCGGTCATTTCGGCGCAGTTCCCGAACCGGCATGACCAGCTTGAAGACCTCGCCACGAGCCGCACGCTGCCCGAGCGGCGTGAGCTGGACCGGATCTGGGGCGCCATGATCCAGGAGATGAACGCGCAGGCGCAGGTCGTCACGTTCAACACCGAAGTGCTCGGCCTCAACGACTTCCAGCCGGTGCCGGTGACGCGTGTCGGCCCGTTCCTGGCCTTCGCCATGGACGGCGGTCCGAAGTATGTTCTCTGGACGACGGACGAGGACAACCCGCTGCAGGGTTATTCCCTCTCGGTGCTCGACACCCAGCCGCCGGGCTCGCTTCTGAACGCCGCCTCCACGCTGGCGCGCGCTGATCAGGGCGAGATCGTCGCGGGTCCGTTCGACCCGTCGCGCGGCGCGCTCCTGAACATCTACAAGGACGTTCCCAACCTGACCCAGCGCTTCGAGCAGGGCGGCATCGTGGCCAAGATCATTCTCGGCCTGCTGCTCTTCTCGCTCGCCTTCGGTCTGTGGCGGATCTTCGTGCTTCTCGCGACCTCTTCCGCGGTCGGCGCCCAGAAGCGCAAGTCGACGCCGAACAAGGGCAATCCGCTTGGCCGCGTCATGATGGCGTATGAAGAGGTCAAGGACCGCCCGATCGAGACGATCGAGCTCAAGCTGGATGAAGCGATCCTGCGGGAATCGCCGAAGCTGGAATTTGGCCTGAACTTCCTGAAGCTCGCCGCAGCGGTCGCGCCGCTGCTCGGCCTGCTCGGCACGGTGACGGGCATGATCCGGACCTTCACCCAGATCACGCTGTTCGGCACCGGCGATCCGCGCATCATGGCGGGCGGCATCTCGGAAGCCCTCGTGACCACGGTTATGGGCCTGATCTCGGCGATCCCGCTCCTCTTCGTGCACTCCTTCGCAGCGGCCTTCGCCCGCGGCGTCCAGAGCACGCTCGAAGAGCAGGCCGCCGGCATCGTCGCCCGTCACGCGGAAGAGCGCGGTTAAGGGGTTCGGTCTCCAGCCATAAGGACGTCATTCCATGGCAGACGCACTTTCAGGCCTGCAAGAGTTCCTGGAGCGCGGGGGTCCGGTCCTCAACTACATCATGATCCTGACGTTCGTGATGTGGGCCTTCATCCTGGAGCGGCTTGCGTATTTCGGCTTCGCCCACAAGGGCGTCGCCGAGGCCGCACTGCGCGAATGGGGCGCCCGGAGCGACAAGCACTCCTGGTATGCTCACGCCATCCGCGACCAGCTGGTCTCCGAGGTGAAGCTGAAGGCCGAGCAGAACGTGGAGCTGATCAAGACCCTCGTTGCGGTCGCTCCGCTGTTCGGGCTCCTGGGTACGGTGACGGGCATGGTGTCGGTGTTCGACGTCATGGCCATCTCGGGCTCTTCCGACGCCCGGGCCATGTCCGGGGGCGTGGCGCGCGCCACGATCCCGACCATGGCCGGGATGGTCGCGGCGCTCTCCGGGCTCCTCTTCTCCAATCAGATCGAGCGCATGGCCAAGCAAAAGGTCCATGAACTCGCCGACGACCTCGAAGTGGAGTAAGCGATGCGCGCTCGTAGAAGGAAGGGAGGCGACCAGGCCGAGGTCAACATGACCCCGATGCTGGATATCGTCTTCATTCTGCTGATCTTCTTCATCGTGACCGCGACGTTCCTCCAGGAACAGGGCATCGACATGCGGCCTCCGCCGCCGACGGATGAACCTGAAAACACGGAGTCCAACCCGGTCATCCTGGTCCAGATCGACAATCAGAACCGCATCTTCGTGAACCAGGACGCGACCTCGGTCGACCGGGTGATCGCGGCGGTGTCGCGCATCCGCGCGGAACAACCGAATTCCGCGGTGCTGATCCAGCCGTGCGATGAAGCGCTTCACGGGACGATCGTTAGCATCTGGGACGACATGCGATCCAACCGCATTCCTGTCTCCATCCAGCGCGATGAAGCCAGCTGCGGCGAAGGCTCGTAGGGGAGGAACGAAATATGGCTAGACGTAAAAGCCGCGTCCTCCAGGACGACGAGGAAGTTGAACTGAACATGACGCCCATGCTGGACGTGGTGTTCATCCTCTTGATCTTCTTCATCGTGACCGCGGTCTTCGTGAAGGAGCCGGGCGTAGAGGTTCTGCGTCCGTTCGCGGAGATCACCGAGCCTGAGAAGCCGTCCATTCTCGTGGCGGTGACCGGCGAGGACGAGATCTACATCAACAACCGCGTCTACGAGCTCAGCGAAGCGCGCCTGGCCCTCGAACAACTGCTCGAGGAGAACCCGCGCGCCGAAGCGATGATCCAGGGCGACGAGGAAGCGCCGATCGGCACGGTGCTGGACGTGCAGGAACTCCTCACCGAACTGGGCGTCGAGGTGACCATCTCGACCGAGGAGGGCTAAGCCATGGGATCGCTCATCCGCATTCTCATCGGCGTGCCGATTGCGCTCGTCATCACCTTCGCGCTGTTCACCCTGATGCGCATCCTCATCCTCACCGAGGATTTCGAAATCGAGGACGCAGGCGACGAGTTGCAGATCACCATCTCCGACGTTGAGCAGGACATCGAGGTTCGCCGGCGCGACCTGACGCCTGACGACGTTCAGGAGACCGATCCGCCGCCTCCGCCGCCGCAGATCGAGCGCCAGCGCGCCGAGCAGCCCACCGAGGATCTCTCGACGATCGTCGGCGATCTGCCGGAATTCGAAGCGCCCAATCTCGGCGACACGGTGAACTTCTCGGTCTCGGATCGCGACGCGCAGCCGCTGGTGCGGATCGAACCGCAGTACCCGCCGCGCGCCGCGGAACGGGGCGTCGAAGGGAGCTGCACGGTGACGTTCGACGTGACCGCAGACGGCACGCCGACGAATATCCGTGTCCTGGACTGCGACAGCTCGCTGTTCGAGCGTCCGTCCATCCGGGCCGTGGAGCGTTGGCGCTATCAGCCGAAAATCGTCGAAGGCCAGGCCGTGGCCCGAACGGGCGTGGTCACCCGTTTCGACTTCGAGCTGGCCGATTAAAGACCGCCGCCGCCGCCGCCGGGGTCAGTCCCGGCGGCGCAGCGGCGCCTGCAGGAGCTGGACGATGACGAACGCTTCCATTTTCAACTTCGCCGCGCTCCTGAAGAGCGCAGGCTCCGCCGCCGTCGCCGCGGGCTTCCTGCTTGTGACGGCCGCCGACGCCGATGCGCAGCGCCGCAACAACGACGATGAAGAGCGCAACCAGGAGAACCGCACCGTCTCCACCGAGGTGGGCGAAGGCATCCTCGAGGTCACCGAACTGCAGGAGCAGGAGCAGTGGAACGCGGTTCTGCCGATCCTCAACCGCCTGCTCAGTGATGACGGCCTGACCCCGTATGAGCGCGCGATCGTGTTGCAGTTGCGCGGCCGCACGTACTTCTCGATCGACCGGATCGAGGATGCGATCAACGACTTCCTCGGCGCGATCAACCAGGGCGCGTTCACCCCGGATGAGGTGAACAATCTTCGGGTCAATATCGGCCAGCTCTATTTCGCGCTGGAGGATTACCGGGAAGGCATCCGCCAGATCGAGCTCGCGCTGCAGAACGGCGCCAACCAGACGACGGCGATCTCGTTCCGCCTTGCACAGGCCTACGCCCAGCTGGAGGATTTCACCGGCGGCCTTCCCTACGCGGAGCGGTTCTACCGGGAAAAAGAGAACAAAAGTTCCGGGGATTACTCGCTCCTGCAATACTACTATCAACAGCTGGAGCGTCCGCAGGACGAGCTGCGCGTCGTGCGCGAGCGCGTCAACGCGTTCCCGGGCGAGCGCGGCGGCTGGCAAAGCCTGGTCTCGCTGTTTGCGCGCCTCGACCGTGAAAGCGACGCGTTTGAAGCCAACAAGCTCATGTACCTTAACGGCCTGTTTGCCGAAGAAGACGAGCTGATCCGTCTGGCGCAGTACTATTCGTTCTTCAACAACCCCTATCGCGGCGCCTCGATCCTCGAGCGCGAGATCAATGCGGGCCGCGTCGAGGGCGATGTCGACAATCTCGAACTGCTCGCCAACATGTGGCGTCAGGCCTCCGAGTTCGACCGGGCCATTCCGGTGCTTGAGGAACTGTCCCGGCAGACCGGCGACGGCGAGAACGCGCTGAAGCTTGCCGAGGCGCTTTACCAGCTCAACCGCTACCAGGAAGCCGAAGGCGCATTCGAAACGGCGCTGGAGCGCGGCGGCCTCGGAGGCGATGCGGGCAATGCGTGGAACCTTCTGGGCATCACCCGCTTCGAGCAGGACGATCGTCAGGGCGCCCTTCAGGCGTTCCGCCGCGGGGCCGAGTTCCCCGGACGCGCCCGTACGACGGCCAACGGCTATATCGAGTTCATCAACGGCCAGATCGACGCCGAGGAGCGCCGCGCAAACCTGCGCGAGCAGGTCCTGATCGACGAGTGCCGCCTGACGCTCGAGGCCGAGCGGAACCTGCTGGTGCTCACCGGCGAAGTGGACGAGACCGGCCGGGTGCGCTTCGAGGCGATCCCAGATCGGTGCGCGCCCTACTTCAACATCTACGGTGAACAGATCCGTGAGGCCGGCATGACCGACGAGCAGGCCGAGGCCATGCGCCGCCGCGTGGAGGCCGCCGCTGCGGCCGCCGCCGAGCGCGCGGCGCAGGAACAGGGCTGAACCCGGCTTCCATTCGCAACAAAAAGCCCCCGGAGCGTCCTCCGGGGGCTTTTCATGTCTGGCGTTTACCCGCGCGCCGGAGGCCGCGCGACGGGCTCAGTGGTGGTGCGTTTGCGTCGTTGCCGAGGGCTGCTCGACATTGACGGCCACCTCGATCTCGCCGGCCTGTTCGAACGTCAGACGCAGCCTGTGGACCTCGCCCTCCGCCAGAGGCGCGCCAAGCCCGAACATCATGACGTGCAGGCCGCCCGGCTCGAACGCGATCGTCTCTCCCGCCGGGATGACAAGGCCGTCGACGAGCGGACGCATGCGCATCACGCCGTCATCATTGATGTGCGTGTGGATCTCGGCGGCTTCCGCAAACGCAACCGGTGTTGCGGCGACCAGCCGGTCGTCGGTCTCGCCCTCATTGATGAGCACGAAATAGGCAGCGCCCGGCTGCCGCGCGGTCACCGTCGGCCGCGCCCAGGGGTGGTCGATGACGATCTGGCCGATGCGGTATTCATGCGCGGCCGCCTCAGGCGCGGACAGTGCGGTTGAAGCCAGCAGCGCGGCGGCGAGAACGAGGAGGCGCATGGGCACGAGGTCCTTCTGGCGAGGGCGGCGCAGCGCCCAGTTTCGCTTACAGCTAGCCGCGCCCGGAGGTCCCGGCAAGCGATGCGGCGATGCGGCGCGCTTTTCCGCAACCGGCTGCAGCCTAGTTCTTGTGCGTCGCCGCATAGGGAGCGCCGTTCATGACCGTTATCGGGCAACTCGCCGGGGTTTTTGCGGAAGCGGTGCTGTTTGGAACGATGGTGTTCTTCGCGGCAGGCGTGGCTCCGATGGTGTTCCGCACCCTTGAGCCGGAAGCGGCGGGCCGGTTTCTGCGCGCGATCTTCCCGGTCTACTACCTGGTGCTGATCCTCGCCTCAGGCGTTGCTGCGGCGGCGCATTACGCCGAGCGCTGGCCGCTGGCCGTCTATGCGCTGGTCTGCGTGAGCACGATCTGGCTGCGCCAGGGCCTGACGCCGGCGATCAATCGCTGGCGCGATGCGGAACTGTCCGGCGACGAGAGCGCGGGCGTGCGCTTCAAGCAGGCGCACCGCGTCAGCGTCTTGATCAACCTCGCCCAGATGGCGGCGGTCGCCGGCGTAATCGGCGCGGGCGCGCTCTAGGCGCCCCGCGGCGCCGGCTGCGCGCGCTCCAGCCCGGCCGCCATAAGCGCGAAGGCGTAGTCCTCCGCGCGCTCGCGCAGACTGTCAAACCGTCCCGATGCGCCGCCATGGCCTGCGCCCATGTTGGTGCGCAAAAGGGTCAGGCCGTGATCGGTGCGCGTCTCGCGCAGCTTGGCGGCCCATTTCGCCGGCTCCCAGTAGGTCACGCGCGGATCGGCGAGGCCGCCGGTTGCAAGCACATGCGGGTAGGGCTGGGCGCGCACCTGGTCATAAGGGCTGTAGCTCAGGATCGTCTCGTAGGCCTGTTCATCCTCGAGCGGATTACCCCATTCGGGCCATTCCGGCGGCGTCAGCGGCAGGGAGGCGTCCGAGATTGTATTGAGCACGTCGACGAACGGCACCGCCGCCACCGCGCCGCCGAACAGCGCGGGATCCTGGTTGATCGCAGCGCCCACGAGCAGGCCGCCGGCGGAGCCGCCATAGGCGACGATGCGGCCGGGAGCCGTATAGCCCCGTGCGCAGAGATCGCGCCCTGCGTCTACGAAGTCGTTGAACGTGTTAGGCTTCTTTTCGAGTTTTCCGTCGAGATACCATTGATACCCCATGTCCGTTCCGCCGCGGACATGGGCGACGGCGAAGATCATCCCGCGATCAACCAGTGAAAGGCGCGCGGTGGCGAAGGTCGCGGGCATGGAGATGCCGTAGGCGCCATAGCCGTAAAGGAGAAGCGGCGCGGAGCCGTCGACAGGCGTCGTCCTGTGGCGCAGAACCGTGACGGGCACGGACGCGCCGTCGCGCGCCTGCGTCATGAACCGGTCGACGACGTAATCGGCGGGATCATGGCCGGAGGGTATTTCTTCACGCTTGAGCAGCGTGCGCGCGCGGGTGCGCATGTCGTAGTCGAAGACTTCCTCCGGCGTCGACGGGCTTTCATAAGAGAAGCGCAGCGTGTCGACGGCGTATTCAAAACCGCCGCCCATGCCGAGGGCATAGGCGGCTTCGTCGAATGCGATCGCGTGCTCCTGTCCGGTTGAAAGCTCGCGAACGACAATGCGCGGCAGGGCGTTTTCACGCTCAAGGCGCACGAGCCAGTCCTGAAAGCCTTCCAACGCTGTCAGCAGCACGCCGGGGCGGTGAGGTATCTCCTCCGCCCAGTTCTCCCGGCGCGGATCGGCGAGGGGTGCGGTCATGAGCTTGAAGTCCACCGCGCCGTCGAGATTGGTCGACACGTAGATCCGCCCGCCCGCTTCGGTCAGGCCGTATTGCAGGCCGGTTTCGCGCTCGGCGACGAGCAGGCCCTCTGCGCGGGGATCGTTTGCGTCGAACAGGCGCAATTCCGTTGTCGCATGATCGCCCGCGCCGATCATGATCCATGTGTCGCCGTCGGTCTTTCCCACGCTCAGGAAGAAGCCTTCGTCAGGCTCCTCATAGACGAGTTCGGCCTCGCCGGCGTCGAAGCTCTGGCGGTAGACCTTCCGCGGGCGGTTCGCCGCATCGCGCCAGACCCAGTAGAGGGTGCGGCTGTCATTGGCCCAGACAAGAGAGCCGTAGCCCTCATCGGTCAGCGTGGCGACGTCCTCGCCGGTTTCCACGTCGCGCACGACGATGGTGTAGAACTCGCTGCCGGTCGTATCGACGGCGTAGGCCAGATAGCGGTGATCGGGCGAGTGGCTTACCGCGCCGATCGAGAAATACGCCTTGTCCTTACCCATCGCATCGCCGTCGAGAAGGATCGTCTCCTCGCCCGATATCGCGCCGTCTTCGCCTGCGGGGCGGCGGCAGAAGACCGGATACTGGCCGCCCTCCCGGAACCGGTCGTAGTAAAACCAGGCGCCGTCGCGCTCGGGAACCGAGCTGTCGTCTTCCTTGATGCGTCCGCGCATCTCGGCGAACAGCGCGTTCTCGAGGGTTTTGAGCGGTTCGACGACGGCGTCGTAATACGCGTTTTCCGCCTCCAGATGGGCGCGCACGTCGGCGCGCAGAACGGACGGGTCACGCAGGACCTGCTGCCAGTTCTCATCCTTCATCCAGGCGTAGTCGTCGGTGCGCGTGCGTCCGAGCTGGGTGATTTCGTGCGGGCGGCGTTCGGCGCGCGGGGCCGGGATCGAGCGCGCGCGCGCGATCGGGTCGGGATGTCGGTCGTCCATGGAACGGGGCGCTCTTTGCAGCGTGAGGGGCTGTCTAGTCTTCGCCCTCGGCGGGGCGGAAGTCCAGAACCGCGCCGTTTGCACAGTATCGAAGCCCGGTCGGCGCCGGGCCGTCGTTAAAGACATGGCCCAGATGCGCCCCGCAGGTGTCGCAGTGGAACTCCGTGCGCGGCAGGATCAGCTTGAAGTCCCGCTTGGTGCCGACGAGCGCGCCTTCGGCCGGCTTGAAGAAGCTTGGCCAGCCGGTCCCGCTGTCGAACTTGCCGTCGCTGTCGAAGAGGGGGCTTTCGCAGACCGCGCAGCGGTATTCGCCCGCGCGCTTTTCCTGGTCGAGCGGGCTCGTCCCGGCCCGCTCGGTGCCCTCATGGAAAGCGATGCGGTCCTGTTCAGGCGTGAGTTTCGCACGCAGCGTCCGGATCTCGTCGGCGGAGAGTTTCGGCATGGCGGCCTCCTTTACGTCTCGCCGCTGGATATAGGCGTGCCGCCGGGCTCTGTCCGCCGCACCTGCAGGATCGGTGTCGCCAATGTGATCCACGCGAGCACGGCAAGCAGTCCGGCGGCGGGTATCAGCGCCGCCGGCCGCGGGCCGAGCGCTTCCACGATGAAGCCGGTTGCTGCTGCGCCCAGCGGCATGCCGCCGGACAGGCCGAGCTGGTAGACGCTCATGACGCGCGCGATCTTGTCGGCGGGCGCGTGCTCCTGAACGACGGCGCGCGACAGCGAGATCGCCACGCCTGCGCCAAGCCCCCAGAAGAAGACCAGCCCAAAGAGGGCCGACTGCGGAAGCGGCGCGGCGAAGGCGGCCATGCTCGCCACCGTGACGAGCTGGGCGTAGAGCAAGGCGCGGCCTGGGCGCTCGATCGCCCCGCGGCGCGCGAGCAGCACGTTTGCGGTGAACGCGCCGATCCAGAAGCACACCATCAGCGTGGCGAGCAGCGCGTAGCCACCGCCATAGGCTTCGCGAACGAGCACGGGAATAATCACGAAGAAGCCCCCGCCGACGATCAGCAGCCCCACGGCGACCATGATCAGCGTCATGGGCAGCAGCACCGGCGAGCGCGCCACGGCGGCCAGCCCGTCGGCGAGGCTGGCGAGAATGCTTTCGCGGCGCTCCGGCGGCGCCCGGCGATCAAGCCGCGGCATCAGCAGCGCGCAGAGCCCGCCCGCGATCAGCCCCGCCGCCTGGATCGCAAACAGCGGGGCCGGGCCGACGAAGCGCGCGGCGACGCCTGCGCCCATGCCCGCAATCTGCGCGCCGAACTGCGTCATGGAGGCGAGAATGACGGCCTTCTGGAGCGTCAGCTCGCGGCGTCCAAGCCGCTGTGTCACACGCGTGATCGGGTTGATCGCGCTGTCGCGCGCCGGCAGCACGAAGGCGCCCGCCGTCCCCACGATCAGGGCGTAGCCGAGCAGCAGCTCGTACTGGAGCAGCCCTGCGAAGATGAGCGCGCTCATGCCGGCGGCTGCAAGGCCGGCGACGAGGTGAAACGCCCCGATCAGACGGCGGCGGTCGGTGCGTTCGGCTGCAACCCCCGCCAGGGGAAGCAGCAGCAGCATGGGCGCGGTGAGGGCGGCCTGGGCGAGGCCGAGACGGTCGGGACTTTCAAGCAGGGTGAAGCTCACAACGCCCGGAAACAGCGTGCTCTGCAGGCCGAAGCCGAAGAACCAGCCGGCCACGGCCCCGAGATAGGTCCCGAAGGGCGGCGCCCGCAAAAGGCGTCTGGGCTTGGGGATCAGCGGTCCGTTCACAAGGCGTCCGACAGGCTGCAAGGTACGCACGCTTCATTAACCGCCGCGCGCGACATTGAGAAAAGGTTAGCGTTCAGCATCGGCCGGGAAAGGCCGCCGGAGCCCATGGCGAAAGCCGACCAGACCTACACCGACGTCTACGACCTGACCGAGCCGGAGCCCGCGCTGCTCTCCTCGACGCCGACGCGCGACGTGCTGGCCCGGCGGCTGGCGGACATCGTGTGCCTGCCTTCAAGCCGGATCTCTCCGCAGGAGCGGGCGATGACGGCGGATGTGCTCCTCAATCTGCTGCGCGACGGCGATGCGACGCTCAAGTCGAAGGTGGCCCAGCGCCTCGCCATGCAGGCCGAGGCGCCGCAGCCGCTGGTGCGCAAGCTGGCGCTGGACGAATTCGACATCGCGCAGCCGCTGCTGGAACGCGGAGCGGCGCTGGGCGATTTCGACATGATGGAGGTCGTGCGGCGCGCCTCCAACCGGCATCGCTTCGTCATCGCCCAGCGCGCCAGCGTCTCGGAGACGGTCGCCGCCGCGATCGTGCAGACCGCCGACCGCGACGTGATCGAGGCGCTTCTGCGCAATCCCGGCGCGCGGCTCGCGTCTGCGACGATGGAAACCCTGATCGAGCTCGCCGCCGACATCCCTTCGATCGCGGCCCTTGTCGTTCGCCGGCCGGAGCTGCGCCCGGGCCAGGCCTTCCGGCTGTTCTGGGATGCGCGCACCGAAGAGCGCAAGCAGATCCTGGAGCGGTTCGCCGTGGGACGCTCGATCCTGCAGGAAGCCGCCGCCGACGTGTTTCCTATGCTGGAACGCGAAGCCC
>CAZLOV010000064.1:0-12173 GCA_964561235.1 uncultured Caulobacterales bacterium
CCTCGAAGTCGGGCGCGGCGCGGAAGACAAGCTGGCCGTTCTCGATCGCAAACAGGCCGGCGTCGGGACCCTCAAGGCTCAGCGTCACGTCATCGCCGTCGGCGTCGGAAGCGGCGACGGGGCCGACCAGCGTCGTGTTCTCCGCCACGGAGAAGGCCGAATCCGCAGAGATGACGGGAAGCGCGTTCAGGAACAGCGTCACTGTTCCAGTATCGGTGTCGCCCCCTGTGAGCTGATTGCTGATCGTATAGGTCAACTGCGCCTGCCGGCCGTCGAAAACCGGGCTGACGCGCACTTCGCCGGCTCCGTTCACAAGCGAGACGGCCAGCGCCCCTGAACCTGCAAGGCTCACGTCCACAACGAAGACGCCGCCGCCTTCATTTTTGACGTCGTTCGCCGTGAACAGGTCAGTTGAAAGGGTGATATTGCTCGTCGTGCGAACCGGGATGAGATCGTCGACGGCTTCCACGATGCCGTCAGGAGCCGGATCGCCCCCGCCGTCGCCGGGCTCGGCGACGTCCGCCACGCTGACGCTCAGCGCCTGGCGGGTCTCGTTCACCCCGTCGGAGGCGACGATCGTCAGGTCGTAGACATTGTCGGCGTCGGCGTCTCCGGGCGCCTCGAAGTCGGGCGCGGCGCGGAAGACAAGCTGGCCGTTCTCGATCGCAAACAGACCGGCGTCGGCGCCTTCAAGGCTCAGCGTCACGTCATCGCCGTCGGCGTCGGAAGCCGCCAGCGCGGCGACGGCGATCACGCCCTCGTCGACCGTCACGGCGGACGGCGCCGTGATTACAGGCGCTGCGTCATTGAGGTTTTCAACCACAACCGTGACCGCCTGCACGGCGCTTCCGCCCGCCCCGTCCGAGACAGTGATCTCGACCTCGAAGACATTGTCGCCGTCAGCATCGGCGGGCGCTTCAAAGTCCGGCGCGGTGTTGAAACGCACCTCGCCAGAGGCTGCGTCGATGGAGAACGCCTCAGCATCCGCGCCGCCGGTGATGGAAAAGCTCAGCGTGTCGCCCTCTGCGTCGCTGGCGGTCGCCGTGAAGGCTGCGGTCTGGTTTTCAGGGGCGGTGAAGGCCGTATCCGAGGTGAAGGCCGGGGCGGTGTTGGGCGGCGGAGGCGGGGGCGCCGGCGGCTCGGGCACGACCGGTGCAGGCGCATCGCCGCCGTCGCCGCCGCCGGAAACGCCGGCCGCGATCCCGGCTGCGCCCAGAACGCCCGCGCCCGCCAGGAGCGCGCCGGCGGGCAGCCCGGCCAGACCGCCCGCCGAAAGAAGCCCGGCGGACGCCGCGGCGGCCTCGGAGACGAAGATCACCCCGTTGATCACCTGCACGTCGGCGGCCGCGATGGTCTCGACCACCCCGTTGGACAGCGTGACGCGCACCGAGCCGTCGGCTAGGCGTTCAACGCTCTCCACGTTCTCAAGCGCGTCTGCGCGCGTGAAACCCGCCGGCGCGGCCGGCTGCTGCGCCTGGCCGGACAGGCCGCGCGCCTGCGCGCCGCCTGAAAACACAACCCCCGCCATCGCCGCGCTCAGCGCGCCGAGGCTCACGCTCGTGCGCCAGTTGATCTTCGCCTTTTCCATGATCCCCTCCCGAGGAAAACGCGCCGCGCGCACGGCCGTCGAAAGGGCAAACGAGGCGAGCGGACGGCGTCCGTCGCCGGAACAGGCATTTTCAACCCCAGGGCCCGGTGATTCGACTTTTGATTGCTGATTGAAAAAAACGCGCTCGACAGGCGAAATACGCCGCGCCTAGCCCGGATCGTCGGGCTTGTCCTCTCCCACGGGGGCGAGGCTCGGCCGCATGGCGCGGCCGCGGCTGGGCCGGCTGACGGCGCGGGCGTGCTTTTCGATATGCTCGACGATCAGGCCCGCGACGTCCTTGCCGCTGGTGCGCTCGATGCCTTCGATGCCCGGGGAGGAGTTGACTTCGAGCACTTTCGGTCCGGCGTCCGAGCGCAGAAGGTCCACGCCTGCGACCGCCAGCCCGATCGCGCGCGCCGCCGACGTGGCGGCGTGGCGTTCGGCCTTCGTGATCCGCACGGTCTGGGCTTCGCCGCCCTGGTGCAGGTTGGAGCGGAACTCCCCCGCTGCAGCCTGGCGCTTCATCGCAGCCACCACGCGCCCGCCCACCACGAAGCAGCGAATGTCCGCGCCGCCGGCTTCCTTGACGAACTCCTGCACGATGAAGTTGGCGTCCAGCCCGCGGAAGGCGTCGATGACGCTTTCCGCAGCCTTCGGCGTCTCCGCCAGGACGACGCCGCGCCCCTGCGTGCTCTCCAGCAGCTTCACCACCAGCGGCGCGCCGCCGACATGGCTGATGAGGTTCTTGGTGTCCTTGGGCGAGTGGGCGAAGGCCGTCGTCGGCATGCCGATGCCGGCGCGCGCCAGCACCTGGTGTGCGAACAGCTTGTCCCGGCTGGCGCCGATGGCGTCGGGCGAATTGAGGATGTAGGCGCCGGTCATGGCGAACTGGCGCAGGAGCGCCATGCCGTAATTCGTCATGCTCGCGCCGATGCGCGGGATCACGGCGTCGTAACGGGGCAGCCGGCGGCCGTCGTAATACACCGACGGCGAAAGCGCGTTGATCGCCATGGTGCAGCGCGCGGTGTTGATCATTTCCGCGACATGGCCGCGTGATTCCGCCGCCTCCTTGAGCCGTTGCGAGGAAAAATTCCTCGGCTCGCGCGTCAGGATGGCGATGCGAAGGGGGCGCTTGACCGGCTTGCGGCGCGGATAATCCCTGTAGGCGTCATAGCTCATGAGCCCCTGAGCGCAGGAGATCGCAGGGTTCACGACCATGTCCGGCTGGATGGCCGAGCGTCCCAGAAGCATGCGGAAATTCATCGTCTCGCGATTGGTCAGCGTCACCTCGATCGGCCAGTCGCGTTCGCCCACCCGCACGCGCGCCTCGATGACCCAGCGAAGCTCGGTCTCGCCGTTCGAGGAGGTGACCTCGCGCCGGTCGACGGCCGGCGCCGAGCATGTCAGCTCCACTTCAGGCTGATCGGGAATGGGGTGAAGAATGAAGCGCACCTGCGGCTTGGAGGCCGGGCCGAAGGGCTCCACCGCCACGGCGTGCAAAGCGGAGGTGCGCGCGCCGGTGTCCACCTTGGCCTTAAGCGCAGGAATGCCGAGGCCGGGAAAGGCGGCCCATTCCTCCCAGCCGAGGACGAAGGGTTCGGTCATGGCGGTGATCTGCTCAGCTGCGGCGGTTCGCCGGCGCAGGCGTTAACGCGCGCCCGCGCCGGCGTAAAGCCCGGAGCGCCTCCCGAGCCGCCTACTCCGCGGCCTCCGCAAGCGCCTCGCGCTCCGGCTCGTAGCCCAGGACGGGCGCCAGCGCGCGCTCGGCTTCCTTCAGCGACCAGCCCTTGCGGCGGGCGTAGTCCTCCACCTGGTCCTTCGCGATGCGGCCGACGGCGAAATAGACGCTGTCGGGATGCGCGAAATAGAGCCCCGACACCGACGCCGGCGGGTTCATCGCGAAGCTTTCGGTCAGCTCGACGCCGGTGCGCTCGGGCGCCTCGAGCAGGCGGAAGAGCGTCGCCTTCTCAGAGTGGTCCGGCTGGGCGGGATAACCCGGCGCGGGACGGATGCCCTGATAGGCTTCCCTCACCAATTCTTCGCATGCAAGGTTTTCATCCGGCGCATAGCCCCAGATCTGCTTGCGCACGCGCTCGTGGAGATATTCCGCAAACGCCTCGGCGAAACGGTCGGCGAGCGCCTTGAAGAGGATTTCGCCGTAATCGTCGTTGTCCGCCTTGAAGCGCGCGATGATCTCCTCCTCCGCCGCGCCCGCTGTGACGGCGAAGCCGCCGATCCAGTCCTCGCGCGTCTCAGAGATGAAGTCGCAAATCGTCAGATGCGGCTTGCCGCTGTCCTTTTTGGCCTGCTGGCGGAGGCCGAAGAAGCGCCCGGCCTCGCGCGTGCGCGCATCGTCTGCGAACACGATCACATCGTCGCCCTCGCGACGCGCGGGCCACAGCCCCGCAACGCCCTTCGGCCTGAGCCAGTCTTCCGCGACCATGCGCTCAAGCATGTCCTGCGCGTCGGCGAACAGGCTGCGCGCCGCCTCGCCGCGCCTGGGATCGTCCAGGATGGCGGGATAACTGCCCTTCATGTCCCAGGCGAAGAAGAACGGCGTCCAGTCGATGTAGGGCGCGAGATCCTTCAGGCGCACGTCGTCGATGGTCGTCAGACCGGGCTGTTGCGGCCTTGGCGTCTCCCATCCCGCCGCATCGGCGTCAAAGCCGCGCTTGCGCGCATCCTCGATCGCCACGCGGTCGCGCGCCGCCTGGTTTCGCGCGCGGCTTTCGCGAAGGCCTGCATACTTTGACTGCAGCGCTTCCCAGTAGGGTTCGCGGTCGGTTTCGGAGAGCAGTTTGGAGACCACGCCGACTGCGCGGCTGGCGTCGTGGACGTGCACGACGGGCGCGGCGGAATAGGCCGGCTCGATCTTCACCGCGGTGTGGGCCGGGCTCGTGGTCGCCCCGCCGATCAGCAGCGGCAGCTCGAAGCCCTGACGCTGCATCTCCTCGGCGACAATGACCATCTCGTCGAGCGAGGGCGTGATCAGCCCGGACAGACCGATGGCGTCGGCCTTCTCAGCGCGCGCGGCGTCGAGGATCTTCTCCGGCGGCACCATCACGCCAAGATCGACGACCTCATAGCCGTTGCACTGCAGAACGACGCCCACGATGTTCTTGCCGATGTCGTGAACATCGCCCTTCACCGTCGCCATGATGATCTTGCCGGCGGACTGCTTGTCCAGGCCGAGCTCCTCGCGCTCCTTCTCCATGTAGGGGAAGAGATGGGCGACGCCCTTCTTCATCACGCGCGCGGACTTCACCACCTGCGGCAGGAACATCTTGCCCTCGCCGAACAGGTCGCCCACGACGTTCATCCCGTCCATCAGCGGGCCCTCGATGACGTGCAGCGGGCGCTCGGCGGCCTGGCGGGCCTCCTCGACGTCGTCGACGATGAATTCGTCAATGCCTTTCACAAGCGAATGTTTCAGCCGGTCACGAACAGGCCAGCTGCGCCATTCGGCGTCCTTGGCGTCTTCCTTCACGCCGCTGTCGCGATACCGCTCGGCCGCCTCGAGCAGGCGTTCGGTCGCATCCGGGCGGCGGTTGAGGATGACGTCCTCAACCAGCTCGCGCAGTTCCGGGTCGATCTCGTCATAGATGTCGAGCTGGCCGGCGTTGACGATGCCCATGTCCATGCCCGCGCGGATGGCGTGGTAGAGGAACACGGAGTGCATCGCGCGGCGCACCGGCTCGTTGCCGCGGAATGAGAACGAGATGTTCGACACCCCGCCGGAGACATGGCAGCCCGGCAGCTTTTCGCGGATCGCGCGCGTCGCCTCGATGAAGGCGTTGGCGTAGTCGTCATGCTCCTCGATGCCGGTGGCGACCGCGAAGATGTTCGGGTCGAAAATGATGTCTTCCGGCGGGAAGCCGATCTCTTCGGTCAGGATTTTATACGCACGCGAACATATTTCGACCTTGCGCTCGGTCGTGTCCGCCTGACCGTCCTCGTCGAACGCCATGACGACGACCGCCGCCCCGTAGGACAGGCAGGCGCGGGCCTGTTCGAGGAACGGCTCCACGCCCTCCTTCAGGCTGATCGAATTGACGATCGCCTTGCCCTGCACGCATTGCAGGCCGGCCTCGATCACCTCCCATTTGGAGCTGTCGATCATGATCGGCACGCGCGCAATGTCCGGCTCGCCCGCGATCAGGTTGAGGAAGGTGACCATCGCCTCTTTGGAGTCGAGGAGGCCTTCGTCCATGTTGACGTCGATGACCTGCGCGCCGTTCTCCACCTGCTGGCGGGCGACGTCGAGCGCGGTTGCGTAGTCGCCCTCCTTGATCAGCTTGCGGAAGCGCGCCGAGCCGGTGACGTTGGTGCGCTCGCCGACATTGACGAAGATCTGCCGGGATCGGGTCTGTTCTTCTGTCATTACGCCAGCTCGAACGGCTCGAGACCGGACAGGCGCATGGCGCGCGGCCGGTCGGGAATGTCGCGCGGCGCGCCTTTGCGCGCAGCGTCACGGATCGCCTTGATGTGGGCGGGCGTGGTGCCGCAGCACCCGCCGACGATGTTGAGGAAGCCCGCCTGCGCCCAGTCCTCGATGAAGGCGGCGGTCTGGTCGGGCGTCTCGTCGTATTCGCCAAACGCGTTGGGCAGGCCCGCATTGGGATAGGCCAGCGTGCGCGTGTTCGCGATGCGGCTCATCTCCTTCACGTAGGGACGCAATTCCTTCGCGCCGAGCGCGCAGTTGAGCCCCACCGCCCAGGGTTTCGCGTGGCGCACCGAATTCCAGAACGCCTCGGTGGTCTGTCCCGACAGCGTCCGGCCGGAGGCGTCGGTGATCGTGCCGGAAAGCAGGACGGGGATGTCCGCGTCCAGCTCGCCGGAGGCCTTCGCATCCAGCACCGCCTTGATTGCAGCCTTTGCGTTGAGCGTGTCGAAGATGGTCTCGATCAGGATGAGGTCGACATGCGGACCCATCGCGACGGCCTGTTCGACATAGACCTTGCGGACGTCTTCAAAGCTGACGTCGCGATAGCCCGGGTTCTCGACGTCGGGCGAGATCGAGAGCGTCTTGTTGGTCGGCCCGATGGCGCCGGCGACGGCGACGGGGCTTTCAAACTTCGCCTCGGCCTGATCGGCGGCCTCGCGCGCCAGGCGCGCGCCCTGCTCGGCGATCTCGGCGGCGAAGTCCTCCATGTCGTAGTCGGCCTGCGCGATCCGGGTGGCGGAAAACGTGTTCGTCTCGATGATGTCCGCGCCCGCGGCGATGTAGTCGAAATGAACCTCCCGGATCGTGTCCGGCCGCGTGAGGTTCAGCATGTCGTTATTGCCCTTGAGCGAGCAGGACCAGTTCGCGAAACGCTCGCCGCGGAAGTCCTCCTCCGAGAGCTTGTAGGTCTGCAGCTGGGTGCCCATCGCGCCGTCGAGCACGAGAATGCGCTCGCGGCCGAGGGCTTCCAGCGCCTCGAGTCGTTCCTTGCGGGTCATGAAGATCGCTTTCAGGCCGGCTCGTACGCGGTCGCCTGGTCGTTCACGCCGAGAAGGCGGCAGGTCGACAGCGCCAGCTCGGCGCGGTTGAGGGTGTACAGGTGAAGCTGCTCGACGCCGTTCTCGCACAGCGTCGAGCACAGCTCCGCGGCGATGTTGGCCGTGACGAGGTCGCGGGTGTGGGCGTCCTCGTCGAGACCTTCATAAAGAGGCGGCATCCAGTCGGGGATGGTCGCCCCGCACATGCCGGCCATCCGGGTCAGGCCCTTGAAGTTCGACTGCAGCATGACGCCGGGCACGATCGGAATGTCGATGCCCGCCGCGCGAACCCGGTCGCGATACCGGAAATAGACCTCCGGATCGAAGAAGAACTGGGTGATGGCGCGTGTCGCGCCGTTGTCGATCTTCTGCTTGAGCAGGTCGAGATCGTAGTCCCAGCTCGGACTTTCCGGATGCTTTTCCGGATAGCAGCCGACGGAGATTTCAAAGCCGCCGATTTTCGAGATGCCCGCGGCCAGCTCTGCCGCGTTCGCATACCCGCCCGGATGAGGCACGTAGGTCTCGCCGATGCCTTCGGGCGGGTCGCCGCGCAGCGCAACGATATGGGCCACGCCGGCGGCGCGGTAGTCGCGAATGACGGCGTCGACCTCCTCACGCGTCGCGCACACGCAGGTCAGGTGGGCGGCGGGCTTGAAGCCGGTCTCCTCCACCATGCGCTTGACGGTGCGGTGGGTGCGGTCGCGCGTCGAGCCGCCCGCCCCGTAGGTGACCGACACGAACGCGGGATTGAGCGGTTCGAGCCGGTTCACGCTGTCCCAGAGGCGCGCCTCGGCGGCGTCCGTCTTGGGCGGGAAGAACTCGAACGAAATCGACGGCGCGGGGCCGCGATCCGGGTTGGACCAGTGCGCGGTCATCAGGCGCTCTCCTCGGTCTGGGGTTCTTTCGCGCGCGCCGCCGGGGCGCCGGGCTTCTTTGCGGTCCAGATGAGAACCGTCAGGCGGCCGTCGGGCGTTTTCGGCGTCAGCGCGAGGGGGTCGGGCGCCGCGAGGCCGGCGGCCTCGAACCAGCGCGCCATGTCGGCCGGGTGCACGCCCAGCTGACGGTGATGATGTTCCGTGCGCAGGAAGACGAGATCGTGCGGCGCGAAATCCACGATCACGAGCGTGCCGCCGGGCGCCAGCACGCGCGCGCATTCCGCCACCGCCCGCGCGGGGTCGTCGAGATAGTGCAGCACCTGGTGGATGGTGACGAGATCAGCCTCGCCCGCATCGATCGGCAGCGCGCCGGCGTCGGCCTGCCGCACGAAGCGGTCGGTCAGGCCCGCCTTGGCGATGTTCGAGCGCGCAACGGTGAGCATCTTGTGGGACAGATCGACGCCGACGCCGTCCTCGGCGATGTCGGCGAACACCTCCAGCATGCGGCCGGTGCCCGTGCCGACGTCGAGATGCAGGCGGAAGCGCCCGCCGCCGACGAGTTCACGCATGGCGTGCTCGACCTCGTCCTCGGCGAAGTGCAGCGCGCGCACGCGCTCCCAGTCTTTCGCCATGCGCTCGAAATACTCCTCCGCCGTGGCCGCGCGGACCTGCTTGACGGTGGCAAGACGTTCGAGATCGCGCGCGACGTCAGGGTCGTCCTCGCCGGCCATTTCCTCGATCAGCTCCGCCAGCTTGGAGCCGACGGGCGTCTTGGCGAGGCGGTAGAAGACATAGGCGCCTTCCGGCAAGCGCTCGGCGAGACCGGCGTCGGTCAGCATCTTGAGGTGCCGGCTGACGCGAGGCTGGCTTTGGCCGAGGATCTGCATGAGCTCGCTCACCGTCAGTTCCCCGCGCGCCAGCAGGATGACGATTCGCAGGCGCGTCGGTTCGCCCAGCGCCCTCAGCTTTTTCAGCAGATCGTCAGTCATGCGGCCTCGTGCAGCTTCTGCTCCAGGGAGCCGGAGCGTCGCGATATAAAGATATCTTTATTCGATTATCCGTCCAGCGTCGACCCGGGTCCGCGGCGGGCGTTTGCATCACACGCCTGTGAAATTCGCCGGGATCATCAGCGGGTGAATTGAAAATCGGGGGTTGCGAACGCACGTCTCGGCACGCCCGCGCGCCGCCCCCATGCGCAGGCGCGCCCGACATGGTATGTGCCGGGCGTCAGACAGGAGTGATTCACCGCCATGCATGCGCTGAAGCGGCTTATGATCGCAGCCATGGCTGCGCTTTGCGCCGCCGCCTGCGCGAGCTCGCCGGAAGCGCGCGAGGCGGGTGATCCGTTCGAGCCGCTCAATCGGCGCGTCTATGCGTTCAACCAGGCCGCCGACGAGAACGTGATCCGGCCCACGGCGGTCTTCTACGAAGCCGCCGCCCCGAACTTCGCGCGCCAGGGCGTCCGCAATTTCTTCGACAATCTCAATCAGCCGGTGATTGCAGCCAACGGGCTGCTGCAGGCGGACCTGCCCACGTTCGGCTCGGCTTCGACGCGCTTTGCGCTCAACACCACAATCGGCATGGGCGGGTTGTTCGACGTGGCCACCCAGGCCGGCGTGCCTGAACCCTGGGCGGATTTCGGCCAGACGCTGGGACGCTGGGGCGCGCCGTCAGGCCCCTACCTGATGCTGCCGATCCTTGGGCCATCGAACCTGCGCGATGCAACCGGGCGGTTTGCGGACAACTACATCCATCCCTATGGCTGGAATCCGGTGCGGCTGGGCCGGGGATGGATCGCCGGCGGCACGGTTCTCGACGCCGTCGATCTCCGCGCGCGCCTTGACGATACCGTGAGGGCGCTGGACCGGACCGCCATCGACCCCTACGTGCAGCTGCGCTCGGGCTACCAGCAGCGGCGCGAAGCCCTGATCAAGGGCGAGGCGGCTACGGCGCCGAGCGAAGACTTCGACGACTTGCCCGACTTCAATTAGCCATTTTCCGGTCATCTTCCCGACAGGTGAATCAGGGATAAACGGACCGGACAAGCGCCCCTCCCCGGCGCGCATCCGAAAGGGATCGCCATGACCGCCTCGCTCCCGGCTCCCCTCCACCGGACCGTCCTCTGGCTTGCGCCGCTTCTGGCGCTCGCGCTCTTCTTCGCCGCGCCGGCGCGCGCGCTCCAGGCCGGCGCCGGCGAGGCGGAAAGCTTTGTCCAGGACAATGCGCGCGAAGTCATCGAGACGCTGCGCGCCTATTCCGCCGGCGACCGCGACCTTGCAAGCGTGAAGGCGGAGTTCCGCAACCAGATCGAGGCGCTCACCGATGTCGAGCGGGTGACGAATTTCGTGCTGGGCCGCTACCGCCGCTCGGGCGAGGCGGAGGCTGTCGCGGAGTTCCGCGAGGTGTTCCGGGAATACGCCATCTCGATCTACGAGAACGAGCTTGCAAACTATTCCGGCCAGACGCTTGAGGTTACCGGATCGGTGACCCGTTCGCCCGGCGATTTCATCGTGCGCTCGCGCCTGACGGGCGGCGGCCAGGATCCGGTGACCGTGAACTGGCGCGTGCTCGAAGGCGACGCGGGCCTGCGGGTGGTCGACGTGCTGGTCGCCGATGTCTGGCTCGCCCAGACCCAGCGCGAACAGATCACCTCGATCATTGGCGACGCCGGCGGCGACGTCTCCGCGGCGACGCGCGCGCTGCGCGAACGGCTTCAGGGCTGAAGCCGGCCTCAGACGGCTTCAAGCACCACGTCGAACCGGTAGACCCCGTCCTGCGGCGCAGCGACCAGCGCGGCGCGTTGCGTCTCCGGCACGGCGTTAAGCAGCCGGTCGACGTCGTTCAGCGGATCGCCCTCGAAGTACATCTGAGTGGTGATTTCACGGAAGCCGCGGCGGGCGACCTTGAAATGGATGTGCGGCGGACGCGACCAGTCGTCCGTCACCGAGTAGGCGCCGGGCCGGATGGTGCGGAAGCGGTAGCGCCCCTCTGCGTCGGTGCGCAGGACCGCCCATCCCTGAAAATTCGGGTCGAGCGGGGCGGGGTTCGGGTCCGCCTCATGGGCGTAGCGCCCCGCCGCATTGGCCTGCCAGACATCCACGACGGCGTCGGCGAGCGGTGATCCGCCCGCATCCGTCACGCGGCCTTCGACGATGACAACTTCGCCCTGGGCGACGCCCTCTCGGCCCTCGACGCGGGTGAGATCGGCGTCTTTGTCGGCCTGTTCGACGACAGGATAGAACGGGCCTTCCGTCTGGGCGGGCGTAACGACCGGCTGGGCGAGCGCCGAGCCGGGCAGCGCCGCGCCGCCTGCAATGGCGGCCGCGCCGAGGAAGCGGGGCCGGGATAGCGTGTCATTGGACATGATGCGGATCCTTCCTCGCCCGCGCCTGCGCCCGAGCGGCCGATTATCCATTGTTGAACCAAAAAGACCCGCCGGTCATCCGGCGGGTTTTTTCCTGTCCGAGGCGTCCCGGCGGCCTACTCGTCCATCTCCGGATCGGCGCGCCTGGTGAGCGTGACGCCGCCGATATGGTCCGAACGCGCTTCGCAGGCGTCCTCCACCAGCGTGAACGTCGCCATGTCGCCGTCGACGGCGACTTCATACGAGCCCGGCCCTTCGCAGGTGTCGCCGGTGACGTCCTGGATGGTGATCACGCCGTTTTCGAAGCTGTAGCGCGCCACGAGCCACGGGAGCTCGCCCGACGGCACGAGATAGCCTTCTTCAAAGATGGTGACGGCGGATTCGCCGTCGGGATGGTCCCAGGCGCCTGCAAGCCCGGATGCGTCCTGAGCCTGCGCGGCGCCGCCGAGCAGAACCGCGAGTGCGGCGGTCGTGATGATGGTTTTCATGTGCGTCCCTCCAGCGTTAACGCCGGTTAACCCTAACCATTAATACTTTAATTGTCAGGACTTCATTGGAACGCCCGTTAAGCCCGCCGGTCAGCGGTCGAACTTCTGGAACTTGATCCGCCGGGGAATTTCAGCGTCGACGCCCAACCGGCGCTTCTTGTCCTCCAGATAGTCTGAGAACGAGCCCTCGAACCATTCCACGTGGCTGTCGCCTTCAAACGCGAGGATGTGCGTGGCGATGCGGTCAAGGAAGAAGCGGTCGTGGGAGATGACCACAGCGCAGCCGGGAAAGTCTTCCAGCGCGGCTTCGAGCGCTGAAAGCGTCTCGACGTCGAGATCGTTGGTCGGTTCGTCGAGCAGCAGCAGGTTGCCGCCCT
>CAZLOV010000065.1:0-6006 GCA_964561235.1 uncultured Caulobacterales bacterium
AACGCGCGCGTTCGAAGAGCGCCTGCGCGCCGATGGAGGTCGGCAGCGCACTGTCGCCAAGGGCGGCCGGGGCTTCGCCGACCCGTCGTTCGACGGCGTCCGACAGGGACCAGAAGCCGCCGCCCAGCTCTGCGCTCTGCGCGTCGATGCGGCGGTCCAGCTCCGCGGAGGCGGCGTCGCCGAAGGCGTAAATGTGGAAAACGGGGTTTTCAATCCGGCCGGCTTCTGCGGACAGCTGCGAGCCTGAGATCACGATGTATCCGTCCGGGGTCGGCTCGCGCAGCCAGACCGGATCGTTGCGCGTCGAGGCAAGTCCGCTGCGGCCTTCCAGCACGCGGTCGCGTTCCCGGTCGAAGGCGGCGTTGGCCGCTGCGCCGAGCGGATTGAGCGCACCCGCGCCAAGCACGCCCAACGCGGCGGCGAGCAGAAGCGGCGGTCCCAGCATGCGCCAGGCCGAATAACCGGACGCGCGCATCACGATAAGCTCGCTGCGGCGATTGAGCCGGAAGAAGGTCCATAACACGCCGAAAAGCACCATGAAGGGCAGTGTTTCCTGGACGATGAGCGGCGTTTTCAGCGTCGTTAGGTAAAAGACGTAGACAGCGGAGATATCCGCGCGCGTGGCGATGTCGCGTGATGTCTCGACAAAGTCGATGAGCAGGATGATGGCGATCAGCACGGCGGCTGCGCCGGCGACGCCCAGCGCGGTTTGCTGCATGAGGTAGAGCCCCATCCGGCGCATCGCCCGCATCGAAGCGCTCCTATTCCGCTGCGCGCGCGGCTGCGAGACGCAGCACGGGCGCGGGGTCGGAGGCGTTATCTCCGCCCGCCGGGTTGTCCGGGATCACCCGCCAGCGGCCGGGCCGCCAGAGCAGGATGATCGCGACCAGGCCGCCGCCGACCGGAATGGCGTACTGGACAAAGTTGAGCGCGGCGTCGTTGGCGGCGGCCGCCTGCGCGCCGAAGCCGGCCAGCCGCAGGCCGAGCGCTGCGCCGCCGGCGATCAGCACGGCGCGCCCGTAGCCGGTGCGGCGATGGTCGCCCGAGAAGAATGCGGCTGCTGCGATGAGCGCGAAGGTTATCGCATAAAGCGGCGAGGAAAGCCGGTAATGGCCTTCGGCGAAAAGCGCCTCCGCGTCGCGGGACCGCGCGATGTCGCCAGCCGTCGGCGACAGCAGCTCCGGCAGATACTTGTCGCTTTCCTTGAAGAAAAACACCGCCGTGGGATCAAGGAAGGCGGACAGCTCGAACTCGTAGCGCTCGAAGGTCAGGCTGGAGATCTCCCCGTCCGCGTCGAGCTGGGAGACCACGCCGTCCTCAAGCTGCATGACCGGGCCGCGCGACGCTTCCGAGATCAGCCCCTGGCGGGCCGCGTAGACGACCGCAAGCGGACCTTCTCCGTCCTGGATGAACACGTCGGTCATCACGCCCGCGTCGGATACGTCGCGCGCGAAGAAGGTCACGTCCCCGCCCAGCGCGGTGAACTCGCCCGGGCGCATGAAGCTCGCCGCCACATCCGTCCGGATGTCGTAGAGCGCGCGGCGCAATTCCCGGAAGGCGGCGGGCTGGACGAACAGGTTGACGGCGAGATTGATGAAGCAGGCGTAGATCGCCAGCCGCATGAAGGGCGAAAGCCGCTGCGCGCGGCTCATGCCCGCAGCCGCCCCGACGGTGAGTTCGCTGTCGTTCGTCAGCCGGTTGAAGGCGGCGATGCAGGCGATGAAGACCGCGATCGGCAGCAGAAGCGCGACCAGCTGCGGCACGGCGAGCATCGTGATGTAGATGAAAATCGCAGCCGTTTCGCCGCGCTCGGCGATCAGCCCGATATTGGACAGCGACTGCGTGAGCAGGGCGAGCGCCGCCAGCGCCGCAATCGCGGTCAGGAAGGGCCAGAGCGCCTGGCGGAACAGATAGCGCTGGAAAAGGTTCATCCGGCCTGTATCTACGCGACCGCGCGATTCATCTGATCGTCACGCCTTCTAACCTGCGTTCCGATCGGATACCACTCAATCCGCTGCAAGTTTCCACGCGTCCGCGCGCCAGCCCCCGCGCCTGCGGCCCTTGCGTTCCGGACGCGTTCCCGCCGATCGATCAGGAGCCTTCCATGGACATTCGTTTCGCCGCCGCCGCATCCGGTGACGCGATCGCCGCCCCGGTGTTTTCCGGCAAGACCTTCTCCGACGCCGCCAGCGCGCTGGATGAAGCCGCCGGCGGCGCGCTGAGGCGCGCGCTCGACGCGGCGCGGTTCGAAGGCGACGCCGGAGACGTGCTGGAGATCGCCGCGCCCTCGGGCGTCGAGGCGACGCGCATCGTGCTGTTCGGACTGGGCGACAAGGCCAAGCTTGACGGCGGCGGTCTTGAACGCGCCGCCGCCGGGGTCGTCAAGGCGCTGCTGACGGGAGGAGCGAAGATCGTCTCGTTTCGCCTTCAGGGCCTGGGCGATGTCGAAGCGGCCTGCCGCGCCGGGCTCGGCGCGACGCTTGCCGCCTACCGGTTCGACAAGTACCGCACCAAGATGCCCGAGGCGAAGAAGCCCAGCCTAACAGGCGTGGAGATCGTCCGCGGCGATGCGGACGCCTGCGCGCAGACATGGCGCGACTCTTGGGGGCCGGTTGCGGACGGCGTTGCGTTCGCGCGCGATCTCGTCAACGAACCCGCCAACATTCTGCATCCGGAAAGCTACGTCGAACGCATCAACGAACTCGGCAAGCTCGGCCTGGAAATTGAAGTTCTGGGTGAAGCCGAGATGGAGGCGCTGGGCATGCATTCCCTGCTCGGCGTCGGCCGCGGCTCCGAGCGCGAAAGCAAGCTCGTGGTGATGAAGTGGAACGGCGGCAAGTCCGGCGACCAGCCCATCGCCTTTGTCGGCAAGGGCGTCTGCTTCGACACCGGGGGCATTTCGCTCAAGCCCGCTCAGGGCATGGAGGAGATGAAGGGCGACATGGGCGGCTCCGCCGCCGTCGTCGGCCTGATGCGCGCGCTCGCAGGACGCAAGGCGAAAGCCAACGTGATCGGCGTGGTCGGTCTTGTGGAGAACATGCCGGACGGCCGCGCCCAGCGGCCGGGCGATGTTGTAACCTCCATGTCCGGTCAGACGATCGAGGTGCTCAATACGGATGCGGAGGGCCGGCTCGTTCTCGCCGACGCCCTCTGGTATTGCCAGGACAAGTACAAGCCGCGCTTCATGATCGATCTCGCCACGCTGACCGGGGCGATCCTGATCGCGCTTGGCCACGAGCATGCCGGCATCTTCTCCAATGACGACGAGCTCGCCGGGCGTCTTTCGAAGGCGGGCGAAGCCTCCGACGAGACCGTCTGGCGTTTCCCGCTCGGGGCGGCCTATGACAAGCAGATCGACAGCCCCGTGGCGGACATGAAGAATATCGGGGAGGGTCGTCTGGCCGGCTCGATCACCGCCGCCCAGTTCCTGCAGCGTTTCGTCAACGACACGCCGTGGGTTCACATCGACATCGCCGGCACCGGCATGTGGTCGGGCTCCAAGGATCCGCGCCAGCCCACCTTCGGGACGGGCTATGGCGTGCGCCTGCTCGACCGTCTGGTGCGCGATCATTACGAGGCGTAAGCCGCGCCGCCCTGGACGGCTGCGCGCCGCTCCGGGGCGGCGTCCGCATGCGGCGGACCGCGATCGATGAGCGAGGTCTGGTTCTACCATCTCGAACGCTCCGGTGCGGACGAGGTCCTGCCCGAATTGCTCGGCAAGGCGCTCGCCCGCGGCCTGCGCTCCCTCGTTGTCAGTCCTGAGGCGGAGCGCATCGCCTCGCTCGATGCGCTTCTCTGGACGTTTCGCGACGACAGCTTTCTGCCGCATGGGCGGGACGATCATCCTCATGCGGCCGATCAGCCGATCCTTCTAAGCACCTCGGAAAGCACGGCGAACGCGCCGCAGCTTCTTTTCTGCCTTGACGGCGCGGAGCCCGAGCAGGCGTCGCGTTATGAGCGCACGCTGGTGCTTTTCGACGGCGGGTCGGAGGAAGCGGTTGCCAGGGCGCGCGCGCTGTGGCGGCGTGTGAAGGACGAGGGTGCCGACGCAAGCTACTGGCGTCAGGCGCCGGACGGCCGGTGGGAGAAAAAGGCATGATGCGGATTATTGCGGGACTGGCTGCGGTCGTTGCGCTTTCGGCGTGCTCGAACCTTCCGGACGCGCCGTTCCGGGATGATCCCATCCCGCGGCCGGGCCTGAAGGAGGCGCCGCCGCCGCCGGAAGAGGAGTATCTCAACGAGGCCGGGACCGCCGCCTGCGCAGCGGAGGCCTATCAGGCGCTGCTCGGCCAGGCCGCCGCCGAGATCGACCGCGAAAGCCTGCCGCGTCCGCACCGCATCTTCAGCGACACCGACATGGTGACGATGGATTACCGCGCCGACCGGCTGAACATCGTCCACGATCAGGACGGCGCGGTGATCCGGGTCTATTGCGGGTAGGCTTCAGCCGCCGTCCGCCTGCACGCGCGCCTGTTCATAGGCCTCTTCGGCTTCCAGCCAGCTCATCTCGGCGGCTTCGATGAGCTCGGCGGCCTTGGCGCGTTTCTTGGTCAGCTCTGCAGCGAGCCCCGGGTCCTTCTCCCAGAGCCCGTCCACGGCGAGACCGCCGTCGATCTTTTCCAGCACGCCGCGCAGGCGTTCCGCCTCCTTTTCCCAGCGGGCGATCTCGGCCTTGAGCGGTTTGAGCTTCGCGCGCGCATCGGCCGCCGCGCGGCGGCGCTCGGCCTTGACGTCGGCCTTCGCCTTGTCACGGCTGCGCCCGGCGTCCTCGCCCTTCAGCAGGAAACGCCGGTAATCCTCCATGTCTCCGTCATAAGGCGCAACGGCGCCGTTTGCGCACAGCCAGAGCCGGTCGGCGCAACTCTCGATGAGATGGCGGTCGTGGCTGATCAGGATGACCGCGCCCTCATAGGCGTTGATCGCCTCGACAAGGGCTTCCCGGCTGTCGACGTCGAGATGGTTGGTCGGCTCGTCCAGGATGAGCAGATGCGCGCCGTCGAAGCTGATGAGGTTCATCAGAAGCCGCGCGCGTTCGCCGCCGGAGAGGTCTCTCGCGGGCGTCTCGTGCCGGCTGACCGGCAGGCCGAAGCGCGCAAGCCGCGAGCGCCGTTCGGCCTCGGTGTTGTCCGGCATGCGTTCCAGCACGTGCTCATAGGGGGACATGTGCGGCGGCAGCGCGTCGATCTGGTGCTGGTTGAAATGGGCGATGGAGAGCTTCTTGTGCATGCGCATCGCGCCGGCGGTAAGCTTGATCTCTCCGGTCAGCAGCTTGGCGAAGGTCGTCTTGCCGGCGCCGTTGCGGCCGAGCAGACCGATGCGGTCGTCGAGATCAAGCCGGAGGTTCATCCGCGACAGCACGGGTTTGTCGGCGGAATAGCCCGTCGCGCCGTCTTCGATGCGCACCAGAGGCGGCGACATCCGGCGTTCGGCGTAAGGCAGGATGAACGGCGCGACCGGATCCTCGACGGCGGTGGCGACCGGTTCCATCTTCTCCAGCCGCTTGACCCGGCTTTGCGCCTGACGCGCCTTGGACGCCTTCGCCTTGAAGCGGTCCACGAAGGCCTGCAGCCGGCGGCGCTCCTCGTCCTGCTTCTCCTTGAGCTTCATCTGCAGGCGCTGACGCTCGGCGAGCTGGCGCTGGAACTGGTCGTAGCCGCCTTCCCACACGGTGATCTTGCCGTCCTTGAGATGGGCGATCTGGTCGACGGCGGAGTTCAGCAGGTCCCGGTCATGGCTGATCAGCAGCACGGCGCCGGGAAACTTGCGCACATGCGTCTCCAGCCAGATCGCGCCCTCCAGATCGAGATAGTTCGTCGGCTCGTCCAGCAGCAGAAGATCCGGATTGGCGAAGAGGGTGGCTGCGAGCGCCGCGCGCATGCGCCAGCCGCCCGAAAAATCCCCGCACGGACGCGCCTGGTCGGCGTTTGAAAAACCAAGACCGGACAGGATCGAGGCCGCGCGCGCCTCGGCGGAATGCGCGTCGATGTCGGCGAGCCGCGTCTGGAT
>CAZLOV010000065.1:6106-12171 GCA_964561235.1 uncultured Caulobacterales bacterium
CATCACCGGCAAGATCAACGCCATGATCGAGGACGCCGGTCTTCGCATCATCGCGCAAAAGCGCGTCAAGCTCTCCCGCGAGCAGGCCGAGGGCTTCTACGCGGTCCACAAGGAGCGTCCGTTCTTCAACGATCTCGTCTCCTTCATGATCTCCGGTCCGGTCGTCGTCCAGGTGCTCGAAGGCGAGGATGCGATCGCGAAATACCGTGAAGTGATGGGCGCGACGAACCCGGAGAACGCCGACGAGGGCACCATCCGCAAGACGTTCGCAGAATCCATCGAGGCGAACTCGGTCCACGGCTCCGACGCCCCGGAAACGGCGGCTGAGGAGATCAAGTTCTTCTTCACCGACGCTGAGATCGTCGGCTGATACGGCGCGCTGCGCCTTACAGAACAGCAAACCCCGGCGGAGCGATCCGCCGGGGTTTTTTGTTTCAGCGTGCGCAACCGCGTGGACAGCGCTGCGGCTAGTCGTCTGTAGCGGGCTTCTTGCGCATCGCCTTGACCCCGGAACGGCGCTTGGCGGCTTCCTTGCTGCGGCGGACAGATGAGGCTGAGGGCCGCGTCTTGATCCGAGGCTTGGGTTTTTCCAGCGCCTTCAGGATCAGCGCCTTCAGGCGCTCGCGCGCGGCTTCCCGGTTGCGTTCGCGGGCGCGCTCCCGGTCGGCGGTGACGACAATGACGCCGTCCTTCGTCAGCCGCGTCCCGGCAAGCCGGGCGAGGCGGCGCTTGACCGCTTCGGGCAGCGCGGGATCCGAGGCGAGGTCGTAGCGCAGCTGGACGGCGGTCTCCGTCGTGTTGACGTGCTGTCCGCCCGGGCCGGAAGCGCGCGCATAGCGCTCCTCAAGGAAGCGCTCGTCGATGTGAAGCGTGTCGCTGATGCGCATGGACGGCGGTGTAACCCGCCGCCCCGCGTGCGTCTAATCTACGCTTGCCGGCTCCATCGGGCCGTTGAAGACGGTCCCGAAAAAGTCGCCTTCGCGCCAGTACGGGCGCTCGTCCGCATCCGCCACGGCGCGCACGGCGGCTTCATTGATCAGCGCGAATTCGGCGAGTTCGGTGAAGAGCACCTCGTCGGCTTCGTCGGTGACCTCATGGTAGATCTGGTCGAGGAAGGCCTGCGTGGCGTCCTGCATGTCGAGCTGGATGGCCTGGTCGATATAGGCCGAAGGCACGCCCTTGCGGATGAAGCTGTACTGGTCGGAACGCACGAAAAAGAGCTGCTCGGGGTTGGGGTCCGGCGTGATGGCGTAGCCCGCTGTTTCCACCGCCGCGCGGATGAGCGGCTCCATCGTGGTCCGCTCCAGCCCGAAAACGACGATATGGGTGAAGTCCGGGTGCAGGATCGGCATGTCGAAATTGAACGCGCCGACGAGCCGGTCCGCATCGAACGGAGGGTTCTCTAGCATGGCCTGAGAGCCGACGAGACCTTTCTCCTCCGCTGTCAGCGCGACGAACATCACGCTGCGCCTTGGCGGGTTCTCCGCGAAGCGCCGCGCGATCTCCATGATGCCGGCGACGCCGGAGCCGTTGTCCATCGCGCCGTTGAAGATGGTGTCGGCGTTCTCGCGGATGTCTTCGATGGTCCCGATATGGTCGAGATGCGCGGAGACCGCGATGATCTCGCCGGCCAGCGCCGGATCCGAGCCGGGAATGAGGCCGGCCACGTTGGCGCTTTCAATCGGGCGCGCCTCGTCGCGCCAGGCGAAACTCGCGCGGACGCCCATGTCGAAGCCCTCAACGCGGCCGTCGTCCTCGGCGTCGGCGGCGATCGCGCTCCAGTCCCGGCCGGCGAGCGCGAACAGGCGCTCGGCGCCGGCCTGTCCCATGCGCAGCGAGACGTCGATTGTCGGGTTTGACGAATACACTTCGCCGTCTTCATCCAGGAAGGTGATGCGCGTCTGCCGGTCGCGGTTGGCGGCGTAGGCGCCGAAGGGCCGCACATTCTCCTCGAAGGCCGGCGGCAGGATCTGGATGAAGGCGACCGCGCCGCGCGCGCCGGCGGCGTCGGCCTGCGACCGGGAAAAGTGCGCGCGCTCCTCGCTGTTCAGTCCGTCCGGCGCGCCGGAGATGACGACCACGGCCTTTCCCTCGACGTCGAGGCCTTCATAGTCGTTGCGGCCATGGGTGTCCGAGGCGAAGCCCCAGCCGGCGAACACCAGTTCGACGCCGGACAGTTCACCCTGACCGCGGCCATAGGCGATGAAGTCCTCGTTCGGCGTGAACGCGGTCGTTTCGCCGTTGGCGGTCACGGCCATGGTCCCGCCGCCGGTCAGCGTTGAGCGCGTCTCCACCAGAGGCACGGGCGCGAAATAGGTTCCGTCCTCGCCCAGCGGCTCCAGTCCGATCTTGCGGAACTCCGCGGCGACATAATGGGCCGCGATGTCGTAGCCGGGCGTGCCGGTGTCGCGGCCGAGCAGCAGGTCATCCGACAGGAAGCGCACATCCGCTTCGATATTGGCGCGCGCGCGGGCGAGCTCGGCCTGCGGGTCGGCGGGCGCCTCGGCCGGCGGCTGGCTGCAGGCGGCCAGAGACAGGCCGGCGATAAGACATAGGCGCTTCATGAAAGGGCTCCCCGAAACGTGACGCTGCGCCGGTGCTTTTGCCGAACGCGTATGATTTCAGGGCTTACGGTAGCGCGCGCCGCTGCGGCGCGCCAAGCGGCCGCGTCAGGGGGTTGCGGCGTCCGATACGCAGAGCAGGTAGGAGGGCGTGCGCTCCTGGGCCCCGCCGACCCAGCCTGTGATCTGCGGATGCACGATCGAGGAGGTCACCCGGTTAAAGAGCGGCGTGAGCGCGAACGCGTCCAGCGCGATCTGCTCGGCCTCGCGCAGGAGCGACGCGCGGCGCTCGGGGTCCTGTTCGGCTTGGGCCTCATCCATCAACTGCTCGGCTCGAGGATCGCTCCAGCGGGCGAAATTGCCCTCCGAGCCGGCGCGCAGAACGTCGAGCATGTAGGCGGTGTCGCGGATCACCGCTCCCCAGCCGCCAAGCGCGACAGAGAACTCGCCAGCGCCGAGATTCTGGTAATGCACCGCCGCCTCGACCCCGAAGATCTCCACCTCCACCCAGTCGGCAAGGCTGTTCCAGTCGTTCTGCATGACTGGAACGGCGCGGTCTCCGGCGCCGCCGGAAGGGAAGGCGAACTCGAACTCGAGCGGATTGTCAGGACCGAAGCCCGCTGCTTCCAGGAGCGCGACCGCGCGCGCCCGGCGCGCTTCGACCGGCTCCTGCGCCCAACTGACCTGTGCGGGCGGATAGGGCGCTGTAAGCGAAGCCGGCGCCAGGCTGTTGGCGACGACGAGACCTGACGAGATAACCTCCTCGAAGGCGAAACGGCGGTCGATCGCGATGCCGAGCGCTTCGCGCACCCGCACGTCGTCAAACGGCGCGGCCTCGGTATTGGCGAGGAGGTAGAAGGTCACCGGCGGTTCGGACACGCGAACATGACCGGGCATCTCTTCGCTCACACGCGCCAGCATGGAGGCGGGCACGTTCCAGGCGATGTCGAGTTCGCCGGCGCGCGCGCGGCGGGTCGCGGTCTCCGTCGAGGCGGAAGGGAAGCTGAAAACTTCGTCGAAACAGGTGTTCTGATCGTCGAAATAAAGCGGGTTGCGCCGCAACACGGTCTGCCGGTCCACCGCGCGCTCGACGAGCATGTAGGCGCCGCTGACGACGATGTTTTCCGGACGGACCCAATCGTCTCCATGCATCTCGATGGCGTGACGCGGTACGATCGCGGCGCGGCTGTCGGCCAGCAGGTCGGGCAGATACGGCATGGGATGATGCAGCCGGATCTCAACCGTGCGCGCATCCGGCGCTGCGACGCCTAGGCGCTCCGGCGGCGCTTCGCCGCGCATGACGGCTTCGGCGTTGAGGATGGGCGCGTAAACATCCCCATAGGCCGCCAGCGTGGCGGGATCGACCGCGCGCCGCAGGCTGTAGACGACATCCTCCGCGGTGATCTCGCGCCCGTCGGACCAGACCGCATCGCGCAGCGAGAAGGACCACAGGAGGCCGTCCTCCGAGACCGTCCAGCTTTGGGCGAGGCCGGGAGCGGGCTCGCCGTCCGGGCCCATGCGCATCAGGCCGGAGAACATGTCCGCGTTGATCGCCGAGGCCCATTGGCCGTCGGCCTGATGCGGATCGACCGTGCTGATCTCCGATCCGTCATTGCGGTAGAGCACGCCGCTCTCCAGCCGCTCGATCTGGGGGTCTCCGGAGGTCTCCCCGCAGGCGGACAGCGCGAAGGCGGAAGCGGCGAGGATCAGGCGTGATTTCATGACGGTCTCCCTCCAGCCGAAGCCTACGGCGCGGCGGAGGGGCGTCAACGAAATCCGGTCGGGTCAGGTTCCGGGATTGAACAGGGCGGCGCGTCCGCCGGGCGGCGTCGCGGTGATGCGCACGCGTTCCGCCGTCACCCGCGCGCGTCCTTCGGTTACAAGCCGCAGGCATGCAGGATAGAGCACATGCTCGGCCTCCAGGACCCGCGCCGCCAGCGTCTCGGCGTCGTCCTCCGGCAGGACCGGCACGGCCGCCTGGCCGATGATCGGTCCGTCGTCCATTTCCGGGCGGACGTAATGGACCGTGCAGCCATGGATGCGCACGCCCGCCTCCAGCGCCCGCTCATGGGTATGCACGCCCTTGAAGGCCGGCAGCAGCGAGGGGTGGATGTTGATGAGCCGGTCTTTCCAGCGATCGACAAACCAGGGCGAAAGGATGCGCATGAAACCGGCAAGGCAGACGAACTTCACGCCCGCTTCCTTCAGCCGCTTGTCGACTTCCTTTTCAAAGCCTTCTCGCGTTTCGTGAAGGGTATGGTCGAGGAAGACGGTCTCCACCCCGGCCGCGCGCGCGCGGTCAAGTCCCTGCGCCCCGGCCTTGTTGGCGATGACGATGCGGATCTCGGCGGGAAAGGACGGATCGGCGGCGGCGTCCAGAAGCGCCTGCAGATTGCTCCCGCGCCCGGAGATGAGGACCGCGACAGGCGTGCGCTGCGGGGTTTTCGCTGCGGACGGGGAGGGGGCGGGGGCGTCGGTCATGACAAGGGCTTGCGTCCGGTTCAGATGGAAACGAGGCGGCCGATGACGGCGGGACGCTCGCCCGCTGCGGCGAGCGCGCCGAGCACGGCCTCTGCGCCGGCCGCTGAAACACACGCGACCATCCCGATCCCGCAATTGAAGGTGCGGCGCATTTCGGCTTCCTCGATGCGGCCTTCAGCCTGCAGCCAGGCGAAAACCTCAGGCCGGTGCCAGGCGGCGTAATCAATCTCCGGCGCCAGCGTCGCGGGAAGCATGCGCGGCGTGTTTTCCGTCAGGCCGCCGCCGGTGATATGCGCCAGGCCCTTCACGCGGCCTTCCCGGATCAAGGCCAGGAGTGGCCGAACGTAAAGCCGCGTTGGCTCAAGCAGCGCTTCGCCGAGCGTGCGCGCCGGATCAAACGGGGCGGCGGCGTCCAGAGCAAGGCCGGTGCGTTCGACGACCTTTCGGATGAGGGAATAGCCGTTTGAATGCGGCCCCGAGGAGGGCAGGCCGATCAGCAGATCGCCCGCCTCCATCTCTTCGGCGCGCGGAAGCAGCCCGCCGCGTTCCGCTGCGCCGACGGCGAAGCCTGCAAGATCGAACTCGCCGTCTGCATACAGTCCCGGCATCTCGGCGGTTTCGCCGCCGATGAGCGCGCAGCCGGCTTCGCGGCAGCCCGCCGCAATCCCTTTGACCACCTCGGCGGCCTTGCCCGGCTCAAGCCTGCCGGTTGCGAAATAGTCCAGGAAAAACAATGGCTCGGCGCCCTGCGCGAGGATGTCGTTCACGCACATGGCGACAAGGTCGATCCCCACCGTGTCCAGCCGTGCGGTTTCGAAGGCGAGCTTGAGCTTGGTGCCGACCCCGTCCGTGCCGGATACGAGAACCGGATCGGAGAAGCCCGCCGCCTTGAGGTCGAACGCGCCGCCGAAGCCGCCCAGATCGGCGCTTGCGCCCGGACGGGCGGTCGAACGCGCCAGTGGCTTGATGGCGTCGACCAGCGCGATCACGTCCGCCTCATCGCCGACGTCGCCGATGATGGCC
>CAZLOV010000066.1:0-12143 GCA_964561235.1 uncultured Caulobacterales bacterium
GGTTGAGACGAGCCCGCCGATCATCGCGGAGCCCTGCGCGCCGAGGCTCAGCGGAAACAGCCGGCCGGCCTCCTCGGCGACCTGCTGGACGGTCTCCAGCACCGCGCCGGCCTCCACCGTCAGGCTGTCATTGTCCGCATCCAGCGCGCGTATCGCGTTCATGCGCTTCATCGAGATCAGCACTTCGCCCTGCGGCGTCGAGCCGCCGACAAGGCCGGTGTTTCCGCCCTGCGGGGTCACAGCCACCCCCTTGGCGTTGCACGCCGCCAGGATGCGCGCGGCCTCCTGAGTCGATGACGGCTTGAAGAGCAGGGGCGCTGAGCCCTGATAGCGGCCGCGCCAGTCGCGCGTCAGCGGCGCGATCTCATCGGGATCGTCGCTCCACGCTGCGGGTGGAAGCTGGGTCTCAAGCTCGGAAAGAAGCGGATGGGTCATGCGCCCAACATGGCGCAGGGCGGGGTCCGGTTAAAGCTTCGCCCTGCGAAGCGTGGCCTCGAAGCGCAGGGACGGGGCGGCGTCGGCGCGGCCCTCCATCTTCCACTCCTCGCCATGCGGGAAGCCCGTCAGCGTCATCTTGAAACCGTCGAAATCGCCGAAGACGGAATGCGTCGCCTCATTATGGCGGCGGATCTCGACATTCACGCTCACCTTGCCGTCGGAAAGCCGGGCGAGCTTGCCGAAATAGTACATGCCCGTGTCGCCGCCATAGACGGTGTCGCCGAGCACGACGACAACCCCGCTTGCATCGTCGAGCGGGGTCCGGAAGCGGATGGTGTAGAGCCCGTCGAGGTTTGCGGAAGTCAAATCCTGCTCCGTCAGTTTCGAGCGGACCGGTTCAGCGCCGATCCGGCTACATGTGTTCATGGTATTATGTCGAAGGTTAGCAATCGGTTCAGCGTGGCGTCTGATGTCAGCGCCTCGCTGCGGCGCGCTGCAGGCGGTCGTTGATCGCCTCGCCCAGCCCGTCTGCAGGAATAGGCGCAACGGCGATACGTTCCGCCGCCGTGTCGAGCTCGCGCAGCATGGCGAACAGGTTGGCGGCGGCCTCGGCGAGATCGCACGACGCGGACAGATTGGCCGTGGCGACGGCGTTGCCGGCGCTTTCCGGATCCGGACCGAAGCCCAACCATGCTTCGCCGGGTTCCGGCGCAGCGGCGTTGAGGCGCAGCTGCGCTTCCGGCGCATAGTGGCTCGCGATCTGACCCGGTGCGTTGATTCCGCCGCCCGGCTGTCGCTCGGCGAGCGGTCCGGCGACCGCCTCGAGCGCTTCGCGGGAGACGCCGCCAGGCCGCAGGAGCCGGGGCGGATGGCCGGATACGTCCACGATGGCGCTTTCCACGCCGACCCGGCACCGTCCGCCGTCAAGGATAAGCTCGACCGCCTCGCCAAGGCCGTCTGCGACATGCTGCGCCGTCGTGGGGCTCACGCGGCCGGACGGGTTGGCGCTGGGCGCGGCGAGCGGGGCGTCCAGCAAGGCGATCAGCCGGCGCATAACCGGGGCGTCGGGGCATCGCACCGCAAGCGTTTCAAGGCCGGCGGTCACGCCCGGTGCGATCGCGCTTCCCGGTTTGCGCCGCGCCACGAGCGTCAGCGGGCCCGGCCAGAACGCCTCCGCGAGCGCCCGCCCGACGGGGCCGAGCGTGACGAGTTCATCGGCTCGCACGAGGCCGTCGACATGGGCGATGAGGGGGTTGAAGTCCGGCCGGCCCTTGGCGGCGTATATCCGCGCGACAGCCGAAGCATTGGCCGCGTCCGCCGCGAGGCCGTAAACCGTCTCGGTGGGAAGCGCGACCAGTCCGCCGCGCGCGAGAATGTCGAGGGCCGCCTCGACGGCGGCGTCCTCGCGCGCGGGTCGGATCGCCGCGCTCACCCGGCTGCGTTCGCCACGAGATCAAGCCGGATCGTCACCGTCTCGGCGACATTGGACCAGCTTGAGCTGTGCACGCCGAAGTCGGTGCGGTCGATGACCAACTCGGCCTGGGCGCGCGCGACGCCGCCGTCGATCTCCACGGTGAAAGGCAGCGTCACGGGACGTTCCGCTCCCTTGATCGTCAACACGCCCTCGGCCTCATAGCTGGCGCCGGCCGCGCGGATCGTATCGGAGACAAAGCGCGCCTCGGGATGCGCGGCGGGATGGAGACCGGCCGAGCCCTCCATCGCGTCCTGGTACTCGCTCTCGCCTTCGACCGCGCCTGATTCCGTGCGCACGACAGCGTCGATGCTTGCCCCGGACAGGTCTTCGGGATCGAACACGATGCGCGCCTCGGCGTTTTCGAAACGCCCTTCGACGGCGTTGCCGAACACCGCGATCGAAAAGCCGATCTCGGAGGCGGCGGGATCAAGCGTCCAGGCTTGCTGGGCGGAGGACGCCGCGGTCAGCGCCGCAGCCGCGGCGAAGGCGGAAAGCACAGTCTTCACTTGGGGAGGCTCCTTGTCTTGGGCCGGACGGTCAGTTCGCGCGGCGCAGGAACGGAACCATGCGCGCGAGAACGCCGTCGCGGTCGATGAAGTGGTGTTTCAGCGCGGCGCCGGCATGCACCGCGAGCAGAATGAGGATCGCCCACCCGCCCGAGCCGTGCATCGAACCGGAAAGCTCCTGGAAGCTTTCTGTTTGCGGCACCGGCAATTTCGGCAGGTCGATGGCGTTGAAGAGCGCGATCGGAAATTCGTCGCCATAGGCTGAGGCGGCGACATAGCCGCCGATCGGCATGCCGATCATGATCACGTAGAAGGCCACATGAGTGAAACGCGCCGCCATCGCCTCCCAGGGCTTCATGCCGGACGGCAGAGGCGGGACAGGATGCGCGAGACGCCAGCCGAGACGGGCGAGAGAAAGCAACAGGATCGTGATGCCGATCGTCTTGTGCCAGTTGAAGACGAACTGGGAGAAGCGGAAATCCTCCAGCGAGCTGATGTTCTCTTTCAGCTCCTCCATCCACCAGCTTCCGAACACCATGCCGACAAGCAGCACGGCGATGATCCAGTGGAAGGCGATTGCAACGGCGGTGTAGCGGCGGCTTTCCGCCGGGCCGGATGCGGCAAATTCGGTCATGGCTCAGTCCTCGTCCTGTCCGGAAACTTCCCGGACGTCCGCCGACCGGAGAAATTCCGCTTCAATACGTAGGCGAACCTCCTCGCCGGTGAAGCGGCTTCCCAGGCCGCTCACTCCGAACTGCGTCCGGTCGATGACGAGATCCGCTCCGAAACCAATAGCTTGACGCAGTTCGAGAGGATTGAAAACGCCGCCGTAAAACTCTGTTTCCATCACGGCTGTGCGCGTCTGGCCCTTCAGCGACAATTCGCCGTGGATGCGTCCGGTCGTGTCTCCGGTGCGCTCGATGCGCGTCGAACGGAAGACGATCTCGGGATGGGCCTCGGCGTCAAGCCAGCCCGGACCGCGCAGCGTTGCGTCGAAATCAGGATCGCCCGTCGAGATGGAGGCGGCCTGTACGATGGCGGTCAGCTGCGCGTCTTCCGGAGCCTGCGGATCAAAGCTCAGGCTTGCATCCATTTCGTCGAAACGGCCCGCATACCAGGACAGCCCCAGATGCCTCACGCGCCACACCGCCGAGGCGTGGGCCTGATCCAGCCTCCACTCGCCCGAGGGCAGGGCCGCGGGATCAGTGCTCGGCGACGTCGCGCACGCGCTGAGAAAAACGAGGACGCAGGCAAGGACGCAACCGCGCATCGGGACACCTTCATGACATTCGGCTTGCGGCGGCTTATCGCAGGGAGTGGCGCGCCGCGCCTATCAAGTTACATTGCAAGAGCGTCAAATCGATGAGGCTGGCCTGACATGACCTATCGCGCTCCCGTTCGCGACATCCGTTTCTCGCTTGAAGAGATCGCCGCGGTGGAAGGCCTGAAAGCGACCGGCGCCTTTCCGGAGTTCAGCGACGACGTCGCCGTGGCGATCCTCGAAGAGGCCGGCAAGCTGACAACTGACGTGCTCGGACCGCTCAACTGGACCGGCGACCGGCAGGGCTGCACCCTCGAGAACGGCGTCGTGCGCACGCCGGAGGGTTTCCGGGACGCCTACGCCAAGTTCGTCGAGGGCGGCTGGCAGGGGCTGCAGTTTCCCGCCGAGCATGGCGGCATGGGCCTGCCGCGCGCCCTGGGCTGCGCGCTGATGGAGATGCTGCAGAGCGCCAACATGGCCTTCGGTCTCGGGCCGATGCTCTCCTTCGGCGCGATCGAGGCGCTGATCGCCCACGGTTCCGACGAGCTCCGCGCGCTCTACCTGCCCCGTATCATCAACGGGGAATGGTCGGCGACGATGAACCTGACCGAGCCGCAGGCGGGTTCGGACGTGGGCGCGCTCAAGACCAAGGCCGAGCCCAACGGCGACGGCAGCTGGTCGATTACGGGTCAGAAGATCTGGATCACCTGGGGCGAGCACGATTGCGCGGAGAACATTGTCCACCTCGTGCTGGCGCGCACGCCCGGCGGGCCTGAGGGCACCAAGGGCATCTCGCTTTTCCTTGTGCCGAAGTTCCTGCTCAACGAGCACGGCGAGCCCGGCGCGCGCAACGCGCTTCAGGCGATCGGGCTTGAGCACAAGATGGGCATCCACGGCTCGCCGACTTGCACGATGTCCTATGACGGCGCGACGGGCTGGCTCATCGGCGAAGAGAACAAGGGCATGGCGTGCATGTTCACGATGATGAACTCCGCACGCCTGAATGTGGGCGTTCAGGGCGTGGGCATCGCCGAGCGCGCCTATCAGCGCGCGCTCGCGTTTGCGAAGGATCGCCGCCAGGGCCGCTCCGTCATGAGCGAGGAAGCGGCGCCGCACGCCATCATCGAGCATCCGGATGTTCGCCGCATGCTCGCGCTCATGAAGGCGAAGATCGAGGCTGGCCGCGCGATCTGCCTGCACGCCGCCGTGGAGCAGGATTACGCCGAGCATCACGACGATCCCGAAGAGCGCGCCTGGTCAAAGCGCCGGGAGGAGCTCCTCATCCCGGTCGCCAAGGCGTGGTGCACGGATATGGGCGTGGAGGTGACGTCGCTGGCCCTTCAGGTGCACGGCGGAATGGGCTTCATCGAGGAAACCGGCGCCGCGCAGCATTACCGCGACGCCCGCATCGCCCCGATCTACGAGGGCACGAACGGCATCCAGGCGATCGATTTCGCCTTCCGCAAGCTGAACATGGATGGCGGCAAGGGCATTGAGGAGCTTGTCGAGGACATCCGCGAAACCGTGGAGGATTGCGCCACGTCCTCGAACCCGGAATTGCCGCGGCTGGCGGAGAAGCTCGGTCCGGCCGCCGATGCGCTGGAAGCTGCGGCGGCCTTCCTGCTCAAGGCCGCGCCCGCCGACCGCTTCACTGGCGCGACGGCGTTCCAGAAGCTTGCCGGCGACGTCATCGGCGGCTGGCTCTTGTGCGTCGGCGCAGTGGCCGCCCAGCGCATGCTGAAGGAGGGCCAGGGCGACACCGAATACGCCGGCTCGCGCATCTCGCTGGCGCATGTGTATGCGCACACGGTTCTGGCGGCCGCGCCGGGCCTGCTCTCGGAGATCCAGCTTGGCGCGGACAGCCTCTTTTCGCCGGGCGGCCGGATGCTCGAAAGCGCCTGATCAGTACAGGAAAGCGCGCGGATCGGGATGCGGCCGGCTGTCGGCGAGCCGAACCAGCCCGACCACCGAGCGGATGATCACCTGTATCGTGCCGAGGAGCCAGAAGATCGCGCCCAGGCCGAAGATCCAGATCGTGGCCACGCCGGCGAGGAAGAACGCGAAACCCCACCAGAAGGTGCGGATCTGGAAAATGAAATGGCTTTTCAGCCAGCCGCTCGACTGGTCCTTTCGGATATAGGCGAGGATGACCGCCACAAGCATGGTCAGCCCATTGGCGGGCCCGATCAGGAAGAGCACGTAGTTCACGATGGCGAGGATGCGGTCGCCGTCATCGGTCTGCGGCTCCAGGTGTGTCGTCTCCGTCATAGTCGGGTTCCGGTCTGCGGGCCATGTCCGGCGCGGCTTGGCGCCGGGGCGAGGGGCCTCCATCATGCAATTCTTCGGCGTTCAGGGGAATCATCATGTCCGGAGGCGGCGGCGGATGGCTGCTGCGGCTCTTCGCAGCAAGCCTTGCGCTCTTTGCGGTTGCGGCTGCGGCGGCGGGCTTGAGCGGCGTCCGGTTCCCCTGGCCATGGGCGCTGATATGGCCGGCGTTCGCCGCCGTTCCGGGCGTCCTGCTCGGTCTGGAGCACGCCCGGCGCGAGCGGCGGAAGGAAGGATAGGCGCATGAGCGCACGCGACATCATCGTCACCATGGCCGACGGCGTGGACGGGCGCGAAATCGATCAGACGCTCGGCGTGGTCGCCGGCTCGATCGTGCGGGCGCGCTTTTTCGGCCGCGATTTCATCGCCGGACTGCGCAATCTCGTCGGCGGCGAAGTGACGGAATACACGCAATTGCTCAGCCAAAGCCGCAGTCAGGCGATGGAGCGCATGCTCGCCGACGCGGAAAGGCTCGGCGCGGACGCCGTCATCACCTTTCGCTTCGCGACCTCGACCGTTATGGAAGGGTCGGCGGAAATTCTCGCCTACGGAACCGCGGTGAAGCTGAAATGACCGACAAGGCGATGAACCTGGCCCGCTGGGCGGCCTCTGAAGTGGGGGAGACGATCCGGTTTTTCGCGGGCGTCGCCGCAGTGTGGTTCGTTCTGGTGACCTTCGGGTTCGCCGCCTTTCACATCCCCTCCGAAAGCATGCAGCCGACGCTTCAGGTCGGCGACCGCGTGCTCGTTTCGAAATTCGCCTATGGCTATTCCCGCCACTCGCTGCCGCTGGGCATCGGCTACATGCTGCCGGAAAGCCTCAACGGCCGCATTCTCGGCTCGGAGCCCAAGCGCGGCGACATCGTCGTGGTGCGCGACCCTGATCAGAAGATCAATCTGATCAAGCGCGTCGTCGGCCTGCCCGGCGACCGCATCGAGGTGCGCGACGGTCAGCTCTATCTGAACGGCGACCCGGTGACGCGCGCAGAGCCGCGCGCGCTGAGTTATCGCGACCGGGACGACGTCATTGTCAGCGTCACGGAATACGACGAGGTGCTGCCTGAAGGGCCCACGCACCCGATCTACGAGCGCTCCGACAATGCGCCGCTGGACGACGCCGGCCCGTTCCTCGTGCCTGAGAACCATGTCTTCCTCATGGGGGACAATCGCGACGCCTCGGCCGACAGCCGGGTGTCGACGGGGCTGGGCTATGTCCATTTCGACGAAGTGGTGGGGCGTGCGGAAACTGTGCTGTTCACTTTCGCGTCGTGCCGGCGGGAAACGGGACTGACCTGCCCGCCGGGGCGGGTCTGGCGTCCGCTCTAACGCGGCTCTAGGCTCCCGGTCCTTTCCGATCTCACCGGTTTCCGGAGCCCTCCATGTCCGACGCCTCCAAGCCGCTTCACGGCAAATCCGTCTTCATCACCGGCGCCAGCCGCGGCATCGGCCTTGCGATCGCGCAGCGCTTCGCCGCGGACGGCGCGAAGATCGCCATCGCCGCCAAGACCGCCGAGCCCCATCCGAAGCTTGAGGGCACCATCCACACGGCTGCGGAGGCCGTGCGCGCAGCCGGCGGCGAAGCCTTGCCGCTCGTTTGCGACATCCGCGACGAGGCCAGCGTGGAGGCCGCCGTCCAGGCGACCGCAGACGCTTTCGGCGGCATCGATATCGTCGTCAACAACGCCTCCGCCATCTTCCCGCGTTCGACCGCGGAGACGCCCGTCAAGCGATGGGACCTGATGCATCAGGTCAATGCGCGCGGCACGTTCCTCGTTACGCAAAAGTGCCTGCCCTATCTCGAAAAGGCGCAGAACCCGCACATCCTCGCCCTGTCGCCGCCGCTCGACATGAAAGAGAAATGGTTCGCTCCGCATGTCGCCTACACCAGCGCGAAATACGGCATGAGCCTGTGCATTCTCGGCTGGGCGGGCGAGTTCCGCGGCCGCATCGCCGCCAACGCCATCTGGCCGCGCACCGCCATCGCCACCGCCGCCATCGCCAACGTGCTCGCGGGCGAGGAGGCGTTCAAGAACTGCCGCAAACCCGAGATTCTCGCCGAGACGGCCTATCGCGTGGTCACGAAGCCTGCGGCGGAATTCACCGGCCGCTTCCTCATCGACGACACCTTCCTCACCGCCGAGGGCGTCAGCGATCTTTCCGTGTACGATGTCGAGCCGGGCCAGCCCCTGCTGCCGGATTTCTTCGTGCCCGACGACGTCCCGGCGCCGGCGGGCGTGAACATCATGGATCTCTCCCTGACCGGAGAATGAGGCGGCCTCAAAAAGACCGCTTGCAAATTCCGCAATTGGAGCATCATAGGCGCTGGAGCGTCGCACTCTGCGGCCGGTCCCGGGACATGCGCCGGGGGCCGCCCTGACACCCGCCCCCGTCGACGCGGGAGGCGCATCCGGTGTTCCGGATCACGGACGACGGCCTGTTCAAGGAAAACCCGCGCATGATGCTGGTGCGCACCTATCTCGCGAATTCAGACATTTCCGGAATCGGCGTGTTCGCCAGTTCCGACATCCCGAAAGGAACCGTGGTCTGGCGCTTCGACGAAGACTTCGATCGCGTCATTCCGAAAGAAAAGATCGCCGACTGGCCTGAACATTTTCAGGAATACGTTCGGCATTACGCCTATCCTCATCCGGCGCGGCCGGGCTGTTTGATCGTGGAGGTCGACAATGGCCGCTTCGTCAATCACTCCGAAGCGCCGAACGTCGATTACAGCTCCGTCTTCCACGGTTATGCGAAGCGTCTGATTCGCGCCGGCGAGGAGCTGACGGCGAACTACGCCGATTTCGACATGGAGTACGATCCCGCGATCGTGTTCGACCACGCGCAGGGTTTCCCCGTCGCTCTGAGGAAGCCGGCGCATGCCGGGGTGCTCGACGCGGCGGCGAAGACGCCCCGCAACGGACGGGCGCGGCGTGCAGGCTGAGGCCGCAATTCCGCCGGCGCGGGGCGCGCGCCCCGCGCCGGCGGTTCATCCGCCAAGCTTGCCGGCGTGCGCGGCGTCGAAGCTGCGGTAATCGCAGGTCAGTTCCTCGCCCGCGGCGATGTCGCGCACGGCGATGTCGAACCCCTCAGGGTGCGCGTCGTCGTAACGGCTCTCGGTGTTGGGCTGGTCTGCGTGGTTCATGAACCGGGCGTCGTCGACGCAGAGTACATGGCCGCCCAACCGCGCGTCAAAGAACGCGTAGCGGCGCATGAAGCGCTGGGCATGTTCCGGCAAGGCGGAAAGCTCCGCCTCGCTGGTCACCGTGTCGAAACTGGGCTGATAAACCCAAGTTACCTCTCCCGCCTTCACATTGCACCCGGCGAAAAGGCCGAGGCCCTCAATTTCACTCTTGGCCACATAGGTGTCGACCAGCAGCATGAGCGCTTGAACTCCATTGAAAAAGCTCTGCTCTATCGCATGTTTCGTACGGTCCGAATAGCGCAAATGAAGCAGTCCCGGCGGCGTTCGCCGCGCTGAACGCTCTCATTCGGCGGCGTCTGCGGCTAGGATCCGCCGAGCCTTGGAGATCTTCGATGAAAACCCGCGTGATGACAGCGCATGCCGGTTTCGAGCACCGCCCGCCGGAGGGCCATCCCGAGCATGCCGGGCGCCTGCGCGCCGTGCTCGAGGGCGCCGCCGAGGCCGGCGCTGCGATCGTCGAGGCGAAAGCGCCCGCCAGCCGCGAGGCGCTCTTGCGCGTGCACTCCGCGGCCCATGTCGAGCGGGTGTTCGCGGCCTCGCCCGACGCCGGCGAGACCCCTCTGGATGCGGACACCTGGATGAGCCCCGGTTCGCTGGAGGCGGCGCTCATGGCCTGCGGCGGTGCGGTCGAGGCGGTCGATTCGGTGCTGGACGGTTCCGCCGAGGCGGTCTTCCTCGCCTGCCGTCCGCCGGGTCATCACGCCGAGCGCGACCGCGCCATGGGCTTCTGTCTCTTCAACCAGATCGCCGTCGCCGCCGCCCATGCGCTTGAAGCGCGCAAGCTCGGATCGGTCGCCGCCATCGACATCGACGTGCACCACGGCAACGGCACTCAGGATTACGCCTGGCGCGAGCCACGCTTCGCCTTCGCCTCGATCCATCAGGGCTGGATCTATCCAGGCACCGGCGCGGCGCATGAATCCGGCCCGCACGGCAACATCGCCAACGCGCCGATGGAGCGTGGAACCGCCGGCGCGCGCTGGCGCGCGGCGCTCGAGCCGCTGCTGGCTCACCTTGAAGCAGCGCGGCCCGAGCTTTTGCTGGTGTCCGCCGGCTTCGACGCGCACCGCGCGGATCCGCTGGCGGGGCTGGCGCTGGAGGATGACGATTTCGCGTGGGCGGCGGCGCGGCTCGCCGGCTTTGCGCGCGAACACGCCAACGGGCGTCTTGTCTGCGTGCTCGAGGGGGGATACGACTGCGACGCGCTGCGGGGCTCATCGGCGGGCTTCCTGAACGCGCTGGCGGCGGCCTGACGGGGACGGGCCCACGGCTGGCCTTGTCTCGTCCTCCCCTCCCGTTCCGGGCTTGAGATGACCGACACCTCCCGTGACACGGGCGCGCCGGGCGCGATCACCATCGCCCGACACGGCGAGCCGGATCTCGACCGCCGGGTCAAGCTGGACTGGCGCGGCTACGAGGACTGGTGGGCGCGTTACGACGAGGCCGGCCTCAAGCCGGGGCAGGAAGCGCCCGAAAGCCTGCGCCGGCAGGCGCAGGGCGCCGCGCTGCGCTTCTCCTCGACGCTGCTGCGCGCCGTGGAAACCGCCGCTGCGGCCTGCGGGCCGCTGGACTTCGCCTCCGATTCGATTTTTGTCGAGGCGCCGCTGCCGCCGCCGCCCATTCCGGGGCGCTTCAGTCCGCGCATCTGGGGCGGCATTGCGCGCTGCTCCTGGTGGGTGGGCATGGCGCGTGGCCGCGAAAGCCGGGAGGAGGCCGAAGCGCGCGCCGAGCGCGCCGCCGGCCTGCTCGTCGAGGCGGCGCAATCCGGACCGGTGGTGCTGTTCGCGCACGGCTGGTTCAACCGGATGCTGCGCCCGGCGCTGAAAGTGCACGGCTATGCGTGCCGCCGCGACGGCGGCGACACCTATTGGAGCTGGCGGCGTTACGAGCTGCGCGGTTGATCCTGCGCCCATGGCGCGCTTGCATGCGTACTGATCCGCACTAGGAACCCCGCCATGACCCAAACGCCCGCACCCGCCGAGATCGAGAGCCTGAGCTTCGAAGCCGCTCTGGAGGAGCTTGAGGGCATCGTGCGCCAGCTTGAGGCGGGCCAGGTGGAGTTGGAGCAGTCCATCGCCATCTATGAGCGCGGCGCGGCTCTGCGCGCGCATTGCGAGGCGAAGCTGAAGGCGGCCGAACTCAAGGTGGAAAGCCTGGTGCTCGGGGCGGATGGAACCGTCAGCGCCGCGCCCGCCGACATCGAGCGCTAGAGCATGGCTTTCGCGCCCGAGGATCCGCCGTCGCCGGAGATTGATCCGCAGACCTTTTTTGAGGCGGACGTGCGCGTGGGGACCATTGTACGCGCCGAACCGTTCCCTGAAGCGCGCAAGCCCGCCTACAAGCTCTGGATCGATTTCGGGCCCGGCGTCGGAGAACGAAAGTCCTCCGCCCAGATCACCGAGGCCTATCCGCTGGAGGCGTTGCCGGGCAAGCGGGTGCTCGCCGTGATCAATTTCCCGCCGCGTCAGATCGGCCCGTTTCGTTCCGAGGTCCTCACGCTTGGCGTGTCGGATTTTTCAGGCGCGGTGCGACTGATTTCCGTCGATGGAACCGTTCCAGACGGTGCGCGCCTCCACTAGCGCGCGTCGCCCGCTGACCCGCGCTTGCGAAGGCTTGTGGATTCGTGCGCGGTCCTCGGGCTTAATTGAATGAACTAATGAGCCAGGAGGCTACATGCCCTCGACCCCGCATCTCGACCGGATCAACAGCCCCAAGGATCTCAAGGGGCTCTCGGCGGAGGACCTGCGCGTCATCGCGGACGAACTGCGCGCGGAGACCATCGATGCGGTGTCGGTCACGGGCGGCCATCTGGGCGCGGGTCTCGGCGTCGTCGAACTCACGGTGGCGCTGCATAGCGTTTTCGACACGCCTGACGACATTCTCGTCTGGGACGTCGGCCATCAGTGCTATCCGCACAAGATCCTGACCGGGCGCCGGG
>CAZLOV010000067.1:0-1384 GCA_964561235.1 uncultured Caulobacterales bacterium
GATGGGCGGGATCGTGCTGATCCTGTCCCCGCTGATCTACACCCAGCTCTTCTTCCTGTTCGAGGAAGGCGCGCTCGGCGTGCGCTTTCCCGGCGCGCCCTTCGTTGCGGCGAGCGTGTTCTGCGCCGCCGCCCTCATCCTCTTTCTGGGCCGGCGGCGGCGTCTTCCGGATGCGGCGCCGGCGGACTGATCCGCTGGACGCCGCCTGCGCCCCTGCTAGGCTTGCCGCGCGTTTGTCGCCCCACCGGTGATCTTCATGACCTGCCTGTTCGTTCACGGCGTTCCCGACACGGTGCGCCTCTGGGACAAGACGCTGGCGCGCATCAACCGCGCCGATGTGCGCGCGCTGTCCATGCCGGGCTTCGGCGCCGGCGTTCCCGACGGCTTCGCCTGCACGATGGACGCCTACGCCGGCTGGCTGATCGGCGAGATGGAGGCGGAAGCCGAACCTGTCGCTCTGGTCGGTCATGACTGGGGCGGGCTCCTGGTGCAGCGCGCCGCCTGCCTCAGGCCGGATCTGGTGCGCAGCTGGGCGGCCGGCGGGGTCGCCATCGACGAGGCCTATGTCTGGCATGACACCGCGCGCATCTGGCAGACGCCGGGCGAGGGCGAGGCCTTCATGGAGGCGATGGGCGGAGACCTCACCATCGCCGCGCTGACCGAATGGCGCGTGCCCGCCGAAGACGCGGCCGTCGCAGCCGCGCACGCCGACGACGTCATGAAGGCGGCGATCCTCAGCCTGTATCGCTCAGCCGTCGATATCGGCGCGGAATGGTCGCCGGCGCTCTCGCGGATCGCGCCTGGGGGCCTCGTGCTCTGGGGCGAGCATGACCCCTTCGCCAGCGTCGAGGTGGGCCGCCGCTTCGCCGAGCGGACCGGCGCGCGCTTTCATCTCTTCGCCGATTGCGGCCACTGGTGGCCGGTGGAACGCCCGGACGAAACCGCCCGACAGCTCGAACGGCACTGGAGCCGCCTGTGAAGCTTCCCTACGCCGAACTGCACGCCTTTCCCGACGGCGACCGCCCGCATTCGGGCAATCCCGCCGGCGTCATGCGGCTGGACCGCTTTCTCGACGACGCCGACCTTCTGGGCATCGCACAGTCGAACAATCTTTCCGAGACGGCCTACGTCGTGAAGCGCGACGGCGAGGACGACGCCTGGGACCTGCGCTGGTTCACGCCCGGACAGGAGGTGGATTTCTGCGGCCACGCCACGCTGGCCGCCGGGGCCTATCTGTTTGAAGAAGGCTTCGTCTCCGGCGACGCCGTGTGTTTCCACGCCCGCGTCGGACCTCTCGGCGTGCGCCGCGAGGCGCACCGTTTCGTCATGGATTTCCCCGAGGTCGGGTTTTCCCCGGCGGCGGCGGCCCGGCCGGGCGTGGCTG
>CAZLOV010000067.1:1394-12087 GCA_964561235.1 uncultured Caulobacterales bacterium
GGCTGAAGCGCTCGGCCTTGAGCCGCTTGAAGTCTATGACGTCCAGCGTCTCCACGGCGCAGACTATGAGATGCACGTGATCGGTTCTGAGGCCGGGCTCGCCGCGCTCCGGCCCGATTTCGCAGCGCTGGAGCGCACCGGCGTCAATGTGATCGTCACAGCGCCGGGAAAGAGCGCCGATGTCGTCTCGCGCTTTTTCGCCCCCGGCGCCGGCGTTCCGGAGGATCCCGTGACCGGCTCGGCGCACTGCACGCTTGCGCCCTATTGGGCGAGGCGGCTCGGCCGCAGCCGTCTCAGCGCCCGCCAGATCGGGCCGCGCCCCGGCGCGCTGGAGATGGAGGCCGACGGATCCGGCCGGGTCCGGCTCTACGGCGCCGCGCACCGCTTCCTCGACGGCGCGATCCATTTTGACGCCGCGCGCTGAAGAGGGTTCCGGCGGCGACTGCGCTCGGGCAGACTGAACGCATTAACCATTTGGGGAGGGTCAATTCATGACCGACATGATGCGCGGACTTTCGGTGGCGGCGAGCGTCCTGGCGCTGACGGCTGCAGCCTCCGCCCAGGAAGCGTCCTTCGGCGGCCAGACCGGGCCGGATCTGTCCATCGAGGCCATGGAGCCGGAAGGCGAGGCCGTCGCGGTGGGCATGGCGGGCGAGGATCCCGCCGATATCGGCCGCTATCTGCTGGCGGAAGGCATCGGCGGCGCGCAGCTGAGCCCGGACGGCGGGACGGTCCTGTTCTCCTGGGGCGTCACGGGTGAATCCCAGCTCTGGACCATGCCGTCCGAAGGCGGCCAGCCGAAGCGGCTGACCTACGGTTCCGGCCTGTCGTTCGCGCGCTGGCTGCCGGACGGCTCCGGCGTCCTCTACGGCGCGGACAATGACGGCAACGAGCAGGAAGCCTTCTACCTGATCAGCGCGGACGGTTCGGAAGAACGCCTTGTCCTTCCGGCGGCGGAAGGCGGCTTCCGGTCCTTCGGCGATTTCGCCGCGGACGGCTCGGCCTTCATCTACGGCTCCACCGAGCGCGACGGCCTGAGCTTCGACATCTGGCGCGCTGATCTCGACGGCGCGGCGGAGATGATCTTCGAGGGGCGGCTCGGCTTTTATCCGCGCTCCATCTCGCCGGACGGCCGCTACGCCCTCATCACCGAAAGCGTGGGCGAGGACAGCGACAATCTTTACCTGCTCGATCTCGAAACGCGCGAGCTGGAGACGCTCTATCAGCCCGATCCGCGCGCCAATCACGGCGACGCCGGTTTCACCTGGGCGCGCGACGGCTCCGGTTTCTACTACGCCACCAACCGCGACCGCATCTTCTCCGCCGTCGAGTTCTTCGACATGGAGACGCGCGAAAGCCGCGTCATCGCGGAGAGCGGGGTGGATGTCGGCGACATAGCGCTGTGCGGGGCGAACGGGCGCTATCTCGCCTGGACGCTCAACCGGGACGGCTTCCACGAGCTGAAAATCCGCGACCTCAACCGCAATCGCGACATCGAGGCGCCGGCGCCGCCCGGCGGTGTGTATTCGCTCAGCTGCGCGGAACAGGCGAACCGGCTTGCGGTGCGGGTGTCCAGCTGGGAGACGCCGGGCGATCTATATCGCGTCAACCTGCCGCGCGGCGAAGCCGAGCGCGTGTTCGAGGCGGATCTGGCGGGACTGGAACCCGAGCGCCTCGTGCGCCCGGAATCGATCCGGATCACGGCGCGCGACGGGGTCGAGCTGCAGGGTCTGCTCTATGTGCCGGATGAAGCTTCGCGCAATGGCGAACCGGCGCCGGTCGTGTTCAACGTGCATGGCGGCCCGACGGCCCAGTCGCAGACCGGCTGGAGCGGCACGACGCAATATCTCGTCGATCGCGGGATTGCGGTCTTCGCGCCGAACGTGCGCGGCTCGACCGGCTTCGGCCGGGTCTATGTGACGCTCGACGACCGGGAGAACCGCCTCGACAGCGTGCGCGATCTTGTCGACATGCTCGAGGCGCTTGAGGGCGATCCGCGCATCGACACGTCCCGCGCGGCCGTGCGCGGAGGGTCCTATGGCGGCTACATGGTCAACGCCGTGCTCGCCGCGTATCCGGGCGTGTTCGACGCCGGGGTGTCGCTGTTCGGCGTGGCCGACTGGGTGACGGCGCTGGAGATCGCCTCACCGGGCCTGAAGGCGGCCGACCTCATCGAATACGGAGACATCAGCGAGGAACGCTGGCGGGAATTCTACACGGAGATCTCCCCGATCGCGCAAGCCGATCAGATCAACGTGCCGGTGCTGTACTCGCACGGCGTCAACGATCCGCGTGTGGACATCGGCGAGACCGAAACCATGGTGCGCGTCTTGCGGGAAAACGGGGTGGAGGCGCCGTTCATCCGAATGCCCGACGAAGGTCATGGCTGGCGCAAGCTGTCAAACCAGCTGTTCTATTTCCGGCGCGAGGCGGAATTCCTCGAGCGCGTGCTTCAGGAGGACGGCGCGGCGGAATGACCGTGAGGCGGCGGACGGACGGCCCCTTCGCCGTCCGTCCGCCCCGACGCCGCGAGTCATCCCCTAGTCGTCGTGGCGGCGGCCGTAGCCGTAACGGTCGCGATAGCCGTATCCGTAATCATAGCCGCGCCGCTGGTGGAAACCGCGGCCATAAACGATGCGTACCGGGTAGACGCCGCGGCGGCTCTCCACGAAGTACTGCCCGCTGCGGCGGTCCCAATAGGCCCGGCTCGGGATGAAGCCCGGGCCGCGGTCGCGATAGCCATAGCCGTACCGGTGTCCGCTGGCGGGCTGCCAGTCCCAGGCGCTTTGCGGACAGGAGAGAACCTGGCGGTCGCGGCGGTCTTCGCGGCGGTCGAGGCGGCCGATCGTCACCCGCCGGTCGCGGAAGTCCTCGCGCAGATCCGGACAGCGCCAGGCGTAGACGAGGAATTCGCCGCGCGCGGGCGCGCGCCGGTACCGCCAGTCGTCGTGGCGGCCATACCGGTCGCCATAATGGTGGCCGCGGTCATAATGCTGCGCCTGCGCCGCCGGGGCCGCGGCGGCGAGGCTGGTGAACGCCGTCGCGGCTGCGGCGGCGAGGGGGATCAGGGATTTCATGCGGCGCTCCTAGTCCAGAGGGATCCGGAGGCGGGTCGGTTCCGCCATCGCTCCCAGCATGGAGACGCGCCGCTGAACGGCGCTTGGCGCGCGCGTTCATACTCTGTTCATTCTTTCAGTGGGAACGGCGGCGCGGCAGGGGCCCCGCGCCGCCGCCCGCGGGATCAACGCGCGTCCACCACGATGCGCACGTCGACGTCGCGTCCGTAGCGGTCCCGCACAGCGTACAGGCCGCCCGGCGTATAGAGGATGTAGGCGTCGGCGACGGCCGCCGCGCGCACCGCCGGCCGGCCCGGACCGGTCCAAACATACGCGCTGGCGGGGCAGCGCACGCGGCGGGCGTCGCGCCGGTCCTCGCGCAGATCCGCGCGCGACCAGGTGATGCGGCGGTCGCGGCGGTCCTCGACGAGATCGGGGCAGCGCGCGGCGACGAGCGTCCAGCCGCCGGCCGCCGCGGCGGGATAGACCGGTGCGGGATAGGCGCACGCGGCGCCGGTGGTGCAGACGGCTCCGGCGACGGCGGCGGCCTTGATGAGGTTCAACATGGTCCTGTCTCCTGTCTTCCGCCGGCGGGGCGGGGAGGAAACGGGGGCCGCCGCCGGTCTGACATCGATACGCGCCGGGTTGGCGCAACCCGCCGCTTGTTCGAGTGCAGTCCGGGCCGCTAGGTTTGCGGCGGGGCGAAATTCATCGAGAGGCCGGGGCGCATGATCTTCACAGCACTGGCGGCGGCGGCCGCCGCCGCGTCGGCGATGCTCGCCGCGTCCGGCCCGACGGATGACGCCGTCCGGGCGCGCCTGTCGGCCGCCGAGATCGACGCCTATCTCCAGCCGGTGAAGCCGAGGCCCGTCGCGACGCCCGTCCAGGATGACAGTTGCGCCTTTTCGCTGGACCGCACCTGCGACGAGCCCGGCTTCGGCACGGGCCGCTGCGACGCAGGTACGGACTATTCCGATTGCTGGCGCATCATGGAGGGCCGCGAGGACGACAGCTGCCAGTGGGCGAACGACGGCGAATGCGACGAGCCGGCCTTCGGCTCGGGCGCATGCACCATGGGCACGGACCTCACCGATTGCGGTGAAGTGAGCCATCTGCGTTTTCAGGACGACAGCTGCCGTCATGCCTTCAATGGCGTTTGCGAGGCTATCGAAGACGGCTCGGGCCGCTGTGATCCGCGCACTGACCGGTCCGACTGCGTCGGCCGCGAACGCCCGGCGCGGATTCACGACCATTTCTTCGGATATGACGACCGCGTCCTTCCGCCGGTGGATACGGCGCCATGGACGGCGGTCGGGGCCTTCTTTTCCGACGATGGCGGCAGCTGCACGGCGGCCCTCGTGGCGCCCGCCGTGATCGTCACCGCGGCCCATTGCGTCACGAGCGACAGCGGCGGGGTGTTCGCCGCCGGTCGCTTCGAACTGGCCGACCGCACGGCGGAAGCGGATGTGATCGACTTCTTCGTCGATCCGGAGTGGGACGTGGAGACCTTCGACGAGACCAATGACGAGGACGGGCTTGACTGGGTGCTTTTGCGGCTCGACGCGGCGCTCGGCTCGCAGCCGGAGCGGCGGTTGCCGCCGGCGCGGCTCGATCCGGCCCTGCCGCTGGTCCAGGCGGGCTATTCCTGGGATACCGATCCCTGGCTTTCCGGCAATCTCGATTGCTCGGTCCGGCAGGCCTTTGCGGATTCCACGTTTGCGCATGATTGCGACACCACGCGCGGCGACAGCGGCTCGCCCTTCCTGCAGAGGCAGGGCGGCGCCTGGGTGATCGTGGGCACGGACAGCAATTTCCGGCAGGACGACGGGGAGCCGGTCATCTACATCGCCGCCCAGGCGGCGGGCTGGATGGATTATCTCCCCGCCTTCGCCGCAGGAGAGATCGGCGAAGGCGGCGTACGCCCGCGCGGCCGCGGCAAGCCTGTCCCGCCGCCCGCCAAGCCGCGCTAGAACTCGCGCACGATGGAGACGTCCGCGCGCTGGTCGCTGTTTTCAAAGCCCGGCTCGGGGTCGAATTCGTAGCGGTAGCGGTATCGGATTTCGAACGCCCACAGTTCGCCCAGCGCCGTCACCAGCTTGGCCGTCTGCTCGGCGCGCGAATTGTCCGAGACGAGAAGATGGCTGTCGAGCTCGAGCGAGAGGGTGTCGGTCAGCTGGGCGGCGAAATCCGAGGTGAAATCGCTCGCCGGCCGGATGAAGGTCGCCCCGCCTTCCGGCGTCAGGATGCGCACGCCGGGGCCGGCGCGCAGCGTCCAGGTCAGTCCCTCGCGTTCATAGACGCGGTAGCCGACGCCGCCTCCAAGGAAGGCGTTGTGGTCGAAGCCTGACAGCGCGTCTTGTTCGTAGTCGGTGTTGATGAACGCGGTGAAGGCTTCGCCGAGCTCGCGCTCGGCGCGGGCCTTGAGGTTGAATTCGTCGCGGCCGACCCGGTCGTCCACCTCCGAGAACGCATAGTCGGCTGCGGCTTCAAAGCCCCAGCCGGCCAGCGCGCGGGAGATTTCCAGCCCCACGGCGTAATCGCGGCGATTGGCGTTGCCGCTGTCAAAGCGCAGGCCGAGCGTCGCCCGGCCGTCCCAGAGGTCTGAACGGGCGCGCATGATCTGGTCGCCGACGGCGGCAGGCGCAGCGGCGAGCGCGGCAAGGCGGCTTCGCGCGTTGTCGTCGCTCGCTTCGGGTGCGGACCCGGATTCGGGCGCGGCGGCGGCCGGCGCCTCGGCGGCCGCGACAACCGGGTTGGGCGGATTGAGCGTGTCGGACAGGCGCTCGGCCGCGCCGGGGTCGAAGCTTTCCACCACGTCAATGATCGCCGGGGCGCCGTAGGTCTGCGCCAGCAGCCGGGCGACCACTTCGAGATCGCCCGGCGTCTCGCTGGCGGCGGCGGTTTCAAGCAGGCTCCGGAGTTCAGGGTCGAAGACCGGAGCGGCCTCCTGGCCAGAAGCGTTTCCGGCGCAGATCAGCGCGGCGGCCACTGCGGTCGTCGTGAGGCGTTTCATGTGCGTCCCCGGTTCGGCGTGCAGGCAATGCTGTGGCAACCTAACGCGGAATGCTGTGATGAGGAGGGCCGAGGGCATGCAAGAAGGCGGTTATCGGGCGGAAGAACGCGTCGCGCCGGGTGAAAACATGCCCCTGGTGCCGGAATGGGCGGCGCCGGGTTATCTGCTTGCGGCTTTCGTCTGCGCCGGCGTCTATGCGCTGGCGGTAGCGCTCAATCTCGATCTCGGCTTCAACCCGGCGGCGAAGGCGAGCGGGATCGTGATGCTGGCTGTCTTCGCCTTGTTCCGCCGGAGCTGGGCGCTCGCCGCCGCGCTCGTTTTCTCCGCTTGCGGGGATGTCTTTCTCGAGCTCGGCCCGGACTTTCAGCAGCTCGGAATCGCCGCCTTCGGAACCGCTCACATCGTCTATCTGGCCATCATGACCGCGCGCATCCGCCGCGACGGACGGCGCGGCGACGGCTGGCTTCCGGCCATGTTTCTCGCAGTGTACGGCGCAGCGATGTGGATATGGCTGTCGCGCGGCATGGGCGCGCTCGTCGTTCCGGCGAGCGCCTATCTCGGCGTCATTCTGCTGATGGCGATCGCGGCCGGGTTCGTCCGGGGCTCGCGGCTGATCTTTATCGGCGCCATCCTGTTTGTAATCTCCGATTCGATCCTCGCCGGGCGCTGGTTTCAGGGCGCGTTCGTCTTCGGGGGACCGATTGATTTCGGCGGGCTGGCAGTGTGGGTCAGCTATTTCGCCGCCCAGGCATGTCTCGCACTAGGGTTGAGCCGAGACCCCAAGGCGTAATTCTTGCATAACTTAGTTTTGGTTTGATCCGGCAGGTGGGAGAACGGTCCGGGGCGCACATGGAGGAATGCGGATGGCGTATCCGCAGAAGCTGATCGCGGATGCGGTGGACATCTACGGCGCGCCTATCGCGAACCGTCCGGCTGAACTCGCCTTCTACAACGCCCTGGCCTTCATCATCGGCGCCGCCCTTTACGCAGTGACCGGCTGGGTCTCGCTGGCGGCGTTCGTCGTTGCCGCGGTCGGCGGGGCGGCGACGCTTTTCCTCCTCTTCTCGCGCCGCATCGGCGTCGTGAGCGTCGAGCGCCATCTGAAATCGCATCTCATGGAATACAGCGGCGTGTCCTTTGCGCCGCTTCCGCCTGAGCCGGTGTTCTTCGGCAGCCTTCGCACCTTCAAGATGATCGGGCCGGAGCCGGCTTCCGTGAGCGACGGCATGTTCGCGAGCACGCCGCGCGGCGAATTCCAGCTCTTCCGCCGGACGAATTTCGGCCCTGATCCATTCGCCGAACGCGAACGCGCCGAACGCGACGCGGGAAAAGCGAAGAAGGCGCGCAGCGGCGCCAGGAAGGGCAGTCCCGTAATTCAGGCGTGCGCGCGCCTGGAGCTGGAGCGGCCCGCGGACGCCTTCATGGTGCTGGGAACGGAAGGCTGGGCGGTGCGCCGTGTCGTCAAGGCTTCAGACTATTTCGAGGAAGGCCTTGCGGAGGGAAGCGCCAGGGTGAACGGGCGCCATTTGCACTATGCCGGCAATGCGCCGGACGGCGCCCTGAGCGCAAGGCAGATGGAAGTCGCCGAGGGGATACTCGACCTGCATCAGGCGCTGGGCGGAGACGCGTTCGTCGCGGTTGCGCGCAAGAGCCCCAAGGAGACCTCCGGCCGAACGGAGGTGCTCCTGGTGTCGAGGCTCAATCCCGCCGAACCGCGCATTTCCTCGCTTGATGCGCTGGAAGCGTTCGCGCGCCGGACGCTCGAACGGGACCTCGCCGTGCTTGAAGCCATGCTGGCCCTGCTCAACCTCGCCGATGAGCGGTCAATCTAGCCCGCCGCGGCCGTGGGTCAGGCGGGTTCGGCCGTCAGACCCCGCTCGGAGGCCAGCCGCTTCATCTCGGATTGGAGCTTGTCGAACGCCCGCACTTCGATCTGCCGGATGCGCTCGCGGCTCACGCCGTAGACCTGAGCGAGATCTTCGAGCGTCTTGGGCTCCTCGGTGAGGCGGCGCTCCTGGATGATGTGGCGCTCGCGTTCGTTGAGCTCCGACATGGCTTCCTGAAGCAGCGTCATGCGGGCGTCGAACTCGTCGCTGCGCGTCAGTTCGTCTTCCTGCGTGACGGCCTCCTCGTCGGTGAGCCAGTCCTGCCACTCGCTCTCGCTTTCCGCGCGCAGCGGCGCGTTCAGCGATGCGTCAGGGCCCGACAGGCGCCGGTTCATGGAGATCACGTCGTCATCGGTGACGCCGAGCTTTGTGGCGATCTGCTCGACCTGCTCGGGCCGGAGATCGCCCTCCTCCAGCGCCTGCATCTGGGACTTCATCCGCCGCAGGTTGAAGAACAGCTTCTTCTGCGCGGCGGTGGTGCCCATCTTCACGAGGCTCCACGAACGCAGGATGTATTCCTGGATCGAGGCGCGGATCCACCACATGGCGTAGGTCGCCAGCCGGAAACCCTTGTCCGGATCGAACTTCTTGACCGCCTGCATCAGGCCGACATTGCCTTCGGAGATCACTTCGGCGATCGGCAGGCCGTAACCGCGATAGCCCATCGCGATCTTGGCCACGAGGCGCAAATGGGAGGTGACGAGCCGGTGGGCGGCTTCGGGGTCCTGATGCTCGCGCCAGGCCTTGGCGAGAATGAACTCTTCATCCTTCTCGAGCATCGGAAACTTGCGGATTTCCGCAAGATAGCGCGACAGACCCGCCTCCGGGGTCGTCGAGAGAGACATCGCGTTCGCCATGATCGACCTCCTTCAATCCGCCTTCAATCCGCCGCCGGGTCCGCGCCTGAACCTTCAGACGCCGGGCCGGCGATCCCCCGCCGGATCGGGCTTTGCAGCCGATCAGCGGCAGGCATGTAGGTAGCACGTCCTGCGCGCGCACCCCGTGACGATGTGTTTAACCGCTTCACGTTCGCGGGATTAGCGCGGATCAGGAAACACTCAGCCGCCACCGTCTCATCTTGGCCACGCCGCGATGGCGATTTGACGGCGCCGCCTGGAGAGTTAAACGCATGCGGCATGGCCGAGTTCCGTCCCGTCATCCGAAATGCTGAACCCGAAGACGCCGCCGCGCTGAGCGTCGTTGCGATCGCCACCTTCCTTGAAAGCTATGCCGGGATCATCGACGGCGCGGCGATCGTGCGCCATTGCCGCGAGCGCCACGACACCGAGGTGTACGCGCGATGCCTGAAAGATCCGTCGCACGCCTTGCATCTCGCCGAAATCGAGCCCGGCGCGGCGCCCGTCGGCTACACCCATCTCGCGCCGCCGGATCTGCCCGTGGACACGCGCCCGGACGATCTTGAGCTCAAGCGCATTTACGCCCTTTCCAGCCTGCACGGGACGGGGCTCGGGGCCGGATTGCTCGACGCGGCCGCCGGGGCGGCGCGGGGGCGAGGCGCCCGGCGGCTTCTGCTCGGCGTCTACAAGGGCAACGCCCGGGCGCTCGGCTTCTACCGGAAAAGCGGGTTTGAAACCGTGGGCGAGCGCGATTTCGACGTCGGCGGGAAAACCTATGCCGACTGGGTGCTCGCGCTTCGGCTCTAGCGCCGTTTTTCCCCGAGACGCTGGCGGGCGGCGTCGTAATGCCGGTCCTTGATCGAGGCGCTGATCACCGACAGCGCCATGGCCAGAACGGCGGCGTCGTCGGCGAAGCCGATCGCCGCCAGCACGTCTGGAACGAGGTCGAACGGATTAATGAAGTAGAGCAGAACGAAAACGATCGCGCCCTTGGCCTGGATCGGCGTTTCCGGGTCCAGCATGGCGTAGTAGAGCGCAACCAGATTGAGCGCGAAATCATAGTTCAGACGCGCCAGAACCCTGAAGAAATATGTGAAGAAGCGGCTCTCCACGCGCTGTTGCTGCGCGGCGATTTCCGCAGGGGTCAGCGATTGCGCGGCGGCGAGATCATCGGCGGTTTTGCGCCTGATCTCCTCCTCGTCGACGATGCGGCTGGCGAACTTCGAGGCGAGCGCAGGTTCACGCCGCTTGCGCAGACGGGTGAGCCGCCGCTCATGGCGCACGGCGTCCTTCCTGAGTTTCTTCCGGTCGCCGAACAGGCCGGCCATCGCGTGATCCCTTTGCGCCCCTGCGCAAGCAAGCCCGAGGAGGGCGTGCGCGTCAAAGCGTTTCGAGAAAGGCCTCCAGGCGCGCCATGTCCTTGGGAAGCGGCGTTTCAAACCGCAGCTTCTCGCCCGTCGCGGGGTGGATAAAGCCCAGAACCGCCGCGTGCAGCGCCTGCCGGCTGAAATCCTTGAGGTCCTTTCCGGCGTCGGTTTTCGCCAGCACCGCGCCCTTGCGCCGGCCATAGACGGGGTCGCCCAGCAGCGCGCAGCCGATATGGGCCATGTGCACGCGGATCTGGTGCGTGCGGCCCGTCTCCAGACGGCACTCGACTTTCGCCGCCGCCGGCGTGCCGACCGGGGCGCCGGCGATCTGACCGTAGACGGCCTGTGTTTCGTAGTTTGTCGCGGCGAGCTTGCCGGCCTGGCTTTGCGGATCGGCCACGACGGCCATTTTCTTGCGGTCCTGCGGGCTGCGCGCGATGCGCGTCTCGATGCGTCCGGCGCGCGGGGCCGGGGCGCCCTTGGTGAAGGCGGTATAGGCGCGCTCCACGCCGTG
>CAZLOV010000068.1:0-2986 GCA_964561235.1 uncultured Caulobacterales bacterium
GTTCGGTGGCGAGCGGCGGCGGCCGGAAGCGGTGAAGCTGGCGGGCGGGCGCGGTTAGTCGGCCGGCGCCATCGGCCGGGCGCGCACGGTGACGCGCGGGCGTTCGCCTTCCACCTTCTCCACGTAGAGCTTCTCGACCTGGCTGTCGTCGTGGAAGACAACCCCGGTGAGCGCGTCCAGCACCGCCTTGGCGACATTGTCGACGTCGTGCACCGGGCTGTTCTGCGTACGCTCGATGGTGATCGCAACCTCGTAGGGGCCCCATTTCGGACGCACGCGCCGGAACTCCACGCGGAAGAAGTCCCCGATGAGCGACTTGAACCGCCGCGTCTGGGAGGTCAGCGCGTCCACACGCAGATGAAGCACCCCGTTCATGTCCGCCGCCTGCACGCGCCCTCTCCCGACCCGGTCCGCATCCGGAACCGGCGTCTCTTCGCTTAAACGTCCGCGGCGCGCTTGATCCGTCACGGCGCGGTGCTACCAAGTCGATCCATCAGAGCCCCATGATCCGGCCGCTTCGGCCCCGCCCGCAAGCGCATCCGGTCATGTTCCACATGATTCTTGCGCATCCCTCCGGAGGAACGCCGCCATGAGCGCGACCCGCATCGAAACCGACACCTTTGGCGAAATCGAGGTCGCCGCGGACCGCTACTGGGGCGCGCAGGCCCAGCGTTCGCTGCAGAACTTCAAGATCGGCTGGGAGCGGCAGCCCGCCCCGATCGTGCGCGCGTTCGGCATCGTCAAGCGCGCCGCGGCCGAGACCAACATGGCCCAGGGCAAGCTGGAGGCGCGTCTAGGCGAGGCGATCGTGCGCGCGGCCGACGAGGTGATCGAAGGCAAGCTGGACGATCATTTCCCGCTGGTCGTCTGGCAGACCGGTTCAGGCACCCAGACGAACATGAACGCCAATGAGGTCATCGCAAACCGCGCCATCGAGATGCTCGGCGGGACCCTGGGGTCCAAAAGCCCCGTCCATCCCAACGACCACGTCAACATGAGCCAGTCCTCAAACGACACCTTCCCCACGGCGATGCACGTGGCGTGCTCGGAAGAGATCGTCCACCGGCTGCTGCCTGCGCTTCAGGAGCTCCGTAACGCGCTCAACGACAAGGCGGAGGCCTGGAAAGACGTCATCAAGATCGGACGCACGCACACCCAGGACGCAACCCCGCTCACCCTCGGCCAGGAGGTCTCCGGCTGGGTTCAGCAGATGGACAAGGGGATTGCGCGCATCGAAGCCTCGCTGCCGGATCTGATGGAGCTTGCGCTCGGCGGCACGGCGGTCGGCACGGGGCTTTCCACCAAGCCGGGCTATGACGTGATGGTGGCGGAGAAGATCGCCGCGATCACCGGCCTGCCCTTCAAGACCGCGCCCAACAAGTTCGAGGCGCTGTCGGCCCACGACGCGATGGTGATGAGCCATGGCGCCGTCGCCAGCCTCGCGATGGCGCTTTACGGGATCGCCAACAATATCCGCTTTCTCGCCTCCGGCCCGCGCGCAGGGCTGGGCGAGCTGCAGCTTCCGGAAAACGAGCCGGGCTCCTCGATCATGCCCGGCAAGGTCAACCCGACGCAGAACGAGGCCGTCACGCAGGTCTGCGCCCATATCGCGGGCAATGACGCCGCGCTGAAATTCGCCGGCAGCCAGGGCCATTTCCAGCTCAATGTCTACAACCCGATGATGGCGTACAATTTCCTTCAGTCGGTGCGCCTGCTCGCCGACGCCTCGGTGTCGTTTGCGCGCAATTGCGTGGTCGGCATGGAGCCGCGCCTGGACAATATCCGCGCCGGCGTCGAGCGCTCGCTCATGCTGGTCACGGCGCTCGCGCCGACGCTTGGATACGACACGGCCGCCGCGATCGCGAAGAAGGCGCACAAGGAAGGCAAGACCCTGCGCGAGATCGCGGTGGGCGACGGTCATGTCACCGACGCGGAGTTTGACGCCGTCGTGCGGCCGGAGAACATGCTGGGCCCGCGCTGAACCGGCCGCCGAAGCCTGCGCCGCTCAAGGGGGCGCCCATGTTCGTCAAACGCTCGCTCTCACTGTCCGGCCACCGGACATCGCTGGCGCTGGAGCCGGAATTCTGGGCCGTGATCGACGCCGCCTGCCGCGAGGACGGCAAGGCGCTCGCCGCGCTGATCCGGGAGATCGACGAGGACCGCGCCGTGCGCGGCGCCGGCCAGCCTTTGTCCTCCGCCGTACGCGTCTGGGCCCTCAAACGGGTTCAGCGCAGCAGGATTTGACTCTTCGCCCCGCACGCGCCGACATAGGCTATCGGGATAAAAAGAGCGCCGCCCAAGGCGCTTAAGGGGAGGCTTCGATGATCGCCAAGCTCGCCACGGCGGCCGCCGCCGTCATGCTCGCCGCCGCCGCGTCCGCTCAGGAAAGCGAAGGCTTCACCGTCATTCACGCCGGCACGCTCATCGCCGTGCCCGGGGAAACGCCGCAGGCGGAGCAATCCGTCCTGATCCGCGGCGACCGGATCGAGGCGATCGAAGACGGCTTCGTCAGGCCGGAGGGCGCGGAGATCGTCGATCTTTCCGCCCACACCGTGATGCCGGGCTTTATCGACAGCCATGTCCACATCCTGCGCCAGCGCTCGGACGTGGAGCGGATCAACAGCTTTGAATACTCCGAAGCGGACTGGGCGCTGGACGGGGCGAAATACGCAGCGGTCACCTTGATGGCGGGCTTCACCACGATCCAGGACGTCGGCGGCGAGATCGGCGCGGTCACCGCGCTGCGCGACGCCATCCGCGACGGCGACATTCCCGGCCCGCGGATGCGGGTGGCGGGATCCGCCGTGACGCCGACCGGCGGGCATGGCGACATCAACGGCTATAATGAAGAGGTGATGTCGGCGTTCTCCTCGCCGACCGCCTGCAACGGCGCGGACGATTGCGCGCGCGCGGTGCGCCAGCTGGTGCGCGGCGGGGCGGACGTGATCAAGATCACCGCCACCGGCGGCGTGCTCTCCAACACGGC
>CAZLOV010000068.1:2996-11993 GCA_964561235.1 uncultured Caulobacterales bacterium
GGCGGCCGGCGTTGAGCAGCAGTTCTTCCAGGAGGAGCTCAACGCGATCGTGGAAGCCGCCCACATGATGGGCCGCCGCGTCACCGCGCACGCCCACGGCGTGACCGGCATCAACGCCTTCCTGGAGGCCGGCGGCGATTCCATCGAGCACGGCACCTTTCTCGACCGCGACTCGATCCGGCTGTTCCGGCGCAATGACGCCTTCCTCGTGCCCACGGTGATGGCGGGCGAATACGTCGCCCAGCAGGCGGAAATCGCCGACTGGATGACGCCCTTCCAGCGCGCCAAGTCGCGCCAGGTGGGTCCGATGATGCTGGAGATGGCGCGCCGGGCCCATGAAGGCGGCGTGCGCATCGCCTTCGGCACCGACAGCGGGGTCTCCGACCACGGCGACAATGCGCGCGAATTCGAGCTGTATGTCGAGGCCGGCATGACCCCGATGGAGGCGATCGTCACCGCCACGGTGAACGCCGCCGAGCATGTGCGCATGTCCGAGGAGATCGGGACGATCGAACCCGGCAAGCTTGCCGACATCGTGGCCGTCGACGGCGATCCGCTGGCTGACATTTCCGAGCTGCGCGACATGGACTTCGTGATGAAGGGCGGCGTTGTCTATCGCAACGACTGACGAAAGACCGTCTCGCCGCCCCGGCTCGCCCTCTCCCGCCCGGCGGGGGCTTGCCTGTCCTTGACGCCTCCTCCCCTGAAGCGGGGCGGTGACGGGGGATCAAGCCGCCACTTGAGGAATGTCCGATGTCCGATCTCCAGAGCGCCTTCTCCGGCACCAAGCCCGTCGCAGACGCGCTGAAATTCGACCAGGCCGGCCTTGAGCGCTGGATGGCGGCGCATGTTGCCGGCTTTTCAGGTCCGCTGACGGTCACCCAGTTCAAGGGCGGCCAGTCCAACCCGACCTACAAGCTCGAGACGCCGGGCAAGACCTATGTCCTGCGCCGCAAGCCGCCGGGCGACCTGCTGCCGTCCGCCCACGCCGTGGATCGCGAGCACCGGGTGATGAAGGCGCTTGGCGAAACCGGCTTTCCCGTGCCCGCCATGCGCGGCCTCTGCGAAGACGAGAGCGTCATCGGCACGGCGTTCTACGTCATGGATTTCGTCGAAGGCCGCATCTTCTGGGATCCGTATCTCGCCGATCTCCCGGCTGAGGAACGCCGCGCCATCTATGACGCCTCGAACGAGACGCTCGCCCGGCTGCATTCGGTCGACCACGAGGCGCTGGGGCTTGGCGATTACGGCAAGCCCGGCAACTACTTCCAGCGCCAGATCGGCCGCTGGACCAAGCAGTACAAGGCCGCGGAGACCCAGACGATCGAGGCGATGGACCGGCTCATCGAATGGCTGCCGGAAAACGCGCCCGAGCAGCAGCGCGTCTCGATCGTTCACGGCGACTACCGGCTGGACAACATGATCTTCCACCCCGTCGAGCCGCGCGTGATCGCCGTGCTCGACTGGGAGCTGTCCACGCTCGGCGATCCGCTGGCGGATTTCACCTACCAGCTCATGCAATGGCGCACGCCCAAGGAGATCCGCTCGGGCTTTCTCGGCGTCGACCTGCAAGCGCTGGGCATCCCGACGGAAGACGAATACGTGCGCGCCTATTGCGAGCGCACCGGGCGGGAGGGCCTCGACAGTCTCGAGTTTTACTTCGCCTACAACATTTTCCGGCTCGCCGGCATCGCCCAGGGCGTCTATGCGCGCGCGCTGGCGGGCAACGCCTCGAACGAGCGCGGCAAGGAGCTCGGCGCGCTCGTGGAGCCCATGGCGGAGTATGCGTGGAGCATCGCGCGATCGGCCTGACGGGTTCAGACGCCGTGCAGCCGTCGCACCGCACGGATCAGCCCGGCGGTCTCCGCATCCAAAACGCCGTCGACGCGCTGCGGCCGGTAGCGCCGCTGGAAGGCCGTCAGGACATCTGAAAGGGCGAACGCCTCGCCATATCCGATCGCGCAGAGATCCGCGCGCGCGCCGTCTTCATCCGTGCCGGCGCCATCCGGGCCGTCGGGAAACAGCCCTACCCCCGCCTGCGCGAGGCGCCGCCAGGGAAACCGCTCGCCCGGATCGGTCTTGCGGTCAGGGGCCAGATCGGAATGGCCAATCACGCCCGAAGGCGGAATGTCCCAGCGCACAAGGATCGCCCGGCAAAGCGAGATCACCGCGGCGATCTGGACATCCGGAAAGGGCGGCAGGCCGAAATCGTGACCGCCATTGACGATCTCCACGCCGATCGAGGCGGAATTCATGTCCGTCTCGCCGCGCCAGACGCCAAGCCCGGCATGCCAGGCGCGCTTGTCCTCCGCAACGAGGCGCAGGACGGCGCCGTCCTCCTTCACCACGTAATGCGCGCTGACCGAGGCGGCGGGATCGCGCAACCGCGCAATGGCGGCCTCGCCCGTCTCCATGCCCGTGTAATGAAGCACAAGCGCGCGGACCGGGCGCTTGCGCGCGTTGAAATTCGGGCTGGGCAGATCACTCATACGCATGATGCGCAGCGCCTCATCTCGGCCGCTGGATGACGGTTTCCGGCGGTACGGTGCGCGCGCGCCGCGCCGCCACCACGGCCACCCCGCTCAGCGCCAGCGCGCCGCCCACCACAAGCTGCCAGGTCAGCGGATCGCCCGCGACAGCCACGCCCAGAACAACGCCGATAACCGGCGCGATCAGGGTTAGCGGCGCCACCAGAGAGGCGTCATATCGCTTGAGCAGGAAATAGAACCCGCCATGGCCGAAAATGTTCACCGCAACCACGGTGAACAGAAGCGCGGCGAGAAACCAGCCCCCGCCCGCCAGGCTGAGCGCGATCTGGTCGCGCTCGAAGGCAAGGCTCGCCAGAAGCAGCGGCGGAAAGGAGATGAGCCCGATCCAGGCCTGAAGCGGGATCGGCTTCATCGGCGCCTGCTTGACGAAGATGGCGCCGAACGCCGCCGCCAGCGCCCCGCCCACGCCGGCGATCAGGCCGAGGGTGAAGCTGATCTCGCCCGGCTTGGCGACCACCAGCGCCACCCCGGCGAAGGCCATGCTCATGCCCGCGATCCGCACCCAGCGCACCCTCTCGCGCAGGAGCCAGACCGACAGCAGCGTCGTGAACGGCACGGCGAGCTGCACCGCGATGGCGATCGTGGAGGGCGTCGCATAGCGCAGGCCGATGAACAGCAGCGCGAACTGAAGCGCGCCCATGGTCAGCGCGGCGAGAATGACCGGCTTGAGCGGGCGCGGAACCGGCAACAGCCAGGGCGCCAGCACCGCATAGAGCAACGCAAACCGCAGAAACGCAAAGAAGAGCGGCGGCGCGCCCTCAAAGCCGGGCACGATCGCAGGCGTGCCCGAGACCGACCATTTTGCGACGATGAAATTGACGCCCCAGACGATGCAGACGCCAAGAAGCAAAAGGAGGTGGCGAGCGCTCATGGCCGCGGCTTACGCCCGGCGGCCGGTCGCGGCAAGATCGCGTTACGCCTCGCGCGGGTTGTCCGCGCCTTCCACCGTCCAGCCGTGCGGGCCGCGCCGCGCCACGAGCACGCCCGCCGGCGCCTTGCGGTCTTTTCCGCCGCGCACCTTGCGGTAGAGCCAGAACACGCCCGCGCCCAGGGCCGCCACGCCGGCGATCACCAGCGCAGCCGCGGTAAGCACCGCGGCCAGGAGAACCACAAGCCCGATGAACGCCGCAGCGATGATCGCCGCCATCACCGTTCGCAGAAGCGCGATCGGATCGAAACTGTCGGGCTTGGTCTCGGCGTATGTCATGGCGCTCGCTTTCCTGGTCCGGCCGCGATCCGCCCCCCGTTCTGCGGCTCGCCTTTTAACCATGTGGGGTGATCGCGGCTCCGGTCAATGGCGCTTACCCCGCGCCGAGCGCTTCCGTGCTGCGCTCGCGCGCGCGTTCGGCCTGAACCTGTTCATAAGCCGCGTTGATTGCGGCCATCTTGTCCACGGCGATGCGCTGAAGCTCGGCGGGCGCGCCCCGCGCGATCAGTCGATCGGGATGATTCTGCCCGGCGATGCGCCGGTAGGCGCGCTTGAGACCCTCGTCGGAGACGTCCGGATCCACGCCCAGGATGAGATAGGGATCATCCGCCGGCCGCCCGAGATGGCCGTTGCGGATGCGGCGAAACTCGCGCTCGGAAAAGCCGAACAGCTCGGCAACACGTTCGAGATAGCGCCCTTCGTCGGGCGTCACCACGCCGTCGGCCTTGGCGATGTGGAAGAGCGCGTCGAGGACGTCCTCCAGCACGGCGGGATGCGCGCGGAAGCGCCGCGCAAGCCGGCGCGCATAGCCCTCGAACCCGAGCGTTGTCTCCTTGGCGAGGTCGAAGGCGCGGCGCAGATTGGTCTCGAAATCCGGCGGCGCGCGGAACACCTGCGCAAACGCGCGCACCTCGTCGCGGGTGACCTCGCCGTCGGCCTTGGCCATCTTCGCGCCCAGCCCGATCAGCGCCATGGCGAATTCCGCGTCATCCACCGGCCGGCCGGGCGGACAGTCTCCGTCCGGGCAGTCGAAGGGATCGCGCGGGCCGGTGATCAGCCCGGCCAGTTTGCGCCAGAAGGACAAGGGCCTCTCCGCTCAGCCGCAACCAGTATGCAGGGCTTTGCGCGCCGCGCCATGGGGCATGCGGGCGCAGACGATCATGAATTTTTCTTAAATGTCCGATCCGCGTCACAATCCGCTGCGTAAGAGTGCTTGCTTCATTCAATCAGAAGCCCCGCCGCGTGAACCTCGCGCCGGGCCCAGCTAGCAGGAGCCAGCTTACATGCGTTTTTCCACCCTCTTCGCTTCCGCCGCCGCCGCCATTGCGCTCGCCGCTCCGGCCGTCGCGCAGTACGAGGAACAGGCTGACATCGTCGACACGGCTGTCGCCGCCGACGCCTTCAACACGCTCGTCGCCGCGGTTCAGGCCGCCGGCCTTGTCGACACGCTGAAGGGCGAAGGCCCGTTCACGGTCTTCGCGCCGACCGACGCTGCGTTTGAAGCGCTGCCGGCGGGCACGCTCGACAGCCTTCTGGCCGACACCGACCAGCTTTCCGCGATCCTGACCTACCACGTGGTGCCGGGCGAGTACTTCGCCGCGGAGACCCCGGCGGGCGAATACGAGCTGGAAACGGTTCAGGGCGACACCGTCATGGTCGTCGTCTCCGAAGACGGCGCGGTCACCGCTGACAGCGCAAACGTCATCTCCGCCGACATCGACGCCTCCAACGGCGTGATCCACGTCATCGACGCGGTCATCACTCCGGGCGAGTAATTCGGCTCGCACGCCGGAAACGGCCTGCCGGGCGCTTGCGCCCGCGCCGATCAAGCGCCGGACCCTTGCGGGTCCGGCGCTTTTCCTTGCGGCCTGCGGGACGCCTCAGCCCCAGAGATCGGCGTGTGCGAGCCCGCTCAGGCCCTCGGACTGGAGCGGGTTGAGCGCCGGCGTCTCCGGCGCGGATGCGCCTTCGATCCCGGTTCCGGCGCCGCCAAGGCTCTGGCCGAGCACGATCGGCTCGCCGACCGACAGCGCGGCGAGCGCGCCGCTTTCGCCGGCCTCGTGTTCGACAAGGGCGTAGATGTCCTCAAAGCCTGCATCCTGCGGATCGAGCGATTGAGGCTCGCCCATGCCGAGATCGGCCAGCAGGCTTTCCAGCGCGGGGGTGACCTCTCCGCCGGCGGGTGAAAGCAGGGTCGTCTCCTCCACCGTCAGAAGCGTGCCGGAAACCCCCGTTGCGCCGCCCTCGACCAGCGGCGCCGCTGCGGACGCCGCCAGGGTGAAGCCGTCGCCTGACGGATCGGGATCGCCTTCCGGCTCCGGCAGGGGATCGGACGACGCCGAAAGGCCCAGCAGCAACTCGGCCGAATTCGCCACCAGGACCGGCTCCGGCAGGGACTGGGCTGTGAGATCAGCCGCCAGCCTGATCTCGACGGCGTCGGCCATTCCATCGTCGTCCGTATCCACCGCCTCAATGACGAAGTCGGCGGGGCTGTTCACGCCGGCGGGGAGCATGTTGAGGGTGAAGCTGTCCGTCCCGGAGCCGATTGTAACGAACGTGGCGTCCGATTGGACGTCAATAAGCGGCCTATCAGCACTCAAGGTAAAGTTCAGGCGGATGACATCGCCCGGACCAAAGCCGTTGATGGTGTCGTTCGCGCCGTCAGCCGGGCTGTTGAAGATGAACAGGTCGTCGCCGTCCGTGGCGTCGAAGGTGTCAAATCCGGTCGTTGCCGTGAAGACCGTCGGACCGGCGTCTTCGTCCGCACCGATAACCGTGAAGGTCAACACGCCGCCCGGTTCGCTCACCGCGTCCTCCGGATCGGTCAGCGTGAACGGCACGCTGACCGTAGCGGTTTCTCCCGCATCGAGATCGGTGCTCAGCACGGCTGCGAAACCGGAGGGATCGATGCTGATCACGCCGCTCTCCGCGTCATAGCTGAAGCCGGCATCGGCGAGGGTGAAGGCGCCGCCCACCGCTCCCGAACTGGCCCCGCCTGCGATCGAGATGGTCACCGCATTATCGGTGAACGCCAGCGAAGCCAGACCCAGCGTGCTGTCGTCATCAAAACCGAACGCAGCCAGCTCAGTGCCCTCACCATCGTCAAGATCGATCACGAGCGGCGCTGCTGCGTCTTCCGCGATCTCGCCTACGGGGACCGTACTGGCCGCCACCGGCGCGTCGTTGACGTTCTCAACCGTGATCGTGAAGGTCTGCTGCGCCGTGGCTCCGGCCTGATCCGTCGCAATGACCGTAACGTCCGCCGTGCCGACATCGTCATTCTCCGGCGTGCCGGAGAACGTGCCGCCATCAAAGCTGAGCCAGTCAGGCAGGCCCGTCGCGCTCAGCGTCAGCACGTCGCCTGCGTCCACGTCCGCAAAGGCGTCCTCGGGAACCGTGAAGCTGAACGCTTCACCCTCCGCCGCGGCCTGGGCCTCGATCGCCGCACCGGTCACCGGCGCGTCGTTCGCGCCCGTGATCGTCACCGTGATCGTCTCGCTGGCCGTGCCGTCGAGGCTTGTCACTTCAAGCGTGTCGGTGACTTGTTGCCCCGCCGCCAGCGCGTTGGTGTCCGGATCGGCATTGTCGAGCGTATAGGTCCAGTTGCCTGTCCCGGCGTCAAACGTGAAGTCGCCGTAGACTCCTTCCAGGCCAGCCGCATCGACCGCGCGGAACCCCGCCTCGCCCGTATCCGGGTCGACAATCTGGAGCTGGCCGGAAGCGGTCTCCGCCTCCGCGTTGTCCTCCGTCACGGCGCCCTCGGTCGCGCCGCTGATCGACGCCGCGTCGTTCACGGCGTTGACCGTCACCGTGAAGGTCTGGCTGACGCCCCTCACGGCCACCGTCACGTTCGCCGTGCCGAACGCGTTCTCGGCCGGCGCGTAGGTCAGCGTGAAGCCGGTCCCTTCATCACCGGCAACCGCAAACCCGCCGTTCGGCAGCAGGGCCTGGTTGTCGGAGGTCACCGTGAAGTCGTCCGGCGACAGAACGTCATCGGCATCCGTCGCGGTGAACGCCACCGTCTGCTCGCCCGAATCCTCAGCGATCGTGGAGGGGGCCGTGATCGGATCGATCACCGGCGCGTCGTTCCCACCGCGCACCTGGAAGGTGACGGTTCCGATATCGGTCTGGCCGGCGCCGTCGGTGACGGTGAAGCCGATTTCAACGCGCGCGCTCTCGCCGTCCGCAAGCGCCTGGAACACGTCCACATCGCTGGGGTCGAAGGTGAAGTCGCCGCTATCCGAATTGAAGCTGATGCCGAGGGCGTCCAGCGTCGCGCCCTCGGGCGTGATGTCATTTCCGCCAACAAGCGTCACCGTCGCGCTGTCGAAGCTGAAGCTTGAAGGCGTCAGGTCGTCATCCGCATCCGTCGCCAACAGGCTGATCGGGATGTCCTGCGGGTCCGTCCCGCCCACCGTCGCGGTGAACTGTTCATCCTCGGCGACTTCGATCAGGGAAGGCAGCGTCACGCCGAACGTCGCCGGATCGGAGAAATCCACATCGTTCGCCACCGGCGCGTCGTTCTCACCGCGCACCTGAAAGGTGACGGTTCCGGTATCGGTCTGGCCGGCGCTGTCGGTGACGGTGAAGCCGATTTGAACGCGCGCGCTCTCGCCGACCTGCAGCGCCTGGAACACGTCCACATTGCTGGGGTCGAAGGTGAAGTCGCCGCTATCCGGGTCGAAGCTGATTCCCAGTGTCTCCAGCGTCGCGCCCTCGGGCGTGATGTCATTTCCGCCAACAAGCGTCACCGTCGCGCTGTCGAAGCGGAAGCTTGAAGGCGTCAGGACGTCATCCGCATCCGTCGCCAGCAGGTCGATCGGGATGTCCTGCACGCCCGTCCCGCCCACCGTCGCGGTGAACTGTTCATCCTCGGCGACTTCGACCGGGGAAGCCTGATCCGGTTGCTGAACCGAGAAATCCACTTCGTTCGCCACCGGCGCGTCGTTCTCACCGCGCACCTGGAAGGTGACGGTTCCGGTATCGGTCTGGCTGGCGCTGTCGGTGACGGTGAAGCCGATTTCAACACGCGCGCTCTCGCCGACCTGCAGCGCCTGGAACACGTCCACATTTCGGGGGTCGAAGGTGAAGGCGCCGGTATCCGAATTGAAGCTGATGCCGAGGGCGTCCAGCGTCGCGCCCTCGGGCGTGATGTCATTTCCGCCAACAAGCGTCACCGTCGCGCTGTCGAAGCGGAAGCTTGAAGGCGTCAGGTCGTCATCCGCATCCGTCGCCAGCAGGTCGATCGGGATGCCCTGCCCGCCCACCGTCTCGGTGAACACTTCATCCTCGCCCACTTCGACCTGAGACGTCTGACCCGGTTGCTGAACCGAGAAATCCACATCGTTCGCCACCGGCGCCGCGTTAGGCGGTTGCGGCGGACCCGCCAAGATGACGCCCGGTCCGCCGTCTCCATCCGCAAGCCGGGTGAGCACCAGCGTGCGCTGAGCGCCCTCGCCTTCGATCTGACCTGAGCCCCGCGCCGCCCTCACTTTTTATGGGAGCGCCGCGGGTTTATAG
>CAZLOV010000069.1:0-11990 GCA_964561235.1 uncultured Caulobacterales bacterium
GGTCGGGCCTCGCCGCTTTCGGGCGGGCGGGCGACGACCGCTTCCGCATCAAGGTCAGCGCCTACGGGGCGGCCTTCACCGACGTTCTCACCGCCGGCGCCGGCGAGAGCGCCGCCTTCGGCGCGCCCGTCGCCCCGCCGTCCTTCTCCAGCGCCGCCGCGCCGCCGCCCGCCAACCATGCCGGCGCGCTTATCTGGTTGACGACGGGCGCATACGCGCCGTGCCTTGCGGTGAGCGACGGCTCGATCTGGCGCAAGCTCCGCTTCTATTGACCGCGCCCGCGGCTTGTCTCCGCGGCTGAAACGGTCCATCACGCCGGGCGACCTTCTCTCCCCCTCCGCAAGTCATGGAGACGCTCATGCGCGTGGCGATGATCGGGACCGGATATGTGGGCCTCGTGTCCGGCGCATGCTTCGCCGATTTCGGCCATCATGTGGTCTGCATCGACAAGGACCAGGAGAAGATCGACATGCTGCGTTCGGGCGGCGTGCCGATCTACGAACCCGGTCTCGACATGCTCGTCGAGCGCAATGTCCGCGAGGGGCGGCTGGAGTTTGAAACCGACCTCACCGAGGCCGTGAAGAACTGCGACTGCGTGTTCATCGCCGTGGGCACGCCTTCGCGCCGCGGCGACGGTCATGCGGACCTGTCCTATGTCTACGCGGCGGCCGAAGAGATCGCGCGCGTCATGGACGGCTTCACCGTGGTCGTCACCAAGTCGACCGTGCCGGTGGGCACCGGCGACGAGGTTGAGCGCGTGATCCGTCAGACCCGGCCGGATGCGGATTTCGCCGTGGTGTCGAACCCGGAATTCCTGCGCGAAGGCGCCGCGATCGAGGACTTCAAGCGGCCTGACCGCGTCGTCGTCGGCACGGAGGAAGAGCGCGCCCAGGGCGTCATGCGCGAGCTTTACCGCCCGCTTTTCCTCAACGAGACGCCGATCCTGTTCACCAGCCGCCGGACGTCGGAGCTGATCAAGTACGCCGCCAACGCGTTCCTGGCGATGAAGATCACCTTCATCAACGAGATGGCCGACCTGTGCGAGAAGGTGGATGCGGACGTCCAGCAGGTCGCGCGCGGCATCGGCCTGGACAACCGGATCGGTTCGAAATTCCTGCACGCCGGCCCCGGCTATGGCGGGTCCTGCTTCCCGAAGGACACGCTTGCGCTCGCCCGCACCGCGACGGAGGCCGGCAGTCCGCTGCGCCTGGTCGAGACCGTCGTCGACGTGAACGACCGTCGCAAGGTGGCCATGGCCGAGCGCGTCATCGAAGCCTGCGGGGGCTCGGTCGCCGGCAAGACGATCGCGGTGCTGGGCCTTACCTTCAAGCCGAACACCGACGACATGCGCGAGGCGCCGAGCCTTGAAATCGTGCCTGCGCTGCAAAAGGCGGGCGCCCGGATCAAGGCCTATGACCCGGCCGGGATCATGGAGGCGGAAAGGCTGCTGAGCGGCGTGAAGTTCGAAAGCGGCCCCTATCTGTGCCTGGAGCAGGCCGACGCCGCCGTGATCGTCACCGAATGGAACGAGTTCCGCGCCCTCGACATCGAACGGCTCAAGAGCCTGATGAAGTCGCCCGTCCTCGTCGACCTTCGCAACATCTACGATCCGGCCGAGATTCGCGCCGCCGGAGTGTCGTACTTCAGCATCGGCCGCCGCTGAACTGTCGCGCGCCGGGCGTAACTGTCTGTCCGGACAGCTCCAAAGCCTGCTAGCGTCCCCGGTTGTCACGCCGCTGAGGACACGGGGGGCGTCATGAGCATGCGTAACGCCGCTCTGCTGATCGCCGCCGGCGCGGCGGCCGGCGCCGTCGCTCTTGCAGCGGCGGGCGAAGGCTTGCGCTTCGTGACCGCGCAGCACTGCACGCCCGCCGGTCAGCTCCTCGATTTCCGCACGGGCGCCGCCTCGCGCTTCGCCGCAGCCATCGAAGCGGGCGCTGCTGAGGACGCCGCATCGGCGGGACAGGCGCTGGTCGGGCTCTCCGCCTGCACGCGCGACGGCATCGGGGCCGTTCGCATTTCTCCATCAGAGGCCGATCGGCTCGCCCTTGAGCTTGCAGACCGCGCCGCGCGCGCCCAACGCCGCGACATCGCCGCCGGACTGGCGCCCTGGCGTGAGCCGGTTGCAACGCCGGCCAGCGGCCCGGGCGGCGTGTTCGCGCACGCGCGCAGCGCCGACCAGACGCTCCACGCCGCCATTCTCGCCGCCCGCGGAGAGGTGGAGGCTGAACGGTCCTTGACCGATGCTGCGCAAAGCCTGAGCGCCGCCTACGCCGCCCTTGAGGCGTCCGGTCATGACGGGCCGACGCGCGCGCGCCTCGAGGCGGAAATCGCCGCGATCGGCCTGTCGCTGGCCGGGCGCGCCGAGAAGGCCGAGCCGGCCCTGCTGGCGGACGGCGCGGACGCCTTCGCGGGCTGGCTGGAGATGGCCCGCCGTCATGGCGCGCCCGCCGACGCCGCGCAGATCGCGGAGGCCTTTCACGCCGCGCTGGAGACCCCAACCGGGGAGCCGCCGCCGGGCTGGGCGGATCTGCGTGAACGCGCCGCCCATCAGCTCGTGCTTTCCCGCGCGGCCCTGCTTGACGGGTCGACCGAGCGGCGTCCGGCCTTCGAGGCGGCCGTCGCAGAGGCCGAAGCCGCGCGCACGCACATGACCGACTGGCGGCGCTATGCCGACGCGAGTCTGGCGATCTTCCGTCATCACCTCGCGCTCGGCGAGGAGGACGCCGCCGACGCCGCTCTGGTCGAGGCTGCGGCCGTCGCGATGGACCGCCGCGTCAATCCGGGCGAGGCGCATGAGCTTGTGCGCACCCTGATCGCCCGGCGCGCCTTCACCCGCGGCGCGCCGCGCGCCGCCGTGGCGGAGGATCTGCCCTACGATCTGTGCGCGGTCATGGACGCGGTCGGCTCGCGCGACTGCTTCCAGTTCGCCTCCGGGTATGTTGATCTGGCCGCGCAACACTTGGCGCCGTCCGTCGAAGCCGAGGATGCGGGCGCATCCGCGGGGCCGGCGGCGCGGCGCGCTTCGGATCACGGCGCGGAGACTGCGCTCCTGTTCGGATCCAGCCGCGTCTATGATCCCGCGATCGCCGTGCCGAGCCGGCGTTTCGGGCCGTCCGCCGATCCGTCCGGGCGCACCTGGTTCGGCCGGGTGCGCGTGCAGTCCGCTGAGGACGGACGCCCCGTCGTCGTGCGCGCGCCTGAAGTGTTCGACCATGACGCGCGCAGGCGGTTTCACGAGGCTCTGGCCGCCCACGCCGGGGCCGAGGCGATCCTGCTCTATATTCCCGGCGCGTCAGCGGATTTCGGCGATGCGGCGCGGGAAGCCGCCGCGATCGCGGAACAGACCGGCTTTCAGGGGGCGGCGGCGGTCTACAGCGCGCCGGCGCGGCTGCAGCGCCTGGTGCCGTCGATACTGCCCAATCCCGCCTATGACCGCGCGTCCGCGGAAAGCCTCGCCGGGTTCATCCGCGCATTGTCCCGGCATGGCGCGCAGGTGCACGTGGTGGCCGCGGACGAGGGCGCCGAACTGCTCGCCGGCGCGGCGCGGCGGCTGGACGGGCGCGGCGTGGCGCTGGGCGAGGTGGCGATCCTCGACGCGGGGCGCCGCCATGCCTCGCCTGCGCGGGCGGCGAGCCTGATCACCGCGCCCGCGGCCGGCCGGGTGACGCTCTATTCCCCGCGCGCGCCGTCGCGCGAGCGCATCAGCGTTGTGCGCACCGGCGATCTGTACGCGGATGCGCACGCGCTTGGCCGCGCCATTGAAGACATCGCCCGCGTGCTCGCCGAGCCGGGGCGTCTGGAGATGGAGCGGCGCCTGGAGCCGGATCCTGGCGCTGCGGAGATCGCGGATGCGGGTCCGGTCTGGCGCTTTGATCCCGACTGCGGGATCTAGCCGCTTCGGCGGGCGATCACCTCGGCGACGCCCCGGCGCCAGTCCCCCGGACCGATGCCGGCTTCAGCGGCGAGCCGGGAGGCGTCGAGCCGCGTGTCCAGCGGGCGCTCGGCCGGTTGCGGCCAGGCGGAGCTGGGGATCGCCTCCGGCGCGCCGATGCGCTCCAGCAGGCCGGCTTGGGAGAGCGCCGCGAGAGCGAAGTCGCGCCAGCTCGCATAATCGCCGCCCTGATAGTGGAAAACGCCCGAGAGCCCCGTGCGCGAGAGCGCCAGCAGGGCGCGCGCGACATCCGGCGCATAGCTCGGCGCGGAGATCTGGTCGTCGACGACGCGCAGGCTTCCCCCGGCCTCCGCGCGCTTGAGAATGGCGTTGAGGAAGGTGCCGCCGCCCTCGTCGAACAGCCAGGAGACCCGCAGGATCAGCGCGTCCGGATCGGCCGCAAGCACGGCGTGTTCGCCGGCAAGCTTGCTGGCGCCGTAGACATTGAGCGGATCGGTCGCGGCGTCCTCGGCGTAGGGCGCGCCGCCGTCGGTTCCGCTGAAGACGTAATCCGTTGAGACGTGCAGGAACTTCACCCTGCGCGCCGCACACGCCGCCGCCAGCCTTGCCGGGCCTTGCACGTTGAGCGCATGGGCGGCCTCGCGCGCCTCCTCCGCGCCGTTGACGTCGGTAAAGGCGGCCGCGTTGATCACCGCCTCGGGCGTGTGCGCGTCGAGGAGCCTGGCGGGATCGCCGCTTGCGAGGTCGAAGGCGCCGCGGCCCGCACAGCGCACCGGCTCTCCGCCCGCCTGCGCGAGCGCGCGCGCGAGCTGGCCCGAGCGCCCGACGACCAGCACGCCCCCGCGCGTCACGAGGCCGCCTCGCCGATCAGGCCCAGGCGCTCGCCCTGATAGCGGCCCTCGCGGATCGGACGCCACCAGGCCTCGTTGTCGAGATACCAGCGCACCGTCGCCTCGAGCCCTTCCTCGAAGGTCACCGACGGCGCCCAGCCAAGCTCGGCCTGCGCCTTGGAGGCGTCGATGGCGTAGCGCGCGTCATGGCCGGGCCGGTCGGTCACGAAGGTGATCAGCGAACGCCGCGGCTCGGGCCCCGGACGCAGCGCGTCGAGCAGGTCGCAGATCGCCTCGACCACCTGCAGGTTGGTGCGCTCGTTATTACCGCCGATGCAGTAGGTCTCCCCGGCGCGTCCGCGCTCCACGACGGCCTGCAGCGCGCGCGCATGGTCGTCGACCTCCAGCCAGTCGCGCACGTTCGAGCCGTCGCCATAGACCGGCAGCGGTCGGCCCTCGAGCGCATTCAGGATCATCAGCGGGATGAGCTTTTCGGGAAACTGGCGCGGGCCGTAATTGTTCGAGCAGTTCGACACCCGCACGTCCAGCCCGTAGGTGCGTCCCCAGGCGCGCGCGAGATGATCGCTCCCCGCCTTGCTGGCGGAATAGGGCGAGGAGGGATGGTACGGCGTCGTCTCGGAAAACAGCCCCTCCGGCCCCAGCGAGCCGAACACCTCGTCGGTGGAGACATGCAGGAAGCGGAAGGCCTCCGCCTGCGCGGCGGGCAGGCTGTCGCGCCAGGCGCGCGCGCCCTGCAGCATCTGGAACGTGCCGTTGACATTGGTCGTCACGAACGCATCCGCCCCGTTGATGGAGCGGTCGACATGGGTCTCCGCGGCGAGATGCATCACTACCTCGGGCCGGGCGCGCGCATAGGCCCGGGCGACCGTCTCGGCGTCGCGGATGTCGCCGTGCAGGAAGGTGTAGTGCGCCTCGCCCTCAAGCCCCGCCAGGGAGGCCGGCGCCGCGGCATAGGTCAGCGCGTCGAGATTGAACACCGTGCAGCCCGCCGCCGCCAGCCGCAGCACCAGGGCCGAGCCGATGAAACCCGACCCGCCCGTCACCAGAACCCGCATCGCGCCTGCCTCCTTGTACCGCCCCGGCGTCCTATCGCATACGGCGGCCAGGCGCGGCGCCCGCCGCCGCAACGCGCCCCGCAGCGGCCTTCGTCAGCCCGGCCGACCCAGAAGCCCTCAACCGCACGCAACCTGCACCGCACCCGGCGCGATCACTCGAGATGATCATGGAAACATTCTCGTAGGTGGCCATGTCACCTCTTCGAACATTCAGCTTCTCAAAAATACTAATCTGGCGGGCGCGCTATGCGTATTGCATCAAGCTGTTGAGAGCAATCACCTGCGTATGACCGTGCGGATCAGGGCGGCAGCCGCGCGCAACAGCCAGCCGAACCGCGGCGGCCTGCGTTGATTGAGCGGCGCTGCCGTGCCGGGAAGCGACGTCTGGAGTCGTCAGCGCGCGGCGCCGCTCGGCGGCGGCGCCGACGTTGATGTGGATTTTCAGGGAGATGCGCTCTGTCGGCCGATCTGGCGCAAAGTTTGCTCGCTGCCAACAATCAGGAACTTGAACTTGGGGGCGGCTCTTGAGCCGCCCTTATTTTGTTTAATGGACGAGCCGACGGGCGCTTTGCCTGACGACGCGCGTCCTCACACCGCGTTCGCCAGCCTTGGGCTCTGCGGCGAGCCGACGAGGACGTAGGGCGATGCGGGAGCCCGGAACGCTTCCCCGCGGATATCGCGGTATTCACGTTCAAATTGGTCCCATTTCGACTTGGGCGAGTTCGTCGCCACGCCGCCGTGGACCTGATGAAACGTGCCTTCGCCGGCGATCATCATCACAGGCCCTGCCGCGCTTTCGCAAAGCCGCTTCCAGAGATCGAGATTCGCAAGCCCTCCGCCTGGGCAGCGGAAGCGCTCGTCGAACCCGCCGACCTCCCGCCAACGCGACCGGCTGACGAACAGCGCATTGGTTTCGGACGGGAGCCTCGAGAAGCCTTTCGCCGATGAAACAGCCAGGCAGGAAACATCGAACAGCCGGTAGCCGTCTTCCCACCAGCGGGCTTCTTCGAGCAGCGCATCTTCAGCGGCTGCGTCGTACCCCTTTGCGACGGAAATCGGCTGCGGTTCATGTCCGAGGTGATAGGAGAGCGTTCCTGCAACCGACTCCATGCTCAAATCGAGCGCATTGCGCGCCGTGTCGAGCAGGCCCGGCGAGGCCATGCGCGCGCCGTCGATGAACACGCCGATCTTGTCGGCGCGCGCTTCGGCCGCCGCGGCGTTGATCGCGCGCACCGGGGATGCGTCACCGGGGGGAAAGCGAAGCACGCGCGCACATGGAACTGCGTCGGGATCAACGCAGACCGGCTGCGGCGACCCGTTGTCGACGACCAGGATTTCAAGGGCCGCAGCGTCGACCCCGCTCTGATACGGCGGATGCAGGGAGCGCAGGGTGCGCGGCAACTCTCTCGTCATGTCGTAAGCGCAAACGACAAGCGACAAGTCCGGCGGCCGCCCGGTCATTGCGCCGCATCCATGCCCTGAACGCCGGATCCGCAGCGTCCGGCGAGCGCGCGGACGTACGCATCGAGCGCAGGCATGTCCAGCGGGGCGTCGTCCAGCACGTCGGCGGGCGGATCGATGTCCGCTACGAAGCGTCTGCAGATCGGATTGTATTTCCGCCAAAGCGTCTCGTTATGCGGGTTGAGACCGGAAATGACGAGCACGCCCGTGGGCGAGGTTCTGAGCAGGTCGACGCGCAGATCCGGGCGATGCTCGTTCAGGCACTGCGCGAGTTTCCAGACGTCGCCGGTCCAGACACGGCTCCGGCGCCGGCGCGCGGCCTGCGCGGGATGCAGCGGGGCGGCGTCATCCACGACGATCACGCCGTCAGGACGCATGTAGCGTTCTATATTCATGAAATCACGCAAGACGTACTCAAATAGATGCAGGCCGTCGATGAAGCATAAGTCCGGGGGTGGAAGTCTGTCCATTTCCTTGTTTAGGAAGAAAGCGTCGCTTGTGGACGCGATAATTCGGCCCCCGGCCTTGTACGCTTCGGGTCTTGGGTTCGGGTCGACGCCGACGGCCTCGCACCCGGCGCGGGAGAGGCTGCCTCCGCTGCGAACGCCGATCTCAAGGTAGAAGGACGGCTTGAGATGGTCATGCAGGCGGTCGAGCAGGTCGATATAGGTCGGCCCGCTGCGCACTCGCTCGGCCTCGCTCGGGCCGGGAGCATCTGGCGGAACGGCCATTTCCCCGTCGAGGAGGATGTCGGCGAAAGGCTGTGCTGGAACCGGCCGGTGGGAGAACACCCCGACGAGATCGTTCCAAGGACCGCGGAGATCGTGAAACACGTCGATCAGATGTATTCCGGCATGATCGGCGAGCGCCTGATAGGCGTCGGGATAGAAACGGTAGCAATCGACGGGATAACGGTGAATGGGTCCGGCTGAGGGGGCGATCAGGAAGATGAACCCTGCCGGATTCACCACTCGGGCCATTTCCTCGAAGGCTTTCCAGAAGAAGGCGCAATGCTCCAGCATCTGGCCGGAGATAACGATGTCAAACGCGTTGTCGGCGGTCGGGATGCGGTACGGGTCCGCCATGATCAGATCAGCGCCCGAGGACGGATCAATATCCGCCGAGACATAATCGAAGCCGAAACGCTCAACGTCGCCGCGATAGCTTCCGTTGACGTCGGCTGCGCCGATCTCGAGCACGCGCGCGGCACGGTCGCCGTCAGGCAGGAAGCGTGAGAAGCGCGCGAAGCACTGCCTCATGTTTTCTCTAGATGATTGATGCATCGCTCGTTATCGGGCTGCGGCGGAGTGTGAACGCCCGATGGATAATGTATAAGGAGCCAGCCATCTCAAAATACAAACGTTAGTTGGCGTGCCTTCGAGGACTCACACTCATGTCGAACTCATCCCGGCGCGTCGCGTCGGTCCGCGGCCGCTCGTTTGCTGTCGGGCTCGAAACCGGATCGCTGGAGGCGGTCCAGCGCGGCACGCTGATGCAGCGCTATCGCGGACTTCGGTTCGCGAAGAATCCGTTCGACATCGCGATCTATCTCCAGCTTCTGGAGCGTTTGGAGCCGGTCTCCATCATCGAGGTCGGCGCCTCGGAAGGCGGCTCGGCCGCGTGGTTCCGCGACTGGCTCGCCGCGCGACGCACGAACGGGCGTATCCTGAGCTACGATCTTAAGCCGCCCGCGGTTTCGCTCGACGGCGTCGAGTTCGCCCGGCTGGACGCCGGCCTGGAAATCCCCGGCGCCGTGATCGACGCCTGGAGGGCCTGCCCGGGTCCGCGCCTGTTCATCGATGACAGCGCGCACGTGTATGCGACGGTGAGGAACTGTCTGTCTGCGTTCGCCGCCGCCGCGCAGCCGGGCGATTGCATCGTCGTGGAGGACGGCGTTGTCGCTGATTTGCCAGGCGCGAATTATGCCGCTTATGACGACGGTCCAAATCGTGCAGTCGCCGAGTTTCTGGACTCTGCTGAAGGGGCGCGCTTCCGCATCATGGAAGAGCTCTGCGATCTGTTCGGCCCGAACGTCACCTACTGCCCGAACGCCTGGCTGCGTTGCGAGCGATTGTAAGCACGGAGATTTGGACCTTGGCCTCCCCCTCCGCCGCAGGCGTCCCGGAAACGGTCATCCGCCCCGTCATCCTGTGCGGCGGATCGGGCACGCGCCTCTGGCCGGTCTCCACGCCCGCCCGGCCCAAACAGCATCGCGCGCTGATCTCGGACGCCTCGATGATCGCGCAGACAGCCGCGCGCACCGCCGGCTCCAGCCTTGAGGACCTGTCCTTCGAGGCGCCGCTGGCGGTCGGCGCCGCCGCCATGGAAGCTGCGCTCGCCGCGGATCTGCCCGAAGCGGCCCTGCTGCTGGAGCCCGCCGGGCGCAATTCCGCCCCCGCCATCGCCGCCGCCGCGCTGCTTTGCCCGGAAGAGGCGCTTTTGCTCATCCTGCCGGCGGATCACCATATCGGCGATATCGAGGCGTTTCACCGCGCCTTGCTTGCAGGCGCGGCACCCGCGCGCGCGGGCGATCTCGTCACCTTCGGCGTCAAGCCGGATCAGCCCGCCACGGGCTACGGCTATATCGAGGCGGGCGATCTTTGCGAGGGCGCACGCGGGGATCCCGCCTTCGCCCCGCGCAAGGCCGTGCGGTTCGTGGAGAAGCCGGACCGGCAGACCGCGCAGGGCTATCTCGAAACGAAACGCTTTTTCTGGAACGCCGGCGTCTTCCTGTTTCAGGCCGGCGCCATGCGCGCCGCGCTCAAGCGCCACGCGCCCGACATTCTCGACGCCACGGCGCTGGCGCTGCCGGACGCTGCGCCGGTTGCGGGCCGGCCCGCCCGGCTGGACCCGCAGGCGTTCGCCGCCGTGCGCAGCCAGTCGATCGACTACGCCGTGATGGAGCCCGCCGCGAAAGAGGGCCGCGTTTCGGTCGCGCCCGTGGACATGGACTGGAGCGATATCGGCGATCACGCAGCCCTTTACGCCGTGCGCGCGCGCGGGCTTCAGCCGGACGCCAATGTCTGCGAAGGCCCGGTCGTGGCGGAAGAGAGCACGGGCTGCTTCATCCGCTCCGACGGCCCGCCGGTCTTGGTGCGCGGCGCGCGCGATCTCATCGTCGCCGCCAGCCCCCACGGCGTGCTGGTCGCCCCGCGCGGCGAGGCGGCCAATATCCGCAGCGGTGTGGAGCGGCTGAACCGGCTGGGACCGGCGGCAGGCCTGCCCGCGCAGGCCTGTCATGCGGCGGCGCGCTGGCTGACGCGCGCGCTGTCGGTCTGGGCCGCCCGCGCCTGGGACGCCCGGCGCGGCGGGTTTGTCGAACAGCTTGATCTTGACGGCCGGCCCGACGCCGAGGCCGTGCGCCGCGTGCGGGTGCAGGCGCGCCAGATCTACACCTTCTCCGCCGCGCTGGGCCTGGGCCTGCTGCCGGAAGAAACCGCCCGGCCGCTCATCCTCAACGGGCTGGATTACGTCCACGCCAGGACGAAGAGCCCGGCGGGCGGGTTTCATCACCGGCTGACGCCCGGGGGCGAACCCGCCGATACGCGCCGCGATTTCTACGACGCAGCCTTCATGGCGCTCGCCGGCGTGCAGGCCTGGAAGGCGTCCGGAGAGCCCGCGGGCCTTGAGCTGATGCGCGAGGCGTTCGGCTTCATCGAGGAGGCGCTGAGCGATGCGGCGGGCCTGGGCTGGATCGAGGGGCGGGAGGCGGACGGATCCGTCGTGTCCGGTCCGCGCCGGGCGAACCCGCACATGCATCTTCTGGAGGCGAGCCTGGCCGCCCACCGGCTGGCGGGCGAGGCCGGCGCGCTGGATCGCGCGCGCCGGATCGTGGATCTCTTCGAGGGGCGTTTCTTCCACGGGCCGAGCGGGGCGGTGATCGAGTTTCTCGACGCCGAACTGAACCCTGCCGGCGGTCATCAGGGCCGCATCGCCGAGCCGGGCCATTGTTATGAATGGGCGGTGCTGCTGGCGGAGTTCGAACGCGCCGACGGGCGCGACCTGGTGAGCTGGCGCCGGCGGCTGGTGGGCTTCGCCGACCGCTTCGGCCGCGATCCGGTCTCCGGGTTTGCGCGCAACGCCGTGCTGTTCGACGGCACCGTGATCGACGGGGCGCGGCGCCTCTGGCCGCAACTGGAAATGCTGCGCGCGCGCCTTGTCCAGCCTGAATGCGCCGAGCCGGGCGAGGCGGCCCTGCTGCTGCACCGGCTGATGACGGGCTATCTCTCCGACGGGCCGGAAGGCGGCTGGATGGACGCCTATGACGAGGCCGGAACAGCCAGCGCAGGCGCGGTGCCGGCCTCCATGCTCTATCACTTCATGACCGCGTTCGCGCCGCTGGTGGAGGCGGACAGGGTCCACGAGGACCTCGCGCAGGGCTGACGCGCCCCGCCCGCCCCGAAGCCGGGACGGGCGACGCGCGCCGCGGGTCATTTCGGCGGCATGCGCGCGCCGGCGTCGAGCCGGACGCATTCCGCATTGATGTAGTCATTGCTGATCATGAAATGCACGAGGTCGGCGTATTCCGCCGGCGTGCCGAAGCGCTGCGGGAACTGCAGGTTGGCGGCGAGATTGGTCTTCACCTCCGGCGGCATCTGCTCGTAGATCGGCGTCTCGAAGAAGCCCGGCAGGATGGTGTTCACGCGCACGCCCTCCCGCGCGAGATCGCGCGCCATCGGCAGCGTCATGCCGTAAATGCCGCCCTTGGAGGCGGAATAGGCGACCTGG
>CAZLOV010000070.1:0-11853 GCA_964561235.1 uncultured Caulobacterales bacterium
TATGCGCTCCGGCTGGCCATCGAGGACCAGCGGCTGGTGTTCGACATCTCGACGGATGCCGGCGATCCGGTGCGCGTGTTCGTCTTCTCGCTCGGTCCGCTTCGCCGGATCATCAAGGACTATTTCCTTATCTGCGAAAGCTATTACGAGGCCGTGCGCGACGCTTCGCTCTCGCAGATCGAGGCGATCGACATGGGCCGGCGCGGCGTGCACAACGAGGGCTCCTCGATCCTCCGGGAGCGCCTTGAAGGCAAGATCGAGGTCGATTTCGATACCGCCCGGCGGCTTTTCACCCTCATCTGCGCGCTGCATCGGAGATCGGCGTGAGTGCGTACGACGGCGCGCCGGGGCGTGCGGCGGTGATCTTCGTCTGCGGACGCAACGCGGTGCGCTCGCCCATGGCGGAAGCGCTCTGGCGGCGGCGTTTCGGCGGCGCGCGTCCTGCGGTGTCCTGCGGGGTTGAGCCCGCCGCCTGGCCGGACGGCTTCATGATCGCGGTCATGGCTGAGGACGGCGTGGACATGGAAGCCTTCGAGTGCCGCGGGCTGGAGGCGGTGAAGGGCTTAGCGCCCGCGCTTGTCGTCAGCATGGCCCCGGAGGCGGACGCGCCCGCGAAGCGGCTCGCGCAGACGTCGGGGGCGCGTTTTGAAGCCTGGCCGCTGAGCGATCCGGCGCTGGAGCGCGGCGGCCGCGAGAGCAAGCTTGCCGCCTACCGCGCGGTGCGCGACGAGATCGCCGCGCGGATCGCGCGCTGCGCGGCCGAATCCGGCTAGAGAATCCGCATCTCGACGGCGGCGGGGTTGCGCGCCTATATAACGCCCCCACGGCGGGCGCTGACGGCGACCGCCGTTTTGGTGTTGGTGACGAATGAGGAGCCGTATGGCGAAAGAGGAACTGCTGGAGTTTCCCGGGGAGGTGACCGAACTCCTTCCCAACGCGACCTTCCGCGTGAAGCTGGAAAACGACCACGAGATCATTGCACACACCGCCGGCAAGATGCGCAAGAACCGCATCCGGGTGCTGGCGGGCGACAAGGTGCTTGTCGAGATGACGCCCTATGACCTGACGAAGGGGCGCATCACCTATCGCTTCAAGTGATTTGACCGGGTCCGCGCCGCCCGGTCCCGCGCCTGCGCGCGCGCCCTTCGTGCTGGCGAGCGCCTCGCCGCGACGGCGCGAGCTGCTGAGCGTGATCGGGCTTGCGCCCGACCGCATAGCACCCGCCGACATCGACGAAACCCCGCATGACGGAGAACTCCCGCCGCGCCATGCCCGGCGCCTTGCGCGGGAAAAGCTCGACGCGGCCGATCATCCCGGCTGCTTTGTTCTGGCGAGCGACACCGTGGTGAGCGTCGGCCGGCGCATCCTGCCCAAGACGGAGACGCGCGAGGAGGCCGAGGCGTGCCTGCGTCTCATCTCCGGGCGCAATCACCGCATCCATACCGGCGTGGCCGTCCGCGCGCCGGACGGGCGCACGGCGGAGCGGCTCTGCGAGACGCGCATCAAGTTCAAGCGCCTGAGCGAGGAAGAAATCCGCTTTTATCTCGACAGCGGGGAATGGCGCGGCAAGGCAGGCGGCTACGGCGTGCAGGGCCTCGCCGGGGCGTTCGTGGTCGAGCTGCACGGCTCCTACACCGGCGTGGTGGGCCTGCCGGTCTATGAAACCCGCCAGCTCCTCGCCGGGCTCGGCTATCCGGTGATGAAGGCGCGCGCATCATGCGGGTGATCGTGGCGGAACATGTCGGCGAGACGCGCGCAGCGCTTTTTGACGGCGACCGCGCGGTGGAGCTGCATCTCGATCGCTGGAGCGAGCGCGGCGTGCGCGCGGTGCGCGGGGAAGTCTATCGCGGCCGGGTGCGCGCCATTGATCGCGCGCTCAATGGCGCCTTCGTCGATATCGGACGCGGCCCGGAGGGGTTCCTTTCGCTGAGCGGCGAGGCGAAATCGGTCACGCAGGGGCAGGCGCTGGGCGTGCAGATCGTGCGGGAGGCCTTTCAGGCGAAGGGCCCCACGCTGACCCTTTTCGAGGTGGAGGACGGCGAGGCGCCCGCGGTCGTCCATGAGGCTCCGCCGGTCTGGGAACGGCTTTCGCGCGCCCACGACGCGCCGGTGCGCGAGGCCCGCGAGGCCGGGATCGATCTCGACGCCGAGTTCGACGCAGCGCTTGATCCGGTTGCGCCCATCCCGGGGGGAGGCCGGTTGATCATCGAACCGACAGCGGCGCTCGTCGCGGTTGATGTCGATGCGGCGGACCGTAAAGGCGCAGGCGGGGCGAAATTCGCCGCCGACCTGAACAAGGCTGCGGCGCGCGAGGCGGCGCGTCAGATCAGGCTGCGCAATATCGGCGGGGTGGTCGCGATCGACTTTCTGCCTTCTCGCAAGAAGGCCGACCAGTCCCAACTTCTGGAGGCGGTGAAGGCCGCTTTCAGGAAGGATCCCGCCAAGATCGACGTGGCGCCGCCCTCGCGCTTCGCCATTGTCGAGCTCGCCCGTCAGCGGCTGGGCCGGTCGCTTGCGGAGATCATGCTCGACGCGGATCGCCGCGCGACCGCCGAGACGCGGGCGCTGGCCGCCTTGCGGGCGCTCGAGCGGGAGGGCCGCGCCCAGCGCGCGCGCCAACTGGCGCTCCGCGTTGCGCCCGACATCATGGCGTTTCTGGACGAAGCCCCGTTTGCCTGGAAAGCCGCGATGGCCGAACGGCTGGGCCCGCGCTTCTCGGTGGCGGCCGGCGAGCTTGCGCACGGCCAATTCGAGGTGAGCCGACCATGACGGAGCCCGCGCCCGATCTCAGCCTGACCGGCGGCAAATGCCCCTCATGCGGCAAGCTGGCGGTGAAGGCGTTCCGCCCGTTCTGCTCCAAGCGCTGCGCGGACGCCGATCTCGGCCGCTGGCTTACCGGGGCCTATGTCGTGCCGGGCGAGGCGGCGCGTCCCGACGACCCCGACCCTGATCACTGAAAAACCTCTCGTGCCGCGTGCGCTGCAGCCTTTAATTTCAAGCCGAATTGAAATAATATTGCGGTTGCGAAGAGGGGCTCAGAGATGACGCGCATGGCCGCAAAGACGATCGCTGGGATCGCGCTGCTTTTGGCGCTGGGCGGGACGGCTGCAGCGCAGGAGGCCTCCGGCTTCAGTCTCGAGGGCTCGACGCGCTGGCGTTACGAGCATCTCTCCGGTCAGTTCCGCGCGGGCGGCTCAGGCGGCGACCAGGGCGTTTACGGCCGCACCTTCCTCGAGGCGCGCTATGACGCGCAGCGCTGGACGGCGGCCGCCGAGCTGATCGACAGCCGCGGGTACCTGACCGACGCCGGCTCGCCGCTTTCGACAAGTTTCGTAAACGCGCACGATCTCCTGCAGGCCTATGTCGCATTCGACGCCGGCGCGCATACGCGGGTGCGGCTGGGGCGGCTGACGCTGGACAGCGGTTCGCGGCGCTTCATCGCGCGCAATAATTTCCGCAATACACGCAACGCCTTCACGGGGCTGGAGGCGGTTTCGCGTTTCGGCGGGGCGTATACGCTCCAGCTGCTCGCGCTGGCCCCGGTCCAGCGCCGGCCGTCCGATCGCGACAGCCTGCTCGACAATGAATTCGAGCTCGACCGCGAGGCGGAGACGCTGCGCTTTTACGGCGCCCATCTGACGCGGGCGGGCGAGGGCGCGCGGCCGTCGCTGGAGACCTATCTCTACGTCCTCGACGACGGCGGGCAGGGCGCCGACCGGCGTCTGTTCACCCCCGGCATGCGGCTAGTGCGCGGTCGAAACGCCGGCGGCCTCGATTACGACCTTGAAGGCGCGCTTCAGTTCGGGGCCCGCGGCGATCTCGATGTGTTCGGCCACACCTGGCACGGCCATGTCGGCTATACCTTGGAAGCGCCGCTGAGCCCGCGGCTCGCCCTGGAGATCGATCACGCCAGCGGCGACGACGACGCCGAAGACGGCGCGTTCAACGAATATGACCGCCTGTTCGGCCTTCGGCGTGAGGATTTCGGAGAGACCGGCATTGCGGGACCGTTCCGGCGGCAGAACATCACCTCGTTCGGCGGACGCGGCGAAATCCGCGAGGGCCGCTTTGACGCCCGTGTGAATCTGAAGGCGCACTGGCTGGCGAGCCCGAGCGGCGTCTGGGGCGGAGCGGGCGTGATCGACGAAGCGGGCGAGAGCGGCCGCTTCATTGGCGTCTACATGAGCGGCCGCACGCGCTACCGGCTTGTTCCGGATCGCGTCGAGCTGGAAGCAGGCGGCGGCTATCTCGCCCGCGGCCGCTTCTCCCGGACCGCGCCCAATCGCGGCGAGGACGAGAACACCGTCTATCTCTACACCATGATCACGCTGACCCTTTAAGGTCAGTACCGGAGGCTGAGCCGGACATAGGCGACGCGTCCGCGCGGGTCGGCGATCTTGGTGTCGTAGCCAAGCGGCGTATCGACAAACGGCGCCGAGGCGTCGAACAGGTTGAGCGCGCCCACCGTCACCTCGCCCTGCGCCCCGTGGGTCTCCGGCAGGGCGGCGCGGAGCTGGGCGTCCGCGACCGTCCAGCTTTCCACTCGCGCGCCCGCGTTTTCGTCATCGTCATATCCGCCGACATGGCGCACGCCGAGCCGGGCTGAGAGGCCGTCCAGCGTCCAGTCCGCCGAAGCGCTGGCGCGCACGCGCGGCAGCGAGCGCGCGAAATTGGTGAAGTTGCGGTTGCCGGCGGCGTCGATCGTCGCGCCCAGAACCGGATCGGTGATCTCGTATTCGTCGACATAGCTGAGACGGCCGTTGAACGCGATCTCGCCCCAGCGGGCAAGCGCGAACGGCGCGCTGGTCACGTCCGCGTCGAGCCCCCGCGCGGAGACGTCCGGAGCGTTCACGAACGCTGCGCGGACGAGCGTCACCTTCCCCGTCGGGGAGACCTCGATGCGCGGATCGTCAAACGCTCCGTCGGCCAGATCAGCCGCGATGATCGCCTGCGCGCTCTCCTCGACAATCAGGTTCTCAACCTGGGTGCGCCAGAGATCGATGCGCGCGGTCAGTCCGAAGCCGCGAAGGACGGCCCCGAGGGTGAGCGTGCCGGCTTCCTCCGGGTCGAGATCGGGATTGCCGACGGTGCGCACCGGGCGGAACAGGCTGGTGGCGCCGATCGCAAGGCTTTCCAGCGTGGTGGTGGCGGAGACCTGCTGCTGCAGCGAGGGCGCGCGGAAGGAGCGCGACCAGCCTGCGCGCAGCGTGGCGGCCTGCGACGGACGCCAGACCGCGGCGATGCGGGGGTCGGTGGAGGAAAAGCCGTCGAGGTCTTCATGCCGGGCGGCGATTTGCAGATCCAGCGTCCCGGTGAGCGGGATCACGGCGTCGGCGAAGGCGGCGCGGGCGTCGCGCGCGCCTGAGAAGTCCGGTCCGCCGATGATGAACAGGAAGGCGTCGGCGTTGAAATCCTCGCCATGCTCCACGCGCAGCGTTTCGCGCCGGGTCTGCACGCCGAATGCGGCGGAGACCGGGCCTGCGGGCGCCTCAAACAGGGCGGCGGTGGAGGCGACCGCCTCGATCACCGTCAGATCGGCCCGGCTTTCGCGCAAATCCTCCCCGATGATGAAGTCGATGACGGCGGGATCGTTGAAGCGGGGATCGGCCGGGTCCTCGACCAGAACGCCCGAGCCGAAGGGATTGAAGAAAAAGCAGCCCGCCGAACGGTCGCCGGGCGTCGCCCCGTCCGCGCACTCGGCGCCGCCGAGGCCCTGCAGCGCCAGCTCGAAATTCGGCGCCAGCGTGTCGGTGATGGTGGCGTCCAGCGTGTTGCGCGAGTGAACCGCATCCAGCTCGAAGCGCCAGTTGCGGCCCAGAAGCTCGGCTTCATGCGCAAGCTCGGCGGCGATGCGCCAGGTGCGGTGTTCAAAGCGGCGCCGGGCGGCGCCGGCTTCAACGCCAAGCGGGCGGCCGAACCAGACGACGTCCTGGCCGAAATAATTGCCGGGCAGGTCTGCGGAGAGCAGCGGGAAATTCAGATTGGGAAGCGAGGGCGAGTTGCCGCGCGTCAGATCCAGATCCGCCACGCTGGCGCGGAGCGCGGCTGTGGTGGCGCCCCGTTCGGCGGTGAAGGCGGCGAAGGCGCGCACGCGTTGCTCATCGGGCAGCACGGAGAAGAACCGGCCGAAATCGAGCTGGCAGAACCCGGGAGTTCCCAGCGCGTTGTCCGGTCCGAGCACAAGGGGATCGCCGCCGCCCGCCGTGCAGTCGCGGTCGAGCACCGTCGAGCGCGAGCCGTCCGGCAGCGTGACCGTGTAGGCGCCGGGCTGGCCCAGGCTGGACAGGCCCGTGCCGGGGACGAAACCGGTCTCGAAGCCTTCCAGGCCGTCGCGGTCAAACCAGTCGGCGGCGACGACGGCGTGCAGTTCGGCGGCATCCGCCTGGAAGCGCCGGCCGGCGATCAGGGCGGCGTCATAAGCGGCGCCTGAACCGTCGAACCCGTCCGGCGCCGCCCAGCCCGCCTCGACCTCCACGCCTTCAAACCGGTTGCGCGTGCGCACGTCGATGACCCCGGCAAGCGCGTCGGAGCCGTAAACCGGCGAGGCGCCGTCCTTGAGAATGGAGACGCGCTCGATTGCGATGTCGGGAACCAGCGCGTTGAGATCGACAAAGCGCGTGCCGTCGTCGGCGGCGACGCTGGCTTCCGTCTGGCGCTGGCCGTTGAGCAGGATCAGCGTGGAGCCGAGCCCGAGCCCGCGAAGATTGACGTTCGTCGTGCCCGAGGTGTCGTTCTGGGTGCCGGGATCGTCGTTGAACTCCGCCCCGACGATCTCCGGCAGGAAGGCGAGCGCGTCGCCCAGATCGTCCTGGCCGGAGGCCCGCAGCGCTGATCGGCCGAGCACCGCGACCGGCCGCGCATCCGCATCCGCCACCGGCGCGCGTCCGCCCAGCACGGTGATGCGTTCGACAGGCTCGGACGGCTGCGCGCTCGCCGGGCAGACAGGCAATACGGCGCACGCCGCAATTAGCGGCGCGCGGAGATACGCGGATCGAATGGAGGACATGACGGCCAGATGTCGGCTGATGAAAGCATGCCGAGTTAGCAGCCTCTCCGAAGGCGGACAAGCCTGCGCGACTGCTTCGCACCTGCACGCTGTGGCCGCTCTGCACGCCTGAGGCTTGCCGCGGATCCGGGCGCCGCAAGCCATGGACAGGCTGACAAAGCGTGCCTATAACGCGCGGCTCCTGCACGGCGAGCGCGCTGAGGCCAGCCCGCTTGCAAGGCAGCGCCCGGGTAGCTCAGTTGGTAGAGCAGCGGATTGAAAATCCGCGTGTCGGTGGTTCGAATCCGCCCCCGGGCACCATCTCTGCGTACTCTGTCATATCCGCTGAGTAGATCCTCGCTCGCGCTGGCGGCGGGCGCTCGCGCCTGAAAACCTGCGGGTTCCAAGCCTCTCCGGCGTGGCTTGCCCGAGGCGCGCCTTAGGCGCCCGGGCCGCAATCGAGGCACCGCGCCACGGGCGGGCCGGCGAGCTGGAGCTTGTAGCTCGCATCGCGAAGCGCGGTGCGCACGCCTTCCTCCACCACCGGGTGGTAGAAGGGCCGCTCCAGCATCTCGGGTACGGACAGGTTCGACTGATGCGCCCAGGCGAGCAGGTGGGCGAGGTGCTCGGCGCGCGGCCCGACCATTTCCGCGCCGAGAAAGCGTCCGGTGTCCTTCTCGGCGTAGACGCGCAGCAATCCGCGATTGACGCGCATCACCCGCGCGCGTCCCTGATCGGACCAGTCGACCGCGCCGATCTCGAACGCCGCGCCGCGCGCCTCCAGCTCGGCATGGCTCTCGCCGACCATCATGATTTGCGGATCGGTGAAGACGACCGAGATTGGCGAGGACTTCCGGAACTTGCGGATCTCGGGATAGTGCGCGGCGTTGTAGCCTGCAACGAGGCCCTCGTCGGCGGCCTCGTGAAGCAGCGGCAGCTTGCTGTTCGCATCGCCGGCGATGAAGACATGGCTCTCGCCGATGCGTGCGTTGAACGCGTCGAAGACCGGCAGTCCGCGCGCATCAAGCGGCAGCGACGTGTTCTCCAGTCCGAGATCGTCGACATTGGGCCGCCGTCCGGTCGCCACGAGCGCATAGTCGAAGCGCGCCGTCTTCTTCTCGCCGTCCTCGACATAGTCGATCTCCACGCCCTCGGCGGTGTGCGCCCGGCGCACGACCTCGCCATGAGGGTGGAACTCGAACTCCGCCTTGAAGGCGCTTGTCGCCGCCTTGATCACCTCGGGGTCGCTCAGCGGGCCGACGAGGTGGTCGCGGCCGAACAGGGCTGTGCGCACGCCCAGCCGCGAAAGCGCCTGGCCGAGCTCGAGCCCGATCACGCCCGCGCCGAAGACGACCACGCTTTCCGGCAGTTCGGTCCACTCGAAGATGTCGTCGTTGACGATCAACCGGTCGCCGAATTCCAGAAACGGCGGGGGCACGTTGGGGCGCGAACCGGTGGCGATGACGATGCGGCCGGCCTCCACCGTCTCCCCGTTGGAAAGCTCAAGCACGTGATCGGACTTGAAACGCGCGCGCGCCTTCACGCGGTGATGCTCGGGCCAGGCCTCGACCGCCTCGACGACGAACCCGGCGAAGCGGTCGCGCTCCTCGCGCACGCGCTTCATGACCGCCTCGCCGTCGATTCTGGGCGCGTCATAGCGGACGCCGAACGGGGCGGCGTGGCTGCCCGCAACGGCGGCTTCGGCGGCTGAGATGAGCAGCTTCGAGGGCATGCAGCCGACGCGCGCGCATGTGGTTCCATAGGGGCCGGCCTCGATCAGCAACACGCTGTCGGTGACCTTCACGGCTTCACGATAGGCGCGCATGCCGGCGGAACCGGCCCCGATGATGGCGATGTCGACCTTGCGTGTCATGAGGATATCCTTTCGGAGTGAATTCGGAACGCGGAGTGTACCGATCGTTCGGTTGGGAGCGCACTTAAGGTTGGCGTTCAGCCGGGGGAAGGGATGAAGGAATGTAATCGCGAAAGCGTGACACCGGGTTAACGGTCGCGCGAGACCTGCGCTTGCACGACACGCCTCTCGACGGATGGCCGGCGCCGGGCGATACATCGCCGCGGACAGACGCTTTTCCGGGGGACGACATGACGGCGGCTATACGCCTTTCGGCGGTCATCATCTTTGCAGCGGTCATCGCCGGGTGTGCGGAAAGCGACGAGCCCGCGCCGCGCCCGGACTATGTGCTCGACGTGCCCGCGGCTGCGGAAACCCCGCCGGTGCCCGACGCCGACGACGCCGCCGACGATCCTGCAGTCTGGGTCAACCGCGCCAATCCCGGAGCAAGCCTCGTCATCGGCACGAACAAGCAGCGCGGGCTGGAGGTTTACGATCTGTCCGGCGCGCGTCTCTCCAGCCTCGATATCGGCCGCGCCAACAATGTCGATTTGCGCGAGACGGTTCTGGCGGGCGCGCCGGCGATTGTCGTCGCGGCGACGAACCGCTCCCATGAAGGCGTCGACGTTCTGCGCCTCGATCCCGACACCGCAGCGCTCTCCCCGCTCATGGACACGCCGATCGCATCGCCCTTCTCCGACGAGATCTATGGGCTGTGCCTTTACGCCGAGCCCGACGGCGACGTCTTTGTGTTCGCCAACGCCAAATCCGGCGAGATCGGCCAATGGCGGCTTTCGCAGGGCGCAGGCGGCGGCCTGACAGCGCAGCTGGTGCGCCGGTTGTCCGTGCCCAGCCAGCCGGAAGGCTGCGTTGCGGACGATGAGAACGGCGCACTGTTCGTCGGCGAGGAGGCCGCCGGCATCTGGCGCTTTTCAGCAGCGCCGGACGGCCCGGTTGACGGCGTTCTCATCGCCTCGACCTTCGAGACGGATCCGGAAAGGGGCCGCCTGCGCGCCGATGTCGAAGGCCTTGCGCTCTACGCCCCGCCGCAGGCCGGTCCGCAGAACGGCTTCCTCATCGCGTCGAGCCAGGGGGATTTCACCTACGCCGTGTTTGACCGCGCGGCGCCGCACGCCTGGCGCGGCACGTTTGCAATCGAGGCCGCAGACGGCGTCGACGGCGCGCAGGAGACTGACGGGATCGATGTGACCGCCCTTGCCCTGCCGGGCTATCCGGAAGGGCTGCTGGTGGTGCAGGACGGCTTCAACGCGACACCCTCGGGCGAGGCGGAGAACCAGAACTTCAAGTATGTCGGCTGGGCGGCGATCGACGACGCGCTGGGGCTCTCGCCCTCGCTGATGACGCTCGTTGCGCAGGGCGGCGCGGAGATCCCGGTGACCGACGCCTGGCTGGACGGCCTGCCGGAGACCGCCGTGGAGACCGAAACGCCCTGGACGACGGCGCGCAGCCGCTTCACCGGGCCGGCGGCTGCGGATGTCTTCGCGCGCGCCGGCGTGGATGAAGGGCTCGCGCGGATCACGGCGGTGGACGGTTACATCGTCGAGGTCGACATCGCCGAGGTGATCGCGCTGGGCGGCGTCTTCGCGCGCACGCGCAACGGCGCGCCGCTTGACCCGGACCAGAACGGGCCGGTCTGGCTGGTCTATCCGTATGACGATCTGTCGGATGAAGACCGCGCCCGCGCCGTCTCGGGCATGAGCCCCTGGGCGATCGAGCGGGTGGAGATCGAAGACGTCCCGCCGGCCGACTGAGCGCCCGCTGCGCGCGCCTGCTGCAATGGAGGGCGGGCCCGTGCGAGCAAGGGTCGAAATCGCAAGGACGCGGCGCGGAGGCCGGAATTGAACCCGGACGAGATTGAAACCCCGGCCGACGTCGAGGCGTGGAGCCTTGGGCGTCTGGGGCGCGCGGCGGCGGACGCCAGATCCCCGCTGCGCACGGTTGGGCTCGCCACCCGCTCGGCGGGAGAGGGCGTGTCAGCGCGCATGGTGATCCTGCGCCGGTTCGACCGCGGCCAGCGCGTTGCGCGCATCTTTACCGATGCGCGCTCGTCCAAGGTCGCCGAGCTTGAGGCGGCGCCCGCATGCGCGCTGCTGTTCTGGGATCCGCGCTGCAAGGTTCAGATACGCGCGTCGGCGCGGGCGGACACATTGCGGACCGGACCGGCGCGCGATGCTGAACTCGCCGCTCTGAGGCCGGGGTCGCTTGGCGATTATGCAGCCAAGGCCGCTCCGGGCGCGCCGCTCGAAGCCGCTTCATCGGCGGCCTACGAGACTGTGATCGCCTCGGAAACCTTCGCGCTGATCGACTTTGCGCTGGAAACGCTGGACTGGCTGCATTTGTCCCGAGACGGCCACCGGCGCGCATTCATTGATTGGCGAAACGCTGAAACGCGCCGAAGCTGGGTTCAGCCCTGACAGGAGGACGTCATGTTGTTCGCTCTTGGCCTCGCCTTCGTCTTGCAGAGCGCCGAGCCCGCTCCGGAGATTCAGGCCTTTACGCCGCAAGGCTTCCGCACCCGGATCGTCGTCGAGATCGAGGCCCCGCGCGAAGCGGTGTTTGAGGCGGCGACCGGGGATGTCTCGCCCTGGTGGGACCATACCTTCTGGCCGGGGGCCGGCCGAGCTGGTGATCGAACCTGAACTCGGCGGCCGCTTTTATGAGCGCTTCCGCGAGGGCGAGCCGAGCGGCGCGCTGCATGGCCGGGTGATTTTCGTGAACGCGCCGGAGACCCTGCGCATTCACGGACCCCTGGGCCTGTCGGGCCGGGCGGTGGATCATGTCGCGACCTGGACGCTGGAAGCGGATGGCGAAGCGACCCGCTTTACCGTCGATCTCGCCATGACCGGGGAAATCGACGCCGAACTGGCCGGGGTCGTGCGCGGGGTATGGACGCATTTCATTGCCGGACGGCTGAAACCCTATGTCGAGGCGGGTTGCTACCAGGCGCCGTCGGCGCCGTGCAGCGAGATCATGTCGGTGGCGTTGTTGGCCAGCA
>CAZLOV010000071.1:0-11834 GCA_964561235.1 uncultured Caulobacterales bacterium
CAAACCGGTCGAGAAACGCGTCGTCGACGCGGTTGAACGGGTGGATTTCGCAATAGACGCCGCTTTCGCGCAGACGCCGGGCGATGAGCTGGGTGACCTGACTGCCGAAGTCGATCACCAGCACGCGTTCATGATGGAGGGTCGTCATAAGGCGCTGTTAGCGCGGTTGCGAGGCGAGCGCCAGTAGGCCCGAGCGTGGCGCGCATGCCACAGCTCCGCCGCCTGGCGCTGCAGGAATCGGCCTCATCCGGCCGTCCGCTCCAGCACGCAGATGTAAAACCCGTCCGTGCCGGTGCGCGCCGGCGTGAGCTGAACCGCGCCGAAACGGGTCTCGCAGGCGCCCACGGCGATCTCGCCTTCCTCGGTGAGGAGGCCCGTGTCCCGCATCGCCTCGATCGCCTCGACGGGCGCAAATCCAGGCTCGCGCTCGAGAAACGCGGCGATCCGGTCCTCGTTCTCCTCGGGAATGACCGAACACGTCACATAGACGAGGCGCCCGCCCGGCTTCACATAGCCGGCTGCGCCGTCGAGCACCTCGTCCTGCTGCGCCAGCCGGTTGGCGAGCGCCTTTTCGCTCAGCCGCCATTTGGTTTCGGGCCGCCGGCGCCAGGTGCCCGACCCCGAGCACGGCGCATCCGCAAACACGAGGTCCATCTTGCCCTCGAGCCCGCCGAGCGCGTCTTCCCGCGGCCCGTCCTTGACCTGCACATTGCGGGCGCCGGCGCGATCCAGCCGGGGGAAGATCGCGCGCAGCCGGCGCCAGTCATAATCCCAGGCGTAGAGCTGGCCCGTGTTCTCCATCAGCGCGGCAAGCGCGAGCGTCTTGCCGCCCGCGCCGGCGCAGTAATCCAGCACCTGCTTGCCCGCCACGTCGCCGGCGGCGAGCGCTGCGATCTGCGAGCCGAGATCCTGCACCTCCACCCAGCCCTTGCCATAGGCCGGGATCTTGTCGGCGGGCGGCGCCTTGGCGCGGGGATCGCCCGCGGGAATGCGCACCGCTTCGCGCAGCAGCCCGGACGCGTGCGCGTCCACCTTGCCCGCCATCGCCGCAAGCGCCTTGTCCTGAGCGGTCTTGAGGGTGTTCACGCGCAGATCAACCGGCGCGCGCGCCGCCATGGCGCGGCCCTCGACGACCAGATCGCCGCCGAACAGGCGCGTCAGGGACGGCTCCAGCCAGTCCGGTATGTCGGCCTGGACAGGGCGCGGCGCGGTTTCGAGATCGCGCGACAGACGGGCGTGTTCGTCCGACGTCAGCGGATCGGGCGCATGCTCGTCGCCTTCGAAGGCCGCCGCGATCTGGTCGGGGCTCATGGACCAGGCGAAATGCAGCGCGCCCAGCGCCAGCGCGCGCGGCGTCTCCGCCTCGAGCGCCCAGGCCGAAGACGCCCGCCGGCGCAGCGCGTCAAGCACAAGACCCGAAATCCAGGCCCGGTCGCCCGAGCCCGCGAAGCGCTTGCCGCGCGACCAGTCGCGCAGGGCGTCCTTGACGGGGAGCTTCGCCGTCTCGACGAGGGTCAGAACCTCGATCGCAGCCGCGATGCGGGCGCCGTCACGCAAAGGGACCCAGCGCCTCGACCGTAAGCCGGGTCCACATCACCCCGATGGCGGTAAACCCGATGAAGAACATGCCGAAGCGAGTCTGGAGGTGATTGATCCAGACATAGACGCCGATATGCGCAAGCCGGCTGGCGACATAAACCCAGCCGGCGGCGACGATCCAGAGATCCTGCACGCCGAGGATCATGGAAAGCGCTGCAGCCATAAAGAAATAGATCGGGGTTTCGAACTGGTTGTTGAAAGCGTTGGAGATCCGCTGGACGGTCTCGGGATAGGCTTTCTGGCCAAGGATGACGTCCTTGAGCGGCGCCTCGCCGCTCGCCAGCGCGCCCGACCGCGCCCGCACGGCCCAGAGCGCCATCAGGAAGAAGATCAGGGCCTGCGCAAGGACAGGCCCGAGAACGGGAAACTGGTTGATCACAAAGAAACTCCGGGTCTCAGGAGGGCGTCGGATAGTTCGGCGCTTCGCGGGTGATGGTCACGTCGTGGACGTGGCTCTCCTTGAGGCCGGCGTTCGTGATGCGCACGAAGGTCGCATTGGCCTGGAACTGAGCAACCGTCTTCGAGCCCGTATAGCCCATGGCCGCACGCAGGCCGCCGACCATCTGGTGCAGGATCGGCCCGATCGGACCCTTGTAAGGCACTTGTCCTTCAATGCCTTCCGGCACCAGCTTCATGCGGTCTGTCACCTCCTTCTGGAAATAGCGGTCCGCTGATCCGCGCGCCATCGCGCCGACCGATCCCATGCCGCGATAGGCCTTGTAGGAACGGCCCTGGTACAGGAACACCTCGCCGGGGCTTTCATCCGTGCCGGCGAACATCGAGCCGATCATGACGCAGTCCGCGCCCGCCGCGATCGCCTTGGCCATGTCGCCGGAATACTTGATGCCGCCGTCGGCGATGACGGCGCCGTCATAGCCGTCGGCCGCGCGCTTGCAGTCCATCACCGCGGTGAGCTGCGGCACGCCGACGCCGGCGACCACGCGCGTGGTGCAGATGGAGCCCGGCCCGATGCCAACCTTGACCGCGTCGGCGCCCATGTCGAACAGCGCGCGCGCGCCGTCATAGGTTGCGACATTGCCTGCGATCACCTGCGCTTCGTTCGAGGCGCGCTTGATGCGTGCGACCTGATCCAGCACCGCCTTGCTCATGCCGTGGGCGGTGTCGATGACGACCACGTCCGCCCCGGCGTCGAGAAGGGCCTCGGCGCGCTCGAAACCGGCGTCGCCGACGGTGGTCGCGGCGGCCACCCGCAAACGGCCGTGCTGGTCCTTCGCCGCATTGGGGTGAGCCTGCGCCTTTTCCATGTCCTTGACGGTGAGCAGCCCGATGCAGCGGAAATCCTCGTCCACCACGAGCAGCCGCTCGATGCGGTGCTTGTGAAGCAGCCGCCGCGCCTCGGCCTGATCGACGCCGGGGGTCACCGTGACAAGGTTCTCCTTGGTCATCAGGCTCGCGACAGGGTCGTTGAGGTCTTCGGCAAACCGCACGTCCCGGTTGGTGATGATGCCGACGAGCCGGCCGGGCTGACCCGGCGCGCCGTCGACGACCGGAATCCCGGAAATCCGGTGCCGCTCCATCAGGGCCTTGAGTTCGGCCAGCGGCGCATCGGGGGCGATCGTGATCGGATTGACGACCATGCCGCTCTCGAAGCGCTTGACCCTGCGGACCTCTTCGGCCTGCTCGGAGATGTCGAGATTGCGGTGCACGACGCCCATGCCGCCGGCTTGCGCCATGGCGATGGCGAGCGGGGCTTCCGTCACCGTGTCCATGGCCGCCGAGAGCATCGGAATGTTCAAGGTGACGCGCGGCGTCAGCCGGGTGCGCACGTCTGCGTCTGCGGGAAGAACTTCCGATGCGCCGGGCTGCAAGAGCACGTCGTCGAAGGTGAACCCTTCGCGAATCTCCATGTCGGAGACCTCCTTCATGTCTTGCACGCGCGACTTAACAGGTTTCACGCTGCGCGCAAGAGCGCGAAGAGGTCGCAGCGCCGTCAGGCCGGCCGGGCCTCGCCCGACGGCTGGACCGCGAAGAGCGCAAACGCGTCGTGTTCGGCGCGCAGGCGCGCATACACGGGGTCCGGACGCACACCGAGCACGGCGCGCGCTTCCTCCAGCGGCAAGGGCATCAGCTCCGTCAGGTCCGTCGTGGGCAGATGCGCGGCGTCGCGCGCCATGCGCACCGCGTTCTTCATCATCCGGCCGACGGCCCAGCGCGGCTTTTCCCGGCGTATGCGCAATCCGGCCATGCGGCCGAGCCATCCCGTCCCGCGGCTTCCGGTCTGGACGCCCGTGAACACCAGAAGCAGCGCCTCGCCCAGCGCATCCCGGCCGTAACCCGTCAGCACGTGGTAGAGGTCGTGCGTGAGCTGGCCGGAATAGGTCATCGTGTCGAACTCGGGATAATCCCTGACGAGACGCTCAAAGAGTGCGGGATTGCTCTCGATGGCGGCGTCGCGCACCCCGGTGGCGTGCAGCCCTTCACTGTCGAGATGATGCAGGTAGGCGCGTGCGAAGCTGTCCGCCCCCTGCGCCTCCAGCCAGTTGCGGTCGGTCAGCCGGTCTTCAAGCCAGCGCCGGTCCTCAAGCAGCGAGCGCCCGTAGGGCGAGGCGAGAAATCTGCGGAAATTCGCCTCGCCGCTGCGCCCGTTGACCGCTCGGATGAAATCGAACACGTGACGGGTGTCTTCCTTGTCCGCCACCAGGCGGTTGAACGCGCGCCAGGCTTCCAGCGGATCGACGGGACCGGCCGGAAAGGCCGGCTCGGCTGGGGTTCGAGGCGTCGTCATCGGCGGAAACCGTCCAGACAGCGGATCAAGTGATCCGGTGAACATCGCATGAAAAAGTTAACACCGGTCGCCCGGCGCCGCCAGATGCAGCTCAGCCCTTGAACCCGGTGGCGACGAGATAGGTCTCCGCGCTTTCCGCGCGGCTTGCGTCCGGCTTTGCATGGCGGACCTTCTCGAAGCGCTGCTTGAGCTGGTTGAGCAGGGCGTCCTCCGTCCCGCCCTGGAAAACCTTCGCTGCGAAATGGCCGCCGGGCGCGAGCGTATCCATGGCGAAATCAGCCGCCGCCTCCACCAGCGCCACGATGCGCAAATGGTCCGTCGCCTTGTGCCCTGTCGTCCAAGGCGCGAGGTCGGAAAGAACCACGTCGGCGGGACCGTCCAGCTCCGTCTTCACCCGCTCGGGCGCGTCGGCGTCGGTGAAATCCAGCTGCAGGAGGATCGCGCCGGGAACAGGCTCCATCTCCAGAAGGTCGGCGCCGACGACCTTGCTCGCGCCGCGCTGCAGGGCGACCTGCACCCAGCCGCCGGGGGCTGCGCCAAGATCGACCACGCGCGCGCCGGGCCGGATCAGCCGGAACCTGTCGTCCAGTTCGATCAGCTTGTAGGCCGCACGGCTGCGATAGCCCTCCATCTTCGCGCGGCGCACGTACGGATCGTTGAGCTGGCGCTCGAGCCAGAGTTTCGAGGAGTATTTCCGCCCGCGCGCGGTCTTGACCTTCTCGTGAAACTGCTTCGCCGCACGCTGGTCGCCGCCCTTCTTCACGGGGCCCGAGCGCCGCCGGCGGCGCTCGCCGCCTTCATCCGATCCGCTCATGCCTCGCCCTCTCCCGGCGGCCTGCGCCTGCGGCCGCGGCGCGGACGCTTGCGTTTGGCGCGCATCAGATTGAGCAGCATGCCCTCCCGCAGACCCCTGTCGCCCACGCGCATGCGCGCCGTCGGCCAGGCGTCCATGACCGCTTCAAGGATGGCGCAGCCCGCCAGAACAAGATCGGCGCGCTCATGCCCGATGCACGGCTCCAGCGAACGGCCGTGAAGATCCTTCGATGCAAGGCGCACGCACGCCGCGCGCGCCTCCTCCGCGCTGATCCAGAGACCGTCGACTTTCGAGCGGTCATAGCGCGGCAGGTTGAGATGCACGCCCGCGACGCTGGTCACGGTGCCCGACGTGCCCACCATGTGTGCGGCCCCCGCCTCGAAGACCGGCCGCATGCGCCGGGCGCCCTTCGGCGCGGAGAGGTGTTCGGCTGCATAGTTCTTCATGGCGGCGTACCAGTCCGCGCGTGCGGCGTCGCCGCCGTCGCGCGGCTCGGGAAAACGCTCGGCGAGGGAGACCACCCCGATGGGGGTGGTCGACCAGGCGCGCATCGGCGGCCGTCCGCCATTTTCGGGCCCGCCGCGCGTGCGCCATACGGCAATGTCGACCCAGCACATCTCGGTGGACCCGCCGCCGATATCCACCACGACGGCGGCCTCCATCGCCGGATCAAGCAGGTCGAGCGAGCCATAGACGGCCAGCCGCGCTTCTTCCTCCGGGGTGATGACCTCGAGCTCGAGCCCCGTCTCCTCGCGGACGCGATCCAGGAAGATGTCGCCGTTGGCCGCCGCGCGGCAGGCCTGGGTTGCAATCGCGCGCAGCCGGGTGACCTTGCGGCGCTTGAGCCGCTCCGCGCAGACGCCGAGCGCGTCGACGGCGCGATCCATCGCGGCGGGCGACAGGGCGCCGCTTGCGCCAAGCCCCTCGCCGAGCCGCACGATGCGCGAAAACGCTTCAACGACCCGGAACCCGCGTTCGGCCCGGCGCGCCAGAAGCATCCGGCAGTTATTGGTGCCCAGGTCGATGGCTCCGTAGATCGGCTCGTTCGGCCGACGTTTTCCGGCGCCGCCTGGGCGAAGGCGCGCCGGCTCCGCGCCGGCTGCGTCCTCAGCCATTGGATCAATTCCTGTTTCAATACCGCCCCGGGCGACTCGCCGCGATGCGCCGACGGGTCCCCTTGGCGCGGGCGCGTCGCAGCGGCAGCTGAAGCGGTTGGTTTGTCCTAACCATAACCGTGCCGGATCAGGCGTCAAAGCCCGACCTTCGTCGTCAGCGAAGTGTAAAGCCGGTGCGTGGCACTCTGGACGCTGCGCCTTTCGCCGCTATCTCATGACGCGGCCGGGCGCAGGGGCTGGATTGAGGGAATTACACCGTGCGGCAAGCCAGATACGCCATCGGAGACGTCGTCCGTCATCGCCTCTTCCCGTTCAGAGGCGTGGTCGTCGACGTGGATCCGGAATTCGCCAACACCGAAGAATGGTGGCTCGCGATACCCGAGCGCATCCGTCCGGCTAAAGACCAGCCCTTCTACCACGTGCTCGCCGAGAACGAGACGAGCTACTACACGGCCTATGTTTCCGAGCAGAACCTGCTTCCGGATGCGCATAACGGCGCCGTCGGTCATCCGCAGGCGGCGGAGATCTTCGACAGCTTCGACGGCCGGCGCTATTCGGTGAAGATCGAAATCGCCGGACGGGTGAACTGATCTAGTCCTGTTTCGCCGCCTGAACGGCCCGGCGCAGCCGCCGCCCCCGCGCAAATGCGGCGTGCAGCGTGTCGCCGTCGCCCCAGCGGATCGCCCGTTGCAGGGCGATCAATTCCTCGGTGAAGCGCGCCAGCGCTTCCAGCGTCGCCTCCCGGTTATGCAGGAAGATGTCGCGCCACATGACGGGGTCGCCGGCGGCGATGCGCGTGAAGTCGCGAAAGCCGCCGGCTGAATAGGTCACCAGCTCCTGTTCGCTCACCGTCTCGAGGTCGTCGGCTGCGCCCACCAGCGTAAACGCGATCAAGTGCGGCAGATGGCTTGTCACCGCCAGCGCGAGATCGTGATGGGCGGGCTCCATGATCTCGACCGTCGAGCCGAGCTGCTCCCAGAAGGCGGCAAGCCGCGCGACCGCCTGCGCATAGGCGCCGTCGTCGCGCGCAAGCGGCGTCAGTACGCACCAGCGTCCCTCGAACAATTCCGCAAAGCCGGCGCCGGGACCGGACTTCTCGGTGCCGGCGACAGGATGGCCGGGAACAAAAAACACCTGCGGCGGGATGTCTCCGGCCAGATCGCAAACCGCCTGCTTGACCGAGCCGACGTCGGTCAGCACGCAGCCGGCGGCGAGATGGGCGCGTGCGGCGTCGACGACGCTGGCCACGGCGCCCACCGGAGTTGCGACCATGACGCAATCAGCCCCGGAAACCGCCTCGGCGAGCGTTTCCTCAACCAGGCCGAGATTGAGCGTTCGCGCCGCCTCGCGCACGGCGGGGTCTGCGTCGAACAGCACGATCTCCGCCGCCGCCCCGGACTTGCGCGCGGCGCGCGCGACCGAGGAGCCGATCAGGCCCGCGCCGATTATGGCCAGGCGGTTGAATTCGGGCGCGCTTTCAGAAGGCGTCATGGCGTTCAGCGGGAATAGCGCACCACCTCCTGCTCGATCGCCCCGAAGATGGAATGACCCGTCTCGTCGAGCATCTCGATGCGGATGGTGTCGCCAGGCGTCATGAAGGGCGTCTTCGGCGCGCCGTCATAGATGGTTTCGATCATCCGGATCTCGGCGATGCAGGAATAGCCCTTGCCGCCCTGATCGACCGGCTTGCCGGGCCCGTCGTCAAGCTTGTTGGAGATTGTGCCCGAGCCCACGATCGAGCCCGCCGTGACGGGCCGCGTCTTTGCGAGGTGCGCGACGAGCTGTCCGAAATCGAAGGTCATGTCGACCTCGCAGTCGGGTTCGCCGAACAGCTTTCCGTTCAGCGTGGATCGCAGCGGCCGGTGCAGCCTGGCGCCGTCCCAGGCCGCTCCCAGCTCGTCCGGGGTCACGGCCACCGGCGAGAACGCGGTGGGGGGCTTGGACTGGAAGAAGCCGAACCCTTTTGCGAGTTCGCCCGGGATCAGCCCGCGCAGCGAAACGTCGTTGACCAGCATGATCAGCCGGATCGCCTCGCGCGCCTCCTCTGCGGAGACGCCCTGCGGGGCGTCGCCCGTGATCACCGCGACCTCCGCCTCGAAATCACAGCCCCAGCTGTCGTCTTCCAAGGGAATCGGATCGCGCGGCGCCAGAAACGCGTCGGAGCCGCCCTGATACATCAGCGGATCGGTCCAGAAGCTCTCGGGCAACTCGGCGCCGCGCGCCTTGCGCACCAGCTCGACGTGATTGACGTAGGCCGAGCCGTCCGCCCACTGGAACGCACGCGGCAGCGGCGACAACGCCTCGCGCTCGTGGAAGCGCTCGCGCGGCACCGTCTCGCGCTCCAGTTCGTCGGCAAGCGAGCGCAGGGCCGGTTCGCACCGCGCCCAATCGTCCAGCGCCGCTTGCAGGGTCGGCGCGATATGGGCGGCGTCGGCGCACCAGGCGAGGTCCTTCGAGACGACGGCGAGGCGGCCGTCGCGGCCGCTCGATTTCAGGCTGGCGAGCTTCATGTCTGGCGGGCTCCGGCTTGCGGATGATCAAGGAGGGCGGTCGGCCGCCGGCGGCGGCCTTGCGTTCGTCTTCATAAAACGCAGACGCTTTGAACGCACCCTGCAAGGCGCGCCAGCCTGCACACCGTCGCGGAGACGCCTTCATGACCTTCCCTCACCCGCCGCTCCACGCCGGCGATAAGCCTGTGGAAGAGGCGATCGAGGCGCTTTACGACGCATTCCGCGCCTGCACGCTGCCGAAACCCTGCTGGACGCACGCCGCGCATCTTGTCGTCGGCGCGCGTCTGATCCGGGAAATCGGGCTTGGCGAGGCGCGCACGGACATGCCTGCGCTCATCCGCGCCTACAACGAGGCGACCGGCGTCGAGAACAGCCGCACCTCGGGCTATCACGAGACGCTGACGCAGTTCTTCCTGAGCGAGATCGACGCCTTCCTTGAAGATCATGACGGCGAGACCGTGGAGAGCGCCGTCGCCGCCCTGCTTGCCTCGCCGATCGCGTCGAACGACTACGCGCTGCGGTTCTACGAGCCGGAGACGCTGCTCTCCCCAATCGCCCGGCGCCGCTGGATCCGCCCGGACCTGCCTTACGCCGCCGTGGAGATGGCTCGCCGGGCGGTGTTCTGAACGCGCCGGCCGCGCGGGCTACTCCTCGTCGGCGAAGATCGCCACGACGGGATCGCCGCCGCGCACGAGCGAGGCGCGGTACATGCCCGGCGTGTTGAAGCTCCAGCCCGGCTCTCCGCCGGAGAGGAAGACCACGCCGCCGTCCCCGCCCATGGCCGTGAGCTCCTCGTTGATCACGCGGTCGCCGGCGGCCTGGCCGTCAAGCGCCGGGTCGAGTTCGGCAAGAGTGCAGATCCGCGCGGCCACGTTGAGCCGGATGAAGTACTCGCCGGTGCCGGTGGCGGAGACCCCGCAATCGCCTTCCGCAAACGTGCCCGCCCCGATGATGGGGCTGTCGCCGACCCGGCCCCAGCGCTTGGCCGTGGTGCCCCCGGTGGACGTGCCGGCGACGACTTCGCCGCTCAGGTCCATCGCGACGACGCCGACGGTGCCGAAGCGGTGCTCGCGCTCCATCAGCTCGAGCGCGCCCTCGCGGATCATCTCCGGTTCCGGCGCCCCCTCAGGCCGCTCAGGGGGCGTCTCTCCGCGGCGCTCGACCGCGCGCGTCATCGACTCCCAGCGGCGTTCAGTGAAGAAATAGGTGTTCTCGACCTGCTCCAGGCCCTGCTCGGCGGCGAAGGCCTCCGCCCCGGCGCCGGACAGCATGACATGCGGGCTGTTCTCCAAGACGGCGCGCGCCAGGCTGATCGGATGACGCACCGTCGTGACGCTCGACACCGCGCCCGCCTGACGGTCGGAGGCGCGCATGATCGAGGCGTCCAGCTCGTTTCGCCCTTCGGAGGTGAACACCGCGCCGCGCCCGGCGTTGAACTTCGGATCGTCCTCCATCTCGCGGATCGCAGCCTCCACGGCGTCCATCGCCGAGCCGCCCTCCTCGAGGATCGCGCCGGCGGTTTCGACCGCACGCGTCATCGCCTCGCGATAGGCGGCCTCGGTCTGCGCATCGAGATTTTCGCGCTCGATGACGCCGGCGCCGCCGTGAACGACGACGGCCCAGCGCGCTTGCGTCTCCTGGCGTTCAGCGGCGTTGGCGGCGGCAGCCGTCGCGCAGAGCGCGGCGGCGGCGATCAGCATGCGGGCCATGGAACGGCTCCTCCCCTGTTTTTCTATCCGATGGAGGGTTCCATGCCGGACGCGCGCCGGCAAGCGCCCGGCTAGACCAGCCGCAGCGCGGGTTGCGTGGACGCTCCGCCAAGACCGAGATGCTCAGGATCGGCGAGCCGGCCCAGCTTGGCGGCGATCGCCTCGCAGAAATCCCGTGTCTCCTGCGCACGCCAGGCGCCGATATTCGCCCCGCCGGCAGCGCCCTTGAGCAGGCTCAACGGCAGGCCGCGGTCATGCGCGTCAAACAGGCTCGCTGACAGGGACATCGGGGCGGAAAAGCCCAGCATGATCACCGGCGCTTCGCTGTCGGCGGCCTCCGCGACGAGTTCGCACGTCTCCGGATGGGAGAAGATCGAGACGCCCGGACGCCGCAGCAGGATTTCTCCGGGCTCCGGCCTGCACCCGGACGCGGGACAAACCAGCGCGCGCGGATCCGTCATGGGACCGCCCCGCTTGAGATGCGCATGGGCGATGCGCCAGCGCGCCTCGCGCGCGGCTTGAAGCGCCCGGCGGCAGGCGTCGAGCACCTCCGGCCCCTGCGGGTCGGCCCAGGGACGTCCGGGCAGCACGAATTCTTCCTGCAGATCGACGCAGATCAGCGTCGCCAGCGTGTTCATGCAGTCCGCCTCTATTCTAGAGGCCGGGGACAGACGGCTTGGACTGCGCGTCTCAACGCTCCCCGGTTTGCTTCAGGGACGCGCGCGGCGCGCGGGGCTCAGGCGGGCGGGCGCCGCGGCGGCTGGATTCATCCAGCGGACCGGGATTGTCCCAGTCGCCCTCCGGCCGGTCTATGACCAGCGGCGGGCTTTCGGCGGTCACCGCACGTGGATGCGGCGCGAAAACGCCCTCGACCTCGACATAGTTCCGGTCCGAGAAGGTGAATTGCGGCCGGTGCGCCCGAGGCTTCAGGCCGTAGCGCCGCCAGTACGGCACCAGATGCGCCTGCACATGGCCGATCAGGCGCGTGTAGCCCTTGCGGCGGAGCATCTCCACAGCGAGGGCCATCAGCATGCGCGCCACGCGCGAGGAGCGGCTGGCCTTTCGAACGGCCACTCGCTCGATCTTGGCGAAGTCGGCGAACCATCGGATGCGAAGGCATCCAACCGGCTCGGAACCGCGCTCGGCGAGCAGATGCGTCGCCCCGGACAGGTCGTTGCCGTCGTATTCTTCGTCATAAGGGCAGGCCTGCTCGCGCATGTAGACCAGCGAACGCACGGTGAAGACCTTCATCAGGTCGTCGAGCGAGCGCGCCACGCGCACCGTGATCTCCGCGTCTTCCAGATCCGACGCGACGACGCTTTCGGAGATCTCGAGCACCTC
>CAZLOV010000072.1:0-11737 GCA_964561235.1 uncultured Caulobacterales bacterium
GTGCCGAGGAAGTATTTCGGCGAGCCCGTCGTCACCGCCTCGCGCAAGGCCTCCTTGTGCGTGCGCCGCTTGGCGACGGGCAGGCAGTACATGTGCGGGCGGATGCCGCCTACGAGCATGTCGTTGCGGTCGATGCGCAGATGGTGCGCGGTGATTGTCGCGGCGAGGTTCGGTCCCGAGGCGTCGACGAACCGCACGGAATCCGCCGTTGTGATGTGCTCCAGCACGACCTTGAGATCGGGAAACCGCTCCAGCGTCGGCGCAAGGATCCGCTCCAGGAACACCGCTTCGCGGTCGAAAATGTCGATATCCGCGCTGACCACCTCGCCATGGACGAGCAGCGGCATGCCGATCTCCGCCATGCGCTTGAGCACGGCGTCGATATTGCGAATGTCGGTGACGCCGGAATCGGAGTTTGTCGTCGCCCCTGCCGGGTAGAGCTTGCAGGCCGTGAAGGCGCCGGTCTCGAACCCCCGCGCCACCTCGTCGGGATCAATGCTGTCAGTGAGATACGCCGTCATCAGCGGCTCGAAATCGCTGTCCGGCCCGACCGCCTCGAGGATGCGCGCGCGGTAGGCCTCGGCCGCGGAAACGGTCGTCACGGGCGGGACGAGATTGGGCATGACGATGGCGCGGCGGAACTGGCGCGCGGTGTACGGGGCCACCAGCTTCAGCATCTCGCCGTCGCGGAAATGCAGATGCCAGTCGTCGGGGCGGCGGAGGGTGAGCGTCTCGGTCATGAACGGCGTTCTAGCGCGTCTTGTCGTCCTCGTCCTCGCCCGGCGGCGCCGTGGGGTCGTCCTTGCGGCTGGGCGGCGCCATCACGGCAATACCCATCTGCAGGCTCGCAAAGGTGGAACTCACGAAAAAGAACAACAGCATCCGTACGCCGAAGCCGGTCATCGTGCCTTCGGTCATGGTGCGGATCTGGCCAAGGTCGAAAACGAGCACGCCGGCGGTGAACGCGACGCCGATCATGCCGCCGGCGAGCGCATGGCGAATCAGAAAGCGGATGAGATCGGGCATCGGCGGAACGTCCTTGCGCAAACCTGAAACTAGGCCGCATCAAGGGCTCAGGCGATGCGGCGCGTTGGCCCGCGCCGGAGCGCGCCCGGTTCCCGCCTTGCGCGAAACGGACTGCAAGCATGGTTTTCCGAGCAGGCGGGCCGAACTCGCGTTAGGATGCCCCGGTTTGAGGGAGTAAAGCGCCATGTCGGTGCTGGGGCTGGGCCTGGTCTTGTTCCTCGGCGTTCACTCCGTGCGGGTGATCGGCGTGCGCGACGCGCTTGCGCGCGCGATGGGCGAGGGGCTGTTTGCGCTCGTCTATTCCGTGATCTCGGCTGCGGGGCTCGCGCTGATCGTCTACGGATGGATGCTCGCCCTGCCGAGCGAGCACCTCTGGACGCCGCCGAGCTGGGGCCGCTGGCCGGTCTATGTGATCACGCCGCTCGCCTTCATCCTGCTCGCCGCAGGCTATCTGCCGTGTCATATCCGGGCGATCACGCGCCATCCGATGACGATCGCGGTGGCGCTGTGGGCGGGCTCGCACCTGCTGGCGAGCAATGGCGGCACGGCGCATGCGCTGCTTTTCGGCGGGTTTTTCGCCTGGGCCGTGGTGCTCCTGATCAGCGCCTATGCGCGCGGCGGGCGTTTCGAACACCAGGGCCGCTGGATCTGGGACGCCGCCGCCGTGGCGATCGGGCTCGCCGCCGCGCTCGCCATGGCGCTGCTGCACATGCAGCTTTTCGCCGTCGCGGTCGTCGATCCCGCATCCATTCTTCCCTCGGCCGGCATCTGAAGCGTGAAGACGGCGCCGCAGGGCGTCCTCGGCCAGGAGACGAGTGATGGAAGACATTCTCATCCCGCTGGGCCTGTTCGGCATGGTGCTGGGCATCGTCATTGCGGTTAACATGTTCAATTACAAGCGCTCCCGCGATCTGCAGGAAACGGTCAGAGAGGCCGTGCGCGGCGGGAAGGAGCTTTCTCCGGAACTGATCCGCAGCCTCGGCGTGAAGCCGCGCGAGGACGGCGCCGACATCAAGGGCGGCCTCGTGCTGATCGCCGTCGCGCTCGGCCTGATCGTGCTGGGCTGGTCGATCCAGTCGAGCATCAATCCGGCGCTGGCCGACAGCGACGCGCCGAACATCATGACGATCATGACGGGCGTCGCCGCCATTCCGGGCTTCATCGGCGTGGTGCTGACCCTGTTCGGCGTTGCTTCCAGCCTACGGCGCAAGGACTGAACCCGTCTTGGACGCCAGCGACGCGAGCCTTGCGGGTCTCGCCGCGGCGGGAGACCGGGCGGCGTTTTCCGAGATCGTGCGGCGCCATCAGGGCGTCGTGCGCGGGCTCGCGCGCCGCCTGGCTGGGGACGCCGCGCGCGGCGACGATGTCGCCCAGGACGCCTTCATCAAGGCCTGGGAGCGCATTGGCGACTGGCGCGGCTCCGGATCGCTGAAATCCTGGCTCTGCCGCATCGCCTACACGGAGTTCCTGATGAGCGCGCGCAAGGCCGGCACGCGCCTCCGTCTCGAGGCCGAAGCGGGCCGCGACATCGAAACGGCGACCGGTCCGGTCGACGGTCACGCGAAGGTCGCCCTCGACCGGGCGCTGGGGCAGCTCAACGAAGACGAGCGGGCGTGCGTCGTGCTTTGCTATGCCGGCGGCATGAGCCACGCGGAAGCGGCAGACGCCACCGGTCTGCCGCTGGGCACGGTGAAATCCCATGTCAATCGCGGCCGCGCCAAGCTGCGCGCCCTGATGGACAGCCCGCCGGATGATGCGAGGAGACAGGCATGATCGAACCAATGCCCCATCGAGAGGATCCGCTGGATCAGGACCTCGCGGCGCTGTTCCGCGAGGCCGAGCCGACGGGCGACGCGCACGCGTTCGTGGAAGCTGTCGACCATCGCATACTCTGGCGGGCGCGCCTGCGCTCCGCGGGATTGTCCGTGGCTGCGATCGCCGGCGCAGGCGTCGCCGCATCCTCCATGGGAACGGCGCCGGCGCTGGCGGACGCCGCCGTGACCCTGCTCGGGGCCGATGTCGGCCTGAGCTGGATCGTTCTCGCCGTTCTGGGCCTGTCGGCGCTCGCCGCGGCCCCGGCCGCGCGAGCCCTCTGACCGGCGGTGTTGGTTTCCGCAGCCGCGAAGGGCTAGGCTCCGCGCTGTCCTGTCCTAGCGCCCGGAGCGCCCGCCCATGTCCGCCCAGACGCCTCCTTCCCCGGCGAGCAAACCTGCGCGCCGGATCACCCCGCCCGACATCCGCGCGCGAAAGGGCGGCGAGCCGATCGTGTGCCTGACCGCCTATGACGCGCCGACCGCGGCGATCCTGGATGACCATTGCGACCTGCTTCTGGTCGGCGACAGCGTCGGCATGGTGGTTCATGGCCTGCCCAACACCATTCCGGTCACGCTCGAGATGATGAGCCTGCACGGCGCGGCGGTGATGCGCGGGGCGAAGCGCGCGCTCGTCGTCGTCGACATGCCGTTCTCCTCTTACGAGCGCAGCCCGGAACAGGCGTTCGACAATGGCGCAAGGCTGCTGCGCGAGACCGGCGCGCAGGCGGTCAAGATCGAGAGCGGCCGGTATGCGGCGGACACCATCCGCTTCATGGTCGAGCGCGGTTTGCCCGTCATGGGCCATGTCGGCCTTCGTCCGCAGGCCGCCCTCGTGGAGGGCGGTTTCAAGGCCAAGGGCCGCGACGAGGCCGAGCGCGCGCGCGTCATTGAGGAGGCGAAGGCCGCCGATGCGGCCGGCGCGTTTGCGATCGTGCTTGAAGGCGTCGCCGAGGATCTCGCCGCCGAGATCACGACCGTCGTGGCCGCGCCGACCATCGGGATCGGCGCGTCGTCGGCCTGCGACGGCCAGATCCTCGTGACGCCCGACATGCTGGGCCTTTTCGACTGGACGCCGCGCTTCGTGAAGCGATACGCCGATCTCCGCACGCTGGTCGGCGAGGCGGCTGGCGCCTATGCGCAGGAGGTGCGCGCGCGCCGCTTCCCCGGGCCGGAGCAGGTCTACGCCTTCAGGAAGGACTGACGGCGCCGTTCGTATTGCCGCCTTCCCCGCTCGGGGATAGGGTCCGGCGCTCATTGCGGTTTTCCGCGCACGAAAGGGACGACGGGTCTTGGTCGACGTTTTCGACGAAGTCGAGGAAGAGCTCCGCAAGGAACGCTATCAGGCGTGGCTGCGCCAGTATGGGCCGTGGGTGCTCGGGCTTGTGGTCGCCGTTGTCGCGCTGGTGGCGGGCTATCAGGGCTGGACGGCGTTTCGCGACAACGCAGCGGCTGCCGCCTCCGACCGGTTCATTGAAGCTCAGGTCGCTCTCGAAGAGGGCGATCAGGCTGCAGCGGCAGCCGGCTTCGACGCGCTCGCCGCGGACGGGCCTCGCGGCTACGCCGCAATTTCACTCATGCAGCGCGCCGCCGTCGCGCTGGAGACCGGAGACACCGAGGAGGCTGCGCGGCTCTACGAGCGCGCCGCGGAACGCGCCCCCGACGCGCTGACCCGCGACATCGCGCGCTACAAGGGCGTGCTCGCGGCGTGGGACCAGCTGTCATACGACGACGTGGTCCTGCGTCTTGATGCGCTGACCGATGGCGCCGCGCCGCTCGGGCTTCTGGCGCGCGAGCTGATGGGCGCGGCTGCGATCCGCGCCGGGCGCTGGGACGACGCCCGCCGTCATTACGAATTCGTGCAGTTCGCCATCGGCGCGCCGCAGGGCGTGTCGCGGCGGGCGTCAGAGGCGCTCGCCTATATCGAGACCAATGCGCCGGCTCCCGCGCAAGAGCCAGCGCCCGCGCCTGCGCCTGAGGAGATCCAGCCGTGACACGCCTTGTTCGACTGATCGCCTGCGCCGCCGGCGCATTGGCGCTTGCCGGCTGCGGCGCCGGGGAACGGCTTTCCGGCCTCAATCCGTTCAGCGGGCCTGAAACCGATGACCCGGATGCGCCCGCGGATGATCGCCGCATCTCGATCCTCGAGTTCGAGGAAGGCCCCGAGCGGGCTGTCGACGCCGGGCCTCTCGCGTTGCCGCCGGCCTATGTGAACGACCGCTGGCCGCAGCCGGACGGCTATCCCACGCACGCCGTCCAGCACGTCGAGGCGAGCGGACCGCTCGACCGCCTGTTCCGCGTTGACGCCGGGAGTGGTTCCGACCGCGACCGCCGCCTGAACACGCGTCCCGTGCTTCTGGACGGCGTCATCTACGTGATGGACGCCTCCGGCCGCGTCACCGCTTTAGACGCAGATACGGGCGGCGACATCTGGCGCGTGCGGCTCGAGGCGCCGGAAGAGGACGGCGCGGAAGGCGGGCGGCTTTTCGGCGTCGTGCCCGTGCCGCGTCGCGGATCCGGCCCGCTGAATTTCGGCGGGGGCCTGGCTGTGGACGGCGGGCTTGTCTATGCGCACGCGGGCTATGGCTATGTCGTCGCGCTGGATGCCCAAAGCGGCGAGGAGGTCTGGCGCCAGACCTCCTTCACGCCCTTCCATACCGCGCCGACCGTGGCGGACGGCCGCGTCTTCGTGACCACCGACGACAACGAACTCTACGCGCTCGACGCGCGCAGCGGTGAAGTGCTCTGGACGCATCAGGGCATCGCCGAGAGCGCGCGCCTGATCACCGCGCCCAGCGCGGCGGTCTCGGGCGAGGTTGTGATCGCGCCTTACACCTCCGGTGAAATCGTCGCCTTGCGGGCGCAGAACGGTTCGGAGTTGTGGTCGGACAGCCTGACGCGGACAGGCGGCCTGACGCCGCTGGCGAGCATCAACGACATCTCCGCCAGCCCTGTCGTGCTGGGCGATCGCGTCTATGCGGTGAGCCATTCCGGCGTGATGGGCGCGTTCGACCTGCGCACCGGCGAGCGCGTCTGGACCCAGAACGTCTCCGCGCTGCACACCCCCTGGATCGCGGGCGATTTCCTCTTCCTGATCACGACCGACGCGGAAGCCGTGGCGATCGACCGTCGCAACGGCGACGTGCGCTGGATCACCCAGTTGCGCGCCTTCGAGAACGAGCGCCGCCGGCGCGACCGCATCGCCTGGGCCGGCCCGGTTCTGGCGGGCGGGCGTCTGCTGGCGTTTTCCTCCGACGAACGCATGGCGATCCTCGATCCGGCCACCGGCGAGGTGCGTGAGGAGCGCCGCCTGAACGATCCGGTTTATGTCGCGCCGATCATCGCCAACGAGACGGTCTACGTGTTGACCGACGATGCGCGTCTGATCGCGTTGCGCTAGAGACGCCGGCTTCCCGCATGCCGCGGGAGCCCGGATCGCGCTGGAGAGCATCAGCCCCTTGAGGCAGCCGCCTGTCATCGCCGTCGTCGGCCGTCCCAATGTCGGCAAGTCGACCCTGTTCAACCGCCTGTGCGGGAAGCCGCTGGCGATTGTCGACGACCGGCCGGGGGTCACCCGCGACCGGCGCGAAGCCATGGGCCGGCTCGGCGATCTGGAGATCAGGCTCGTCGACACCGCGGGCTATGAAGATGCGGAGACCGGCATCGAAGCGCGCATGCGCGCGCAGACCGAGGCCGCCGTCGCCGCCGCCGACGTGCTGCTGTTCGTCATTGATGCGCGCGAGGGCGTGACCGCGCTCGACGAACGTTTCGCGGAGCTTTTGCGGCGCACCCACAAGCCGGTGATCCTGCTCGCCAACAAGGCGGAGGGCGCCAAGGGCGACGACGGCATCCTCGAAGCGTGGTCGCTGGGGCTGGGCGAGCCCATCCCGCTTTCCGCCGCCCACGGCGAGGGCATGAGCGATCTTTACTCCGCCGTCCTGCAGGCGCTGCCTGACGGCGGCCTCACGCCTGACGCGGATGAGGCTGCGGACGCGCCCCCGCTGCGGCTGGCCGTGGTGGGCCGGCCGAATGTCGGCAAGTCCACCCTGATCAATGCGCTGATCGGCGAGGAGCGGCTGATCACAGGCCCCGAGGCCGGTCTGACGCGCGATGCGATTGCGGTCGACTGGATGTGGGACGGCAAGCGGGTGCGCATTCACGACACCGCCGGTCTGCGCAAGCGCGGCAAGGTCGACGACCGGCTTGAGCGGATGAGCGCGGCGGACACGCTGCGCGCCATCAAGTTCGCCGAGATCGTCATCCTGCTCGTCGACGCCGAGAGGCCGTTCGAGAAACAGGATCTCACGATCGCCGACCGGGTGGTGGAGGAGGGCCGGGGTCTGGTCGTGCTTGTCTCGAAATGGGACACCGTGCGCGATCAGACCGCCAAGCGGCGCGAGATGGAGGAGGAGTTCGAGCGCCTGCTGCCGCAGGTGAAGGGCGCCCCCATCCTGCCGATCTCCGCGCTGACCGGCCGCGGGCTCGACCGGATCATGCCCGCCGTCCAGCGCCTGCATGCGGACTGGTCGGCGAAGGTGAAGACGCGCGATCTCAATGACTGGCTGCAGGAGATGGTCCAGCGCCACCCCCCGCCGGCCGTCGACGGCAAGCGGGTCAAGCCGCGATACATCGCCCAGACCAAGGCCCGCCCGCCGACTTTTGTGATGATGACGAGCCGGGCGTCCCACCTGCCGGAAAGCTACAAGCGGTACCTGATGAACGGCCTGCGCGAGGCGTTCGACCTGCCTGGCGTGCCGCTGCGGCTGATCGTGAAATCGGGACGCAATCCCTACGCCGGCAAGGACTAGGGCTCAGGCGGCGTCGTCTGCGGCGGGGATGTCGAGGCTGTCGGCGAGCACGGCGATTTGCTGGTTGCGGCGGTGCAGCTCGATGGCGGTGACCGCCGCCCGGCCGAGATGACGCAACTCGCGGCGCTGCTTCTCGTTCAGGCTGCGCGGCTTGCGGTCGATCAGGCACAGCGTGCCCAGCGCATGACCATTGGCCAGACGCAGCGGCGCGCCGGCGTAAAAGCGGATATGCGGCTCGCCGGTGACCAGCGGGTTCGAGGCAAAGCGCGGATCGCGCAGCGCATCCTCGATCACAAGCAGGTCGTCGCATTCGATCGTGTAGGAGCAGAACGCATAGGCGCGCGGGGTTTCGCTCACTTCCAGTCCGACGCGCGACTTGAACCATTGCCGGTTTGCATCGACGAAGGAGACCAGCGCGATCGGAACCTCGAACACCGAAGCGGCGAGATGCGTCAGACAGTCGAAATCCGGGGTCTGCTCGGTGTCCAGCAAACCCAGTTCGCGCAGACAGGCGATACGGTCTTTTTCGGTGTCAGCTGTCATCTTCATGATCTCGCGCACGCCAGCCTGCGCCTTCGTCGCGAACCCAACAGAAAAGTCTTAACGCGCGGTGGCGGGTCTGCGGCGCCCTAGGCCGCCGGGACGATCTCGCCGTGGCGCGTTTCCTCCGCCGCGCACAGAGCGGCGAGGATCGGCGTCACCGTCTCGGGCGCAGGCACGGTTTCGGGATCCTCGCCGGGGGCGTATTTCGCCCTCATGGCCGTGCGCATGATGCCGGGATCGAACAGGTTGACGCGGATGTCGCTCTCCTCGAGTTCCTTCGCCCAGGATTGCACCAGCGCGTCGAGCCCGGCCTTGGAGGCTGAATAGGCGGCGCGATAGGCCCGCCGGCTCGTCGAGGCGGCGGAGGTGACGAACACCGCCCGGCCCGCTTCGGATTTCAGCAGCAGCGGTTCGAAGGCGCGGATCAGCCGCGCAGCCGCGACAAGATTGACGCCCAGAACCTCGTTCCAGGTCTTCGCCGTGATCTGGTGGGCCGGCGTGATCTGGCCGAGCAGGCCCGCATTGGAGACCAGGATGTCCAGCCTGCCCCAGCGGTTTGCGACGGCTTCGGCGAGTTTTTCAATGCCGTCCGGGGCCAGCAGGTCCATGGGAACCAGCGTCGCGCCCTCACCGCCGGCGTCCTTCAGCGCGTCGTCGAGCGCTTCCAGTCCGCCCTGCGTGCGCGCGGTTGCAATCACGTGGGCGCCCGCTTCCGCGAGGGTTCTTGCAGCCGCAAAGCCAAGTCCGCGCGAGGCGCCTGTGACCAGCGCGACACGGCCGTTCAGATCGGGAAGGGTCATGCGTCTTCCAGGAGCGAGAGCTGGCGGTTCTTGTCCGCGCTGTCGCCGTCGCGGTCGACGAGACGGGTCGGATATTCGCCGGTGAAGTAATGGTCTGCGAGCTGGGGACGCTCAGGGTCGCGCGCCTCGCCGGTGACCGCCCAGTACAGACCGTCCACCGACAGGAAGCCAAGGCTGTCGGCTTCGAGCATTTCCTGCATTTTCTGAAGATCGTGGCTCGCAGCCATCAGTTCTTCGCGCATCGGCATGTCGATGCCGTAGAAGTCCGGATGTGTGATGGGCGGACAGGCGGAGCGGAAATGGACTTCAACCGCGCCGGCTTCACGCACCATGCGGACGATCTTCTTCGAGGTGGTGCCGCGCACGATGGAGTCGTCGATCAACAGCACCCGCTTGCCTTTCAGCGCAGCAGCGTTGGCGGCGTGCTTGCGCCGAACGCCGAGATCGCGCTTGGCCTGGGTCGGCTGGATGAAGGTGCGCCCGACGAAGTGCGAGCGGATGATGCCCAGGTCGAAGGGTTTTCCGATCTCCTCGGCGTAACCCAGGGCGCTGGTCATGCCGCTGTCGGGCACCGGCACCACGACGTCGATCTCGGCGGGGCATTCCTGCGCGAGACGGATGCCCATGCGCTTGCGGGCCTCATAGATCGAGCGTCCGCCGAGCACCGAATCGGGGCGGGCGAAATAGATGTATTCAAAGGCGCAGGGCCGCGCTGGAGCGGCGGGCGCGTAGCGGCGGCTTTCGACGCCGCCCTGTGTGACGATCACCGCCTCGCCCGGCTCGACCTCGCGCAGGAACGTCGCGCCGATCATGTCCAGCGCGCAGCTCTCCGAGGCGAAGATGATCGCCCCGTCCAGCTCGCCCATGCAGAGCGGCCGTATGCCCAGCGGGTCGCGCGCGCCGATCAGCTGGTCATTGGCGAGCGCGACGAGCGCGAAGGCGCCTTCCACCTGACGCAGCGCTTGCAGCAGGCGATCAGCCGCGCCCGGCTCGCGCGACCGCGCCGCCAGCTGGATGATCACCTCGGTGTCGGAAGTCGACTGGAAGATGGCCCCGCCGGCGACGAGTTCCGCCCGCAGGGCGCGGGCGTTGGTCAGATTGCCGTTATGCGCGATGGCGACGCCGCCGCCGCGCACGTCGGCGTAGAGCGGCTGGACATTACGCAGCACCGGCGCGCCGGAGGTTGAGTAGCGCACATGCCCGATGGCCATGTCGCCTGCGAGCGCGTCGAGCACGGCGGGATCGGTGAAGTGTTCGCTCACCAGGCCGAGGCGGCGCTCGGAGTGGAAGCGCGCCCCGTCATAGCTGGTGATGCCGCAGGCTTCCTGTCCGCGATGCTGAAGCGCGTGAAGCCCGAAGGCCGCCAGCACCGCAGCCTTGTCCGCGCCCCGCACGCCGAAGACCCCGCACTCCTCGCGCGGCTTGTCGCTGGCGGCGTCGTAGGCGAGGGTCGTGAGGGGGGCGACCGGTCGCATCATCCGTCCTCGTCATTGTTCGAGCCGCTGATAAGGCGCTCAAGCCCCTCCCGGTCAAGGTCTTCTTCATCATCCTGCGCAGCATCCCCGCGCGCAGCCCAGCTTCCGTCCGGCGCGAGCGACTGCAAAAGCGACGCTGTGGCGCTGGCGAGCGGATAGACGCGCGCGCCGCGCAGCCAGTCGGGCTGTGCGTTGGGCGCGGCGTTTTGAAACACCAGCACGACCAGTCCGAGGAGAACGAGGCCGCGCGCCACGCCGAAGCCGAACCCCGCCGTGCGGTCGATCACCGAGACGTCTTCGCCGGATTTCACATGCTTGACGAGCGAACGCGTCACGAAGCTGACGGCCAGATAGATCAGCAGGAACACCGTGATCAGCGCGGCCGCGTTGGCGGCGACCGGGCTTTCCAGCAGATTGTAGGCGAGATCGGCGAAGACCGGCCTGAGCCAGAGGGCGCCAAGAGCCGCCGCCACGAAGGCGGTCACCGTAAGCGCCTCCCGCACGAAACCGCGCGTGAGCGCCATGACGCCGGAAATGAAGATTACGATCAGGGCAGCGATGTCGAACCCGGCCAGTCCCGCACCCATGCGCGCCTCCCTCAAGGCCTGCCGATCAGTCGTCCAGCGGACCGAACAGCTCAATTAAACCATGAACTGTTTCCACCGACGTAACGTTAACGCCACGTGGCGCGTCGGCGGCCGGGAGCCGCGGCGCAATGGCGCGCGAGAAACCGAGCTTTTCCGCCTCGCGAAGCCGCGCGGCGGCGCGCCCGGCGGGGCGCACGTCGCCCGAGAGCGCGATTTCGCCGAACACCACGCTGTCGGCGGGCAGTGGCTTGTCCGCGAATGAGGAAACCAGCGCAGCCGCCACGGCGAGATCGGCGGCGGGTTCGGAAATCTTCAGTCCGCCAGCCACGTTGAGATAGACGTCCCGTCCGCCGAAGCTCACCCCTGCGCGCGCTTCCAGCACGGCGAGCACCATCGCGAGGCGTCCGCCGTCCCAGCCGACCACCGCCCGGCGCGGCGTTCCGAAGGCGGCGGGGGCGACGAGCGCCTGGATCTCCGTGAGCACCGGCCGGGTGCCTTCCACGCCGGCGAAGACAGCCGCGCCGGAGGCGGCTTCGCCGCGCCCGTCGAGGAACAGGGCGGACGGATTGGTCACTTCCTGAAGGCCGGCTTCGGCCATCTCGAACACGCCGATCTCGTCGGTCGGGCCGAACCGGTTCTTCACCGCGCGCAGAAGGCGGAACTGATGCGCGCGTTCGCCCTCAAAAT
>CAZLOV010000073.1:0-11658 GCA_964561235.1 uncultured Caulobacterales bacterium
GGCGCGGCGCTCAACAGCAGCGCCGGCGCGGCGGCGCCGAGCGCCAGTCGGTTCAGGGTCTTCAGGGTCATCATGAGGTCTCCGTGGGCTTGGCTTGCGGGTGCAAGGCGCGCCGGACCGGGCGCAGAGGGCGCCGGGCCGGGAGGGGTCGTCGCGCCCGCTACGGGTGGGGCGGTCCGTTCCGGCGCGCCTTGCCGTGAGGATACGCAGCGAACCCCTCCCGCCCGCTGCGGCTAATTGGGCGCGCCCGTCTCGCTTGCGCCCTCCTCAAGGCGGCGCTCCGCGGCGCGTTCGCGCATCCTTTCGCGCAGCCGCTCGCCCGGCCGGGGACCGGAGCCTGCGCGGCTTTCGAGGAATTGGGCGCGGCGCTCAGGGCTGAGCGTCTCGAAGACATCAATGATGATGCCTGTGGTGATCTCCGCCTGATCCGCGCGCGCCTGCGCAAGCGCGGCGGCGGCGGCGCGGGCGGCGTCTGCGTCGAAGGGCTCCGCGTGCATGGCCTCGTCGAGCGCACGCAGCGCCATCGCGCTGTTCCGGCCTGCCGCGCGCAGATCCGGCAGTTGCGCCTCGATCGCGGCGCGCGCGGGGGCGCGTTCTTCAGGCGGTAGGCGCCGCAGGCGGCGCAGATCGCCAAAGGCGCGCAGCTCGGGCGGCGCGCCGGCGGCTTCGACCGGCGCCGGCGGGACGGGCGGATTGAAGGCCCGGCTGGCGATGAAGCCGCCGAGAGCGGCGTTTCCCAGCAGGCTGACGATCAAAAGCAGGCGAAGGGCGTTCATCACGAAGCCTCCAGCTCGGCGAGGCCGGTCTCAAGCCCCAGGAAGGGGTCCGAGGCGGCCAGCGCGTAAAAGGCGTCTTCAGGCGATGTCTGCGCGGCGGGCGCGACCTGGCCAAGGCCGGCCCCGATCACCACGGCCGCCGCAAAAGCCGCGCCTGCTCCGGCGAGGCGCCCGGGGGCGAAGACATCCGCGCCGAGCGCGTTCTCCAGCGCGCCGCGAAGGCGCAGCATCCAGCCCGACCCGCCGGCGCTGCGCGTCCGCGCGATCTCCGCCCCGGCGGCGAGCACGGCGTCCTCCAGCCGGCCGGGAAGGGGCGGCGCCTCGGGCAGATCGCGCAGCAGGGCGTCGAAGGCAGCTTCTTCCGCCAGCCGCCCGGCCAGCATCTCCGAAACCCCTCCCACCTCCAGCAGCCTGCGGTCCGCCTCGGGCCAGCCGTCCGGATCCGCGCCCCAGGCGGCGATGACGGCCTCCAGCCGTTCAAGCGCCTCGTCTTGCCTCGTCGTCATGGGCTTCATGCCTCCAGCAGCCGCCGGCCCTGTTCGGCCAGCGCCTTTTTCACATTGGCGCGCGCCCGCCCGAGCAGGCTCTCCGCGCCGCGTTCGCCAAGCCCTACCGCCTCGCCCACTTCCGCGGCGGTGAGGCCGGAATAGGTCGCCAGCGTCAGGGCGATGCGCTGACGTTCGGGAAGCGCGTCGATCGCGCTGCGCACCGCCCGCTGCATTACGCTTTCATGGTGCTGGTCTTCCGGCCCGTCGGCCGGGTCGACCGCATCCGGCGGCTCGTCGGTGAAGGCGAGCCGCTTGCGCCGGCGCATGGCGTCCACCGCCGCATTCGCCGCGATGCGCGAGAGCCAGACGGAGACGCTGGCCTTTTCGGCGTCGAAGGTCTCCGCCTTGCGCCAGAGCTTTATGAACGCGTCCTGCACCACATCCTCCGAAAGCGCCGCATCGCGCGTCAGCCGGAAGGCGACAGCCTGGATCCGGCGCGCATGGCGGCGATAAAGCCGGGCCATCGCCGCCTGATCGCCGCTGGCTGCGCGCGCCACATCCTGCGCATCCGCTTGCGTGTCGGCGCTTTGTCCCACGCCTGTTTCTCCCTGGCCCCGCCGCCCCGGCGGACGCTTTCAGGGAAGAATACGCAGAGTCGCCTGCATTCCCGCCGCTCTCGTGGGAGGTGTTCTGTCTTAAGCCTGTCAGATGGAAGGTTTAGGGTTTCATTAACCATACGCCTAATCGGGACGACAGGCCGATGACGGAACTGAACGAAGAGAAGCTCCATGCCTTCGTAGGCAAGATGCTCAATGATCTCGGCGCCGGGATGAGCGTGCCGCTGGCGCGCATCGGCGGCGAACTCGGCCTCTGGAAGGGCTTGCACGAGGGCGGGCCGCAAACGTCCCACGAACTCGCCGCCCGGCTGGGGCTGCACGAGCGCTATGTGCGCGAATGGCTCTGCGCGATGGCGGCGGGGGGCTATATCGAGGTCGAGCTGGAGACAGGGGTGTTCTCCATCAGCCCCGAGCAGGCCATGGTCTTCGTCATCGAGGACAGCCCGGTGTTCATGATGGGCGCGTTCGACACCATCGCGTCCTGTCTTGAAGCTCAGGACAAGGTGACGAAAGCCTTCCGCGACGGTTCCGGCGTGGGCTGGGGCGATCACGCCGCCTGCCTGTTCTGCGCGACCGGCGCCTTCTTCCGCCCGACCTACGTCAATTCGCTGGTGCAGGAGTGGCTGCCGGCGCTCGAAGGCGTGACCGAGAAGCTGGAGGCCGGCGCGCGCGTGGCCGATGTCGGCTGCGGGCAGGGCTTCTCCACAGCGCTGATGGCCAGGGCGTTTCCCAATTCGACCTTCACCGGCTTCGACTTCCACGAGGCCTCCATCGAAAGCGCGCGCGAACACGCCGCCGCACACGGGCTTTCCAACGCCGACTTCCAGGTCGCCGCGGCCAAGGACCTTCCGGAAGGCGCGTTCGACCTGGTTTGCTATTTCGACTGCCTGCACGACATGGGCGATCCCCGCGGCGCCGCGGCGGCGACCGCCAGGGCGCTCAAGCCTGACGGCGCCTGGATGGTCGTCGAGCCGATGAGCCGCGACACGCTGGCGGAGAACATGAACCCCGTCAGCCGGCTCTATTACGGCGCCTCGACGATGATCTGCGTGCCGTGCTCGCTCGACCAGGAGGTCGCCGAAGGCATGGGCGCCCAAGCCGGTCCGGCGAAGACCACGGAAGTCATGCGCGCGGGCGGCTTCACCCATGTGCGCAGCGCGCTCGAGGCCCCCTTCAACCGGGTCTACGAAGCGCGCCTCTAGGGGGCGTTTGCCGGGGGGCGCGCAGCGGTCCTAGAGTGGCTTCAACAGGACAGGAAAGGATTTCCGCCATGCCGACATTCCTCCGCGCGGCGGCAGCCGCCGCCGCGCTCGCCGCAGCGCCCTCCATCCCGGCGCTCGCCCAGGCCGAAGGCGCTGAAGCCGCCGCAGTTGAGGCCGTCCCCGCCGACGTCGCTTCGGAAGACGCGATCATCGAGGCGCTCTACGACGTGATCTCCGGCCCTGCGGGCCCGCGCGACTGGGACCGTTTCCGCTCCCTCTTCGCGCCGGGCGCGCGGCTGATACCGATCGCGGCGCCGGAAGACGGCGCTGCGCGCGCAGTCGTATGGACCGTCGAGGATTATGTTGCGCGCGCCGGGGCGGGCTTTGCCGAGAACGCGTTTTACGAGACGGAGATCGCGCGCTCGTCTGAACGCTATGGCGGCCTCACCCATGCGTTCTCCACGTATGAGGCGCGGCGCGAGCCGGACGCGGACCCGTTCATGCGCGGGATCAACTCGATCCAGCTTCTCGACGACGGCCAGCGCTGGTGGATCGTCACGGTCTTCTGGCAGCCGGAAACCGAGGCCTATCCCCTGCCGGCGCGATACCTGCCGGACTGATCCATGCGTTGAACGGGGGCCCGCCCCTGCTAGGCTGTTTTCAGATTAACCAGAGGGGGATGGTTTTTATGTTCACGGATCTTCAAGCGGCAGCATTGGCCGGCGCGATGTTGCTCGGCCTTCCAGCGGCCGCCTCGGCCCAGCAGGCAGAGCCGCGCCGGCTTGCGCCCAACGAGGTGATTGAAGCCATCACGCTGGAGCAGGTGCGCCAGCTTGTCGTCGATCAGGGCGGGACGGTCTCCGCGTCGGAAGGCGGCGAGATCCTCGCCAAGATGCAGGGGCGCAACGTCTATTACGCGCCGGCGGTGTGCGACGAGGCCGGCGCCTGCCGCGGCCTTGAGATTTTCGGCATCTGGTCGGCGAGCGTTCCGCTCGAGGCCATCAACCGGTTCAACACCGTGATCCGGACGGCGACGGCGCTCAGCACAGGCGATGCGCTCGTCGTGAAGACCTACGTCATTTTCGACGGCGGCGTGACCTACGCCAATGTCCGCGCTCAGTCGGAAGTCTTCGCCACGCTGTTTCCCTTCATCGAGGATCTCGCGTTCGGCGGCGGACCGGCGGCCTCGCTGGACGCTCCGGCGGGTGATCCGGCCGGGGCCGAGGCGGCCGCCTTCCGCAGCGCCGCAACGGCGGAGGCCTTCCTGACCACGGCTGCCGGCGCGCCGCGCATGACGGCTCTGGCGGGCCAGTAGGCGGGGCCGCGACCAAGCCGGCTGCGGCGGGGTGCTGGCGTCCCCGGCAGGATTTGAACCTGCGACCCCCGGATTAGGAATCCGGTGCTCTATCCTGCTGAGCTACGGGGACATGCGCCGCAGGCGGACCATAAGCGCGTTCGGCCGCGCTGTCAGGGCTCAAGGCCCGCCGGGCCGGCGCACGCGTGATTGCGCCGCGTCGAGGCGGGGCGGCGGGCAGGCGATGAGCACGTTCGACAACCGCCCGGGCGACCCTTCCGGATGTAAGCCGCCATCACCTGCTGCAGGCGCGGACACGGCGGAATTCTTCGTTGCGCCCCAGCCGGGCCGGCTGGTGGTTTTTTTTGTCCCATGTACGGCCCGGGACTGCGCCATTCCGCAGTCGGGCGCCCAGGCTTGCGATCGCGTTCGAGGTGTCGGCCTGGCCGCCCGAGGGGGCGAGGCGCTGCGGAGACGGGCTCTGCAACGCCCCGCAACGGCTCAGCTCTGAGCCTCGATATCCTCCAACCAGGCCGCCAGCGCCTCACCGATCCGGGTCGGCTGGGTCTCCTGGATGTAGTGGAAGCCCGATCCGACGAACGCCTCCTCCATGCGAGGCAGGTCCGCGCGCAGGCGCTCCAGCATGGCCGGCTTCATGATCACGCCCGGCTCGGCGCGCACGAGCAGAAGTGGCGTGTCCGCACCGCGCAGCCAGTCATAGTTTTCCTGGATGCGCGCGACATTGTCCGCCGGCTCCCCGCCGAGCGGCAGTTCGACCGGCCATTGCGCCACCGGCAGGCGGCTCTCCGGGGTGGGGAACGGCGCGCGATATGCGGCCATTTCGGCTTCCGAAAGGTCGCGGCCGGCCATCATCGGCAGCATGCGTTCGATGAAATAGTTGCGTTCAGCAGCCAGCTCGAACCCGCCCTCGGGATCGCGCAGCCGGCCGAAGATGTAGCGCTCGGGCAGGCTTGCATCGCTCCACGGCATCGGCATCGTCACGGTTTCCATCAGCGCGATGGCGCGAACATCGCCCGGATGCCGGGCGGCGTAGTCCAGACCGAGCGCGCCGCCCCAGTCGTGCAGCACGAGGGTGACGTTCTCGAGCGCCATCGCCTCGATGAAGCCCGCCAGATAGTCCGCATGATCCTCGAAGCGGTAAGCGATGTCGGGCTTGTCGCTGGCGCCCATCCCGATCAGGTCCACCGCGATCACCCGGCCGGAATCTTCGAGATGCGGAATGACGTTGCGCCAGAGATAGCTGCTGGTCGGATTGCCGTGCACCAGCAGGATCGGGTCGCCTTCGCCGGCTTCGACATAGGCCATGCGCGAGCCGTTCACCTCGATGAAGCGCCGCTCATAGGGGAAGTCGGCGCTGATGCCGGGCTCGACGTCTTTTGCGGACGGGGCGAGCGCCGGCAGCAGCTGGAGACATCCGCCAAGCAGCACGGACGCTGCAACAGCTGCGGCCGCGATGACCGGCCGCCGTGTCAGGGACATTGGGGACATGGGCGAGGTTCCTTTCGGATCTGAGGTTCAATGATCGGTGAAAAACGGTCCAAAAGCTTTACGGAATGCGTTTCGACGCTTCCTCGGCGGCGCGTGAAAGCGAATCGGCGGGAAGGCCGGCGCGCGCCATGACGCACAGGCCGAGATGCACGCTCAGGAAAAAATGCGACAGGGCCTCCGGATCGGTCCGCCGGTCCGGCGCGCCGGACGCCGCTGCGCCTTCAAGCGCGTTGCGATAGGCGAGCCGTATACGCTCGAAAAAGGCGTCCAGCCTTTTTTCGACGGCGCTGTCGCGTGCGACGGGCTCTCGCGCCGTGTTGGTGAAAAGGCATCCGCACCGGCCTTCCGGCGTTGCGGAGAAGTCGATCATCGCGTGCAGGACGCTGCGCACGGCCTCTGCGCCGGCTCCGGGAGATTCCAGCGGCGCAAGAAAGCGCGCGCCCGCCAGCTCGGCGAAATCGTCGAGCGCGCGGGTGAACATCGCCCGCTTGTCGCCGAAGCTGTTGTAGAGTTGGCGACGGTCGAGCCCTGTCGCGGCTTCAAGACCCGACAGCGACGTCGCTTCAAACCCGTCCCGCAGGAAGGCGTCCAGAGCGCGCCGGCGAACGGCGGATTCATCAAAGGTGCGGGGCCTCGCCATGCATCTGAAGATATTCACCGACCGGTGAATCAACAACACCTTTCGATCACTCGCGCGAAAGGCGGCCGGCCTTCGCCGCCGTGCGCCGGGAACCGCCGCAGGGCGTGCGTCCCGTGTGCTTGCCGGCGGCTTCAGCGCGTCGTAATTCTTGAAGATGTTCCGCTGTCACGCCATCGTGATCCGCGTCGCCGCGGCTTTGCTCCTGCTGAAAGCGGGCTTGTCGGGGGCGGTTGCCGAAGCCGCGCATGCCGGCCATGACGAGGCGCGCCTTCTTTGCGGCGCCGTCCATCACAGCGCGGAAGCCCGAGCGCACGCCGCCGGGCTGTCGGAGCTTTTCGGGCTTGGCGGCGAGCAGCCCGATCCCCACGCCGGCCACGGCGATTGCCCGGCCTGTTTTGCTCACGCGCACAGCGTGGCGGCGGCCGCCGTCGTCCTTGATGCGCCCGAGCGCCCCGCCGCCGCGCGTCCGGCCTCGAGCCCGCTCAGCCTGACGCCGCGCTGCGCGGCGGGACCGCCTCTGGGGGTTCGCGCCCCTCCCATCCGTTTCTGAACGCTGTCCATGCGCGCAGGCTCGGCCTTGCGCGCCTTTCCTGTTCAGAAACGAGGCCGTTTCCATGCTGTCCATGCTGCTTGCCGGCGCTGCTGCGCTGGCTGTCTCCGAAGAGGACCCGGTCTGGGTCGATGTGATCACCGTGACCGGCCGGCAGCCGGTGCTTTCCGAGGAGGCCCTGGTCGTTCAGGGCCAGACCGCGCCCGCCCTTGCGCCGGACGCCGCAGCGCTCGCCGCCCGGCTTCCCGGCGGCGCGCTGATCGACAATGGCGCGCTGTCGGGCCAGGTGCAGCACCGCGGCCTGTTCGGCGCGCGCGTGCCCGTCTCCATCAACGGCCAGACATTCGGATCCGGCGGGCCGAACCTGATGGATCCGCCGCTGCACTACGCCCCCGCGCCTTTGCTTGAGCGGCTGGAGATCACCCGCGGTCCGGCCCCCGTCAGCGCCGGCCCCGCCATCGGCGCGCGGGTCAATGCGGTCCTGAAATCGCTGCCCTTTTCAGACGACGGCGAAATCGACGTGAGCGCGGAGTTCACCGGCGTCTATCGAAGCAATAACGAGAGCTACGCCGCCGGCGGCATCGCCGGCCTCGCCGATGCGGACAACCGCCTGCAGCTGATCATCTCCGAAGAAGAGGGCGGCGATGTCGAAACGCCGCTGGGAACGCTTAACGGCACCGAGCATGAGCGCTTCGTCTGGGGCGCGGGCTATGCGCGCAGGCTGGGAGACGCCGGCGAGCTTCGCCTTGATTTCCGCCGTCAGGAAACGGGACCGACCGGCAATCCGCCGTTCCCGCTCGATATCGAGTTCTTCGACTCCAATTTCAGCCGGGCCCAGCTGACCACGCGCGCCGGCGAATGGCGCTTCGACGTCTCCACGGACCACGCCCGGATCGATCACGGGATGAGCAACGCCCGGCGCCCGGTTCCTTCGCCCATGGCGTCGAGACGCACGCTGGCGAGCGCGGAGACCTGGGCCGGCCGGGGCGAGGCGGCGCGCGACTGGCTGGACGGCGAGATCCGCATCGGCGTCGACGGCGAGCAGACGCGTCACCAGATGACGGTCACCAATCCGAACAACGCCGACTTCTTCGTGACCCCGTTCAACAGCGTTGGCATCTCGCGCGCGGGCGTGTTTGCGGAATGGGAGGGCGATCGCGGCCCCTTGCACATCTATGGCGGTCTGCGGGTGGATGCGCATGAGGCGCAGGCCGGCGTGCCCGTGGTCGGCCCGGCCTTGCCCATGGGTCCGCGCGTGCTGCAGTCGGCCTTCATCGCGGCGGATCGCGAATGGGATGCGCTGACCGTCGACGGCGTTGTGCGGCTGGCCTATGCGCTCACCCCGGAACTCGATCTGCGCGCTGCGGCTTCGCGCAAGAACCGCGCGCCCGGCTATCTTCAGCGCTTCGGCTGGCTGCCGATCGGCGCGTCCGCCGGGCTTGCCGACGGCAATGTCTATGTCGGCTCGCTTGATCTCGATGCGGAAACGGCGACAGCGCTTGAAGCGGGTTTCGACTGGCGCGGCCGCACGGCCTATGCGCGCGCGACGGTCTACGCCAGCTGGATCGACGACTACGTTCAGGGCGTGCCGGCTGAACCGAACACGATCGGCGTCGTCGACACCCCGCTGGAGATGGTCGCGGCAAACAACGGGGATCCGACGCCGCTGCGCTTTTCCGGCGTGGAGGCGCGGCTTTACGGGTTCGACGCCGATTTCGGCATGGATCTTCCGTGGATTTTCCGGGCCGACGGCGTGATCAATCTCGTGCGCGGCGACCGGCGCGACATCGACGACGCGCTCTACCGCATCACGCCGGACAATCTGCGGGTGACCTTCGCAGCGGACGGCGGGCGCTGGCTCGCCGGCGCCGAGTTGGTCGCCGTCGCAGAGCAGGATCGCGTCTCGCTGACCAATTCCGAGGAGGAGACGCCGGGCTATGTGGTGGTCAACCTTGTCTCGCGGCTGGATGTGAACGAGCGCGTCGGGCTTTCGGCGGGCGTCGAGAACGTGCTCGATCACCGCTATCGGGAGCATCTGGCGGGCTACAACCGCAATCCCGGCCTTGGCGTGCCGGTGGGCGAGCGCCTGCCGGGCCCTGGCGCAGGTGTCTGGGTCCGTCTGGATGCGCGCTTCTGACGCGCCGGATTTGAGGACGGCGGCGCGTTTGTCTTTCCGGAAGGCTCAACGCCGGGGGAAAGACCATGTCGCGCGCCGCCGTCATCATCTCCTCGTTCTTTCTTGCCGGATGCGGCGACGACGGCGCGGCGCAGACCGCGCCGCCCCCGGCGGCGCCGGCGTCTCCCCAGGCGTTCGAGCCTGACGCCTCGCGGCCTGACCGCTTCGTCGGCGAGGACGGCGTGACGGTGATCCTCGCCGGCGTTCGTCTGCCGGAAGCCTCACAGGAGGCCGCCGCCGCCGCGGCCCATGTCGCCGCCTTCCGCGAGGCGGCGGGCTCAGCCCTGGTCGTCGAGACCCCGGACGGCGGGCTCGACCGCTATGGCCGCCGTATTGCGCAGTTGAGATGGGGCGATCGCTGGTTGCAGGCGGAACTGGTCGAGCTGGGGCTCGCGGCGGTTTCAAGCCTCGCCGACCCTGAGACGTCGGCTGAACTGGCGGTCCCGGAGCGGTCGGCGCGCGCAAACGGTCGCGGCGGCTGGGCGACCGGCGCCCTGCGCGCCTGGCCGGCGAGCGCGGAGGCGTTGTCGCCCTTGCTCTACAGCGAACAAATCGTCGAAGGGATCGTGCTGGATGCCGCGGAAGGCCGTGACGGCCGGGTCTATCTGAATTTCGGGCCGGACTGGCGCACCGATTTCACCGTGATGATCCGGCCGGAGGCGCGCCCGCTGTTCGACGCACAGGGCCTCGACCCGCTGGCGCTGGCGGGCGCGCGGGTCGAGGTGCGCGGCTGGCTCGTGGATCGAAACGGACCGATGATCGAACTATCCGGTCCCGCCATGCTATCGGCTCTCGAGGACGGATACGCGAACCCGCTCAATTCACCGGGATAAGGCCCGCCTCCACCGGATCGCCGACCGTCTCGGTAAGCGCCTTGCGCAGCTTGTTGAGCGCTTGATGCTCGATCTGGCGGACGCGCTCCTTGGAGATGCCGAGGCGTTCGCCGAGCTTTTCCAGCGTCACGCCGTCCTCGCGCAGGCGGCGTTCCCGGATGATGAGCTGTTCGCGCTCGGACAACCGCGAAAGCGCTTCCTCCAGCCATTTGCCGCGCTGGGCGCTGTCGCGGCGCTCCATCACCTCGGCCTCCGGCTGGGGGCGGTCATCCGCGAGCAGGTCCTGCCACTCGCCGTCGCCGTCCTCGGAGAAGGGCGCATTGAGCGAGCGGTCCACCGCCGCCAGACGCGCCGCCATCGAGTGGACGTCGTCCTCGCCCACCTTCAGCGCCTGAGCGACATAAGCGCGGTTTTCCGGGCTCAACGCGCCTGAACCCATGTCGCGGATCAGCGCGCGCAGCCGGCGAAGATTGAAGAAGAGGGACTTTTGCGCCGCCGTCGTGCCGGTACGCACGATCGACCAGTTGCGCAGCACGTAGTCCTGGATTGACGAACGGATCCACCAGCTTGCGTAGGTGGAAAATCGCACCTCGCGCTCCGGCTCGAAACGCGCAGCCGCCTGCATCAGTCCGATATTGCCCTCCGAAACGAGGTCGGGGAACGGCAGACCGTAATGGCGGAACTTTGCCGCAATGGAGACGACGAGACGCATGTAGGCCGTCGTCAGCTTGTGCAGGGCCTCTTCATCGCCATGCTCTTTCCACGCGATCGCAAGCTGAAGCTCTTCTTCCCGTTCAAGCAGCGGCGCATCCATCGCGCGCTTGAGGTACTGGCGATCCGGGTCCGCGGAACGACGCGGGGCGGAGGCATAGGTCATGACGGCTCCGATCTCTTGCGTTTTTCATAGGGTTTTACGCACGCCCCCAGAGACCGGTTCACCCTCTATGTGCGGCGGGGCGCCGCAGACCCCTCAGGCGCGAAAAACCCCGCCCGGCGGGGCCGGGCGGGGCGTGTTCGTCCATCCTGCGCGTAAAGGGGTCAGGCCGCCTTGCGCAGGGAGTTGGAGAGGATCTCGAGCGCCTTGTCGCGATCGACCTTTTCCACGGCCGCAACTTCGCGGGCCATGCGGTCGAGCGCGCTCTCATAGAGCTGGCGTTCGGAATAGGACGGCTCGGGCTGGTCCTCGTCGCGATGCAGATCGCGCACGACTTCCGCAATGGAGATCAGGTCGCCGGAATTGATCTTGGCTTCGTATTCCTGGGCGCGGCGGCTCCACATGGTGCGCTTGACCTTGGCCTTGCCGGACAGCGTCTTGAGCGCGTCCTTGAGCACCTTGTCATTCGCCAGCGCGCGCATGCCGGAGGCTTCCGCCTTCGCCGTCGGTACGCGCAGGGTCATCTTGTCCTGCTCGAAGGAGACGACGTACATCTCGATCGGAAAACCGGCCACGGTTTCCTGTTCGACGCCCACCACGCGCCCGACGCCATGCGCCGGATACACGATGTAATCGCCTTTTTTGAAGCTGCGGTTGTCGTTCGCGGTTTTCTTGGACATCGACACCCTCTCGGCCAGC
>CAZLOV010000074.1:0-11615 GCA_964561235.1 uncultured Caulobacterales bacterium
GGCTCGAGCGCTTCCTGCAGCTTTGCGCGGAAGACAACATGCAGGTGGTCAACTGCTCGACGCCTGCGAACTATTTCCACGTGCTGCGGCGGCAGATCCACCGCAATTTCCGCAAGCCGCTCGTGATCATGACGCCGAAATCGCTGCTGCGTCACAAGCGTTGCGTCAGCCCGCTCTTCGAGATGGGGCAGGGCTCGTCCTTCCACCGCGTGCTCTGGGACGACGCCGACATGAAGGTGCGCGAGGGCCGGGAGGACGTCGCCACCGGCCGCGCGAACCAGACGCTCGCCGAGGACGGCAAGATCCGCCGCGTCGTGCTGTGCTCGGGCAAGGTCTATTACGACCTGCTGGAGGCGCGCGAGGAGCAGGGCATCGAGGATGTCTACCTGCTGCGTGTCGAGCAGTTCTATCCCTTCCCGGCGAAATCCGTGATCGACGAACTCAAGCGCTTCCCCAACGCGGAAGTGGTCTGGTGCCAGGAAGAGCCGCGCAATATGGGCGGCTGGACCTTCGTCGATCCCTACATCGAATTCTGCATGGAGAAGGCGGAGATGAAGGCGAGCCGTCCGCGCTATGCCGGCCGTCCGGCGGCGGCCTCGCCCGCCACCGGCGTCCTCTCCAAGCACCAGGCCCAGCAGAAAGCCCTCATCGAGGAGGCGCTCGGCAAATAGGCCGGCGGCTCCCGCACCCCTCATCCGATCTGAGACGAGACCGTACCCATGACCGACATCACCGTTCCCCAGCTTGGCGAAAGCGTCACCGAGGCCACTGTCGGCGCCTGGCAGGTCTCCGAAGGCGACGGCGTGAGCAAGGACGACATTCTCGTCGAGCTCGAGACCGACAAGGTTTCCGTCGAGGTGCGCGCTGAAAGCAACGGCGTGATCAGCGCGATCACCGCGAAGGAAGGCGACACCGTGGAGATCGGCTCCAAGCTCGGCGAGCTGGACGGCGACGGCGCGGCTTCGACATCTAAGGCCCCGAAATCCGACAAGAAATCGGAGACCAAGGACAAGAGCGCGAAGTCAAACGGCGCCTCCGGCGGCGGCGATCTTGTCGAGGCGAAAGTGCCCGTCATGGGCGAAAGCGTCGCCGAGGGCACGGTCGGCTCCTGGCTGGTCAAACCGGGCGAGGCCGTCGAGCAGGATCAGGCGCTTCTTGAGATCGAAACCGACAAGGTCGCCGTCGAGGTGCCGACCCCGGTTGCGGGCGTTCTTGAGGAGCAACTGGTCTCCGAAGGCGACACGGTGGAACCCGACCAGGTGGTGGCGAAAATCCGCGAAGGCGCCTCAGCCGGGGCGGCTCCGGCGGAAGCCCAAGGCGAAACCGCCTCGAAGCCCGCCGGCAAGTCCTCCGGTGAGGAGGCCCGGGCGATGCCGTCGGCGAAGCGCATCGCGGAAGAAAAGAACCTTGATCTCGGCAAGGTGGAAGGCACCGGCAAGGATGGCCGCGTGACGAAGGGAGACGCGCTCAAGGCGCTTGAAGGCGCCGCCGCGTCGGCTCCCTCGCAGCCGCGGGAAGCCAAGGCGCCGCGCGACACCGGCCCGCGCGAGGAGCGCGTGAAGATGACGCGCCTGCGTCAGACGATCGCGCGGCGGCTGAAGGAGGCCCAGAACACGGCGGCCATCCTCACGACCTATAACGAGGCCGACATGAGCGCCATCATGGCGCTCCGCAAGGCGGTTCAGGACGACTTCACGGCCAAGCATGGCGTGAAGCTCGGCTTCATGAGCTTCTTCGTGAAGGCGTGCGTGGCCGCGCTCCAGGAGCTTCCCGCGGTCAATGCGGAAATCGACGGAACCGACGTCATCTACAAGAACTTCTACGATGTCGGCGTTGCGGTCGGCACAGATCGCGGCCTTGTCGTGCCGGTGGTGCGCGACTGCGACCAGAAGTCTCTCGCCCAGATCGAGAAGGACATCATCGATCTTGGCAAGCGCGCGCGCGACGGCCAGCTCGGCCTGGAGGAGATGCAAGGGGCGACCTTCACCATCTCCAACGGCGGGGTGTACGGCTCGCTGATGAGCTCGCCGATCCTGAACGCGCCGCAATCGGGCATTCTCGGGATGCACAAGATCCAGGAGCGTCCGATGGCCATCAACGGCGAGGTGAAGATCCGGCCGATGATGTATCTGGCGCTGAGCTATGACCACCGGATCGTCGACGGCAAGGAAGCGGTGACCTTCCTGGTGCGCGTCAAGCAGAGTTTGGAAAACCCGCAGCGCCTTCTGCTGGACATCTGAGCGCGCTGCGCGCGCATCCGCTTGGCGTCCGGCATGTCCTGACATACCCTTGCCCGGAACAGGGTTTTCGAGGGAAACATCATGGCAGACGCCGCAATGCGCGCGCAAACGCCGCTCTGGTACTGGGTCGTGTCAGGGCTCGCCGTTCTGTGGAACGCCTTTCCCGTCATGCTGTACATCCAGATCCAGACGGCCGGGCCGCCGGACGGCATGCCGCCGGATCAGCTCGCCTATTTCGAGGGATTCCCCGCCTGGTATGTCGCCGTCTGGGCGCTGACGGTGTTTACGGCTTTCGGTTCGAGCCTCGCCCTGCTTCTGCGCAGCCGGTTCGCCGCGACGGGTTTTCTCGCCGCGATCGTGCTCTACGGCGTCAGCGTGTTTTATCATTACGCGCTGGCGGGCGCCTGGGAGGTGCTGGGGCCGGGCAACGCGGCCTTCTCGGCCGTGATCGCGCTGAGCCTGCTTCTGCTCTGGGGGTTTGCGCGCCGTTTCGCGGCGCGCGGCGTGCTTCGCTGATCAGGGCGTGTTGCGCAACCCGCTGAGGCCGCCCAGGATCCCGCCGATGATGGCGCCCGCAAACCCGGCTTCAAAGCCGAGGAAGAGCACCGCGCGCGAGCCGAGCCGGCCGGTCAGCTCGACCGGATCCAGGGTGTAGACGAGCACCGCCCCCACCGCGACGCCGATCACCACGCCGCTCAGCGCCCCGCTGGAGATATTCTTGAGCAGGGTCCGCCGCGGCGGTTTCGCGTCCGCCTCGCCCAATGGCGGAGCCGGCGTTGGCGGGTCGTCGGGCTTTTCAGAGGTCATCGCAATGGATCCCCATGGCTGAGAGGCCGCGGCGCCGGCTGATTCCGGTCCGCCGCAGCGTGAGGAACAACGCACGGTCTTCGCCCGGGTTCCGCCCAGCGCGCTGCAGCGTCGCGCCCCCGTTGACGGACCGCGCCGCGGGCGTAGGGTGCGCGTCAGCTCTCCCCTTGCGGACGCATTGCGGCGTCCGCGCCCTTCCCAAGGACGTATTCCCATGGCGGATGCTTACGACGTTGTGATCATCGGCGGCGGCCCCGGCGGCTATAACTGCGCGATCCGGGCCGGCCAGCTTGGCCTGAAGACCGCCTGCATCGAGATGCGCGAGACCCTCGGCGGCACCTGCCTCAATGTCGGCTGCATCCCGTCCAAGGCGCTCCTGCACGCATCCGAGCTCTATGAAGAGGCGGAGAAGAACTTCGCCGACATGGGCATCGGGATCGGAAAGCTCACGCTAGACCTCGAAAAGATGATGGGCCGGAAGGCGGAGGCGGTGACCGGCCTGACCAAGGGCGTCGAATTCCTCTTCAAAAAGAACAAGGTCGACCATATCCGCGGCAAGGGGCGCATCGCCGGCCAGGGCAAGGTGATCGTCACGGACGCGGACGGAAAGGAAACCGAGCTCTCGGCGAAGAACATCGTCATCGCCACGGGCTCGGAGGTGACCCCGCTTCCCGGTGTCGAGATCGACGAGGAACGCATCGTCTCCTCGACCGGGGCGCTGGAGCTGGCGTCCGTGCCGAAGAAGATGGTGCTCATCGGCGCAGGCGTGATCGGGCTCGAGCTGGGCTCGGTCTGCCGGCGTCTCGGATCGGAGGTCACGGTCGTGGAGTATCTCGACCGGCCGCTGCCGACGATGGACGGCGAAGTGTCGAAGCAGGCGCGCAAGCTGTTCGAGAAGCAGGGCCTTGTCTTCAAGCTGGGCCGCAAGGTCACCGGCGTCGAGACGCTCAAGACAAAGCTCAAGGTCGCAACCGAAGCCGCCGACGGCGGCGACGAGGAGGTGCTCGACGCCGACGTGGTATTGGTCTGCATCGGACGCCGGCCCTACACCGAAGGCCTTGGCCTTGAGACGGTCGGCGTCGAGACCGACCGCCGCGGCTTCATTCCCAACGACCATTTCAAGACATCCGCCGAGGGCGTGTGGGTGGTCGGGGACTGCACCACCGGCGCGATGCTCGCGCACAAGGCCGAGGATGAAGGCGTCGCCTGCGCAGAACGCATCGCGGGCAAGGCCGGTCACGTGAATTACGACGCCATTCCCAACGTGGTCTACACCTATCCGGAGATCGCCTCGGTCGGCGCGACGGAAGAGCAGCTCAAGGAGCAGGGGCGGAGTTACAAGACCGGCAAGTTCCCCTTCATGGCCAATTCGCGCGGCCGCACGAACCATCAGACGGACGGCTTCGTGAAGATCCTCGCCGACGCCGAGACCGACGAGATCCTCGGCGGCCACATCGTCGGCCCTCATGCCGGCGAGATGATCGCGGAACTGGCCGTTGCGATCGAATTCCGCGCCGCTTCCGAGGACATCGCGCGCACCAGCCACGCCCATCCGACCCTTTCCGAAGCCGTCCGCCAGGCGGCGATGGGGGTCGAAGGCTGGACTATGCAGATGTAAGCTGCACCTTCATGCTCAAGGTTCGATGCGGCGGTTCGCGTCATCAAACCTTGAAGCGACACCCGCCGCGAAGCGCGCCATAAGGCGCCGCTGACGGGGTGACGAGGCTGCGGCCATGCCTGAGACGGCGTACATGACCGGTTCCGACGGACGTCTGGAGATGCGCACGCCGCGTCTCCGGCTCGTGGCGTTCGATGCTGAACTGGCCCGGCTTCAGGGCGCCGACCGGCCCGCCTTTTTCGCTGCGCTGGGCGCAAAAGTCGAACCTGCCTGGCCGCCGGATCTCGGAGAGGCGGAGCTTCTCGCCTGGGGGGCGGAGTGGGTCGAGGCGGTTCCTTCCGAACGCGGCTGGCACGGCTGGGTTTTCCTGATGCCTTGGCCTCAGGAAGGCCTCGACCGGGCTGTCGGCCTTGGCGGCTTTTTCGGACCGCCGGACGCCGAAGGCGCTGTGGAGATCGGCTACTCCATGCTGCCGAGCTTCCGCGAACAGGGGCTTGCGACGGAGGCTGTCCGCGCGCTCGCGGACTGGGCCTGTCAGGACGACGCCGTGTCGGTCATCCGGGCGGAGACGCTGGCGCATCTCTTCGCGTCGCGCCGGGTTTTGGAAAAGAGCGGGTTTGCAGCCTCCGGCGAGCGCACCCGGGACGACGGCGCGGTGCTCGCCGCCTATGCGCGCGACTGCACGGCCTAGCCGTCCTCGAACAGCCGCTTCATCATGTCGAGATAGGAAATCCACGCCTGCCGCCCGGCATCGGTCAGGATGGCCGAGGTTTGCGGGCGCTTGCCGACAAAGGTCTTCTCAACCCTCACATAGCCCGCCTCCTCCAGCTTGGAGAGGTGGACGGAGAGATTGCCGTCGGTCGCCCCGGTCTTCGCCTTCAGCTCGGCGAAGGTCGCCCGGTCGACAGCGCTGAGATAGGTCATCACGCCCAGGCGAAGCTTGCCATGGATCACCTCGTCGAGGCCGGACGGGTCGAACTGCTCGGTCATCGCCGCGCCCTAGACCACGTCGCCTGGTTCGCGCATCAGGAAGATCACGCCGGGGAGAAACGAGGAGGCGAGCGCGGTCGCTGCAGCGATCAGATAGACCTCCGCCGTCGTCACCGTCACCACGCAGGCGGCCGCTCCGATCAGCGCTGCAACGCCGGGCAGGTAGAACAGCTTCTGCCCGGCGATCTGGGCGAGGATCGTCCACACGGCCCCATAGCCGACCAAGGCGACCGGCAGGATGGTGTTGAAGAAGACAGGCTCCAACTTGCCCGTCGTGACGCCGAGCACGACCCCGGCCACATACGACATCAGGCCGGCGTTCACGCCGATCCAGGCGGCGGTCTCCACGCGGTTGGGCACGGCGCCCGCGCCGGGCTTGCTGCGGAGCGAGTTGCCCAGGAACACGTTGCCGATCGAGCCGATGACGCCGAACGAGAACCAGAGCGCTGCAAGCGACCATTCGGGCCATTCCAGCACGCGCACGTACACGAGATAATGCGTTGTCATGGTCGCTGCGGCGAGAAGCCCCCACCAGACAAGAAAGCGGCCGCCGAGCTGGGGCGCGCGGGCGCCGCTTTCGGCAAGGTCGCGCATGAACGCGATATCGGCCTGAAGATCGTCGCGGGTCATTTCTAAGCCTCCAATGACTTTAAAAGACAAAGTATATGCCTTCGCCGCGCCGTCAAGAGGGCATTTTCCTGTCGGTTCTCGCAAAAGGGGGCTTGCGAAGCCGGACCGCGGCGCATCAGCGCCGGGCGCGGGGGTGCGCTTCGGCGTGAATGGCGGCGAGCCGGCCCGGCTCGATGTCCGCATAGATCTGGGTCGTCGAAAGCGAGGCGTGGCCGAGCAGGTCCTGAATGGCGCGCAGGTCGCCGCCATGCGCGAGCAGATGCGTGGCGAAGGCGTGCCGCAGCGCGTGCGGGGTCGCGCTTTCCGGCAGGCCGAGCCGGCGGCGCAGTGTCTGCATCAGGGACTGCGCCGCGCGCGCGTTCAGCGGGCCGCCCCGCCGGGCCCGGAAAAGGGCGTCCTCCCGCTCGAGCGGCTGCGGCAGGCGCGCCAGATAGGCGTCGACAGCCTCGCGCACGGCCGGAAGGACCGGCACGATCCGCGTCTTGCCGCCCTTGCCGGTCACCCGCAGGCTTTCGCCAAGAGGACAATCGCAGCGCCTCAGCGCGAGCGCTTCGGAGATGCGCAGTCCGCACCCGTAAAAGAGGGTGATCAGTGCGGCGTCTCGCGCATGGGTCCAGTCAGCGCCGTCCCCCGCCGCCTCGATCAGGCCGCGCGCGGCGCTTTCGCTGACCGGACGCGGCTGGCGGCGCGGCGCCTTCGGCGCGTCGATGAGCGAAAGCGCCGTCAGCTCGACGCCCCAGCGCGCGCGCATGTGGCGCGCAAACGAGCGCAGCGTGGAGAGATTGCGCTGCAGGGTCCGCGGGCCCGCGCCGTCGCGGCGGCGGTCGGCGAGAAAGGCGCGCCAGTCCGCCGGGCTCATCGCGGAAAGCGCGCCGAGCGTCGGCGTCTCGCCAAGGTGAGCGGTCAGGAAGGCGCGGGCCTGCTCCAGATCGCGGCCGTAGGCTTCAAGCGTTTTCGGCGCGAGGCGGCGCTCGCCGCCCGCATGAGCGAGGAAATGGGCGATCGCCTCGGAAAGAGTGCGCTCTAGAGCGTCAGCCACGGCGCGATGCGGCGCTCGATCAGCCGGCCCAGGAAGTGCGGCAGATCTGCGCCCTGTTCGGCTGTGAAGGTTTCAAGTCCGCGCGAGGCGAGGCACAGCACGCCCGGCCGGCCGGCGATCTCAAGCCCGATCAGGGCATGGCTGCGCAGGCGCGGCGCCTGCAGACCATACAGCACCTCGGCCAGATGGGTGTCGACGGGGCCGAGATGCTCAGCCTTGTCGCCAAGCGCTGCGTCGCACAGGCCCTCGGGCGCAGCCAGGATCGAGCGCGCGCCACGGCGCGGCACGTAGCTCTCGATGAACACGCGGGCCACATCCAGCCCCAACGGACCCGCGACGCGCGCCGCAAGCGTCCGGTCAAGCTCCTCGACGCTTTCCGCCTCGACGATGGAGACGGCGGCGGCGTGCGTTTGCGCCTGGGCTGCGAGATTGGCCCGCGACAGCATCAGCAAGCGGTCGTTATGCGCCTTCAGGCGGCGGATCTCCGCCTCCATGCGCAGCCGGGCGGCGCGATTGATGTCGACGAGATTGCCGTCGTCGGCGTAGGCGGACAGCTCCGCCATCAAAACCGGATCCTCGCGGATCAGCTCCGGACGCGCGCGCAGCGCGGCCATCGCCTCGTCAAGGCGCGCCTGCTCGGGTTCGGCCGCATTCGCGCCGTCAAAAATCAGATCCTGAGCGATCATCCCCGGTCGTCTCCCGTCACATCCACCCCGCGGGGCGCTGGCGTCCCCGTCGTCGGCGCACTATGCCCGCAAACGCCTTGCAGGCGTCTTAACCGCCCTGTTCGAGGCGCCGCGTGGTGTCGAAATTCGCTTCGGCCCGGCTAGACTGCGCGACCCGTTGCCGCCCGGACGCGTCTCAGCCATGAGCGATCTTTTCGGCGAGGCCCGCGCGGTATCGGTGATGCTGCCGATGCCGCTGCCCGAGCCGTTTGACTATCTCGAACCGCCGCCCGGTCCCGGCGAGCGCCCGCTTGCGCCGGGCGACGTCGTGGCGGCGCCGTTGGGCCCGCGCCTGGTCACAGGGGTGGTCTGGGCCGCCGGCCGTGAAGCGCAGGGCCGCTCGCTGAAACCTGTCGAGGGCCGCTATCCCTGCCCGCCCGTGCCTGAGGCGACGCGCGCGTTCGTCGACTGGGCGGCGCGGTATCTCGTCGAGCCGCCCGGCAACGTGCTGCGCGCTGTTCTGCGCAGTTCGGCGGCCCTGCGCCCGTCGCCGGAGGAAACCGTCTATGCGCTGAAGCCCGTGCCGGACGCGCTGCGCCTTACGCCCGCGCGTGAAAAGGTTCTCGCGGCGGCGGCGGCGGGCGAGGCGAGCATGGCCGAGCTTGCGCGGCGTGCGGGCGTGTCGGCGTCCGTCGTGAAGGGTCTGGCCGACGCCGGCGCGCTGCAGCCGGCCGTGCGGCTGGTCGATCCGCCTTTCGCCGAGCCCGACCCGGCCCGTCCGGGGCCGGTCCTCAACGCCTCCCAGGCGGCGGGCGCAGACGGGCTGAAGCGCCTCATCCGGGCGGGCGGCTTCCAGGCGGCTCTCCTCGACGGGGTGACGGGCTCGGGGAAGACGGAGGTGTATTTCGAGGCGATCGCGGCGCTTCTGAGCGCCGAACCCGACGCCCAGGTGCTGATCTTGCTGCCGGAGATCGCGCTGACGCAGGCGGTTACGGCGCGGTTCGAGGACCGCTTCGGCGCCGCGCCCGCGCTCTGGCATTCGGGCGCAGGCGATTCGGCAAGGCGGCGCTGCTGGCGGGAGACCCTCGCGGGGCGGGCGCGCATCGTGGTCGGCGCGCGCTCCGCGCTGTTCCTGCCGTTCCGGCGGCTCCGGCTCATCGTCGTGGATGAAGAGCACGACCCGACCTACAAGCAGGACGAGGGTCTGACCTATCATGCCCGCGACATGGCGGTGGCGCGCGCCAAGATCGAGGGCGCAACCGCGGTGCTCGCCTCCGCGACGCCGTCGCTGGAGAGCCTCGCCAACGCCCGCAGCGGCCGATACGCCCATGTGCGCCTGCGCGGCCGCGCCGGCGCGGCGGTGCTGCCCGAGATCAGCGTGATCGATTTGCGCGAGACCCCGCCGGAAAAGGGCGAATGGCTGTCGGCGCCTTTGGTGGAAGCCGTCGCCGGCACGCTCGCGCGCGGCGAGCAGGTCATGCTCTATCTCAACCGGCGCGGCTTTGCGCCGCTGACGCTGTGCCGGGCCTGCGGCCACCGGATGAAGAGCCCGGAGACGGAGAGCTATCTCGTCGAGCACCGCTATACCGGGCGGCTGGTCTGCCATGTCACGGGTTTCTCGATGCCCAAGCCCAAGCGGTGCCCGAATTGCGGCGAGCCGGATACGCTCATCGGCGTGGGACCTGGCGTGGAACGGGTCGCGGAAGAGGCGCGTCAGCGCTTTCCGGATGCGCGCGTGGAGATCTTTTCCTCCGACACAGCCCAGGGGCCGGAGGCCGTGCGCGAAATGGTGGCGCGCATGGAGCGCGGCGAGATCGACATCCTTGTCGGCACGCAGATCGCCGCAAAGGGCCACAACTTCCCGCATCTGACGCTGGTCGGCGTGGTCGACGCCGATCTCGGCCTGTCCGGCGGCGACCTGCGCGCGGGCGAGCGCACCTACCAGACGCTGGTGCAGGCCGCCGGCCGGGCCGGCCGCGCGGACCGCCCCGGTCGGGCGCTGCTGCAGACCCATCAGCCCGAGCACGAGGCGATACAGGCGCTGGTTGCAGGTGATCGCGACGCCTTTCTCGAGGCGGAGCGCGAGATGCGAGAGGCGCTGGGCCTGCCGCCCTACGGACGTCTGGCCGCGCTCATCCTGTCCGCGCCCGACGCAAGGCTCGCTGACGAGACGGCGGATGCGTTCGCGCGCGCAGCGCCGGTCGCCGACGGCGTCGACGTCCTCGGCCCCGCGGAGCCGCCGCTCGCCGTCGTGCGCGGACGCTTCCGCCGGCGCTTCCTGGTGCGCGCCGAAAAGACGGTGGATCTGTCCGCCTTCATGCGCGCCTGGCGCGAGCGCGTGAAGCCGCCCGCCAGCGTGCGCGTCAGCATCGACATCGAGCCGCAATCCTTCCTCTAGTCCGCCTCCCCCCGCACAGCCGTCAGGCTTGGCGGCGTGGAGAGCCTTCTCATCATCCCCGGGTTGTTCGGATCACGCCTCGTGCGGCCGGACGGGCGGACCATCTGGCCGCCGCGGCCGTCGGAATTCCTGCGCGGCGCGCTCAAGGCGCGAAGGGCGGTTGCGCTGCTGGATGCGGATCTGCGGCCTGAAGGCCTTCTTGAGAGCTTCGCCTGCCGGGACGTCTACGGCGATCTGGTCGGGCTCGGCCGTGAAGCCGGCTTTCACGCGGCGCCGGACGCAACGCGGCGGCTGGTCGTCTTCGCCTATGACTGGCGGCGCGATCTGCGCGATACCGCCGCCCGGCTCGCCGACCACATCGACCGGCTTGACCGGCCGGGCGAGCGCTGGTCGATCATCGCCCATTCCATGGGCGGTCTTGTCGCCCGCACGCTTCTGGAGGCCGAACCGGAATCGCCCTGGCGGCGGCGCATCCGCCTGTTCGCCGCCTCGGGCGCGCCGCATCTGGGCGCGCCCGCCGCGCTGGCGCGCATCTCAGGCCGGCTGGGCGGAACCGCGCTGTCCGCCGAACAGACCCGCCGGCTCGCCGCCGATCCGCGCTATGCCGGCCCGGCCCAGCTGGCGCCGCCGCCGGGGGCGGCGTGCGTCTTCGACCCCGCTGGCCGCCAGATCGACGTCTTCAACGCCGCCGGGTTCGGCTTGCCCGGAGACGGCCTGGCGGCTGCGAAGGCGCTCCATGCGGGCCTTGACGCCGCCCGGCGGCCGGAGACCTGCCGGTACGTGTATTTCGCCGGCGCGGGCGAAGACACCATCACTCGTCTGGTTCTGCGCCGAGGGCGCCTGGAGCCCGTGCTGGAGCCCGGCGGCGATGGAACGGTGGCGCTGGTCTCAGCTGTGTCGCCGCACGTGGAAAGCCGTGTCGTAGAGGCCGCCCATGCCGATCTTTTCCGCGCTTCGGAGGTTCGCGAAGACCTGCTGAGCCTTCTGGGCCGCCGGCGCGCCGGACGCCGCAGCGGCGTTCGAATCGCTGCGCCCGAAACCCCGGTCGCCGCCGGGACGCCGGTTCCCGTAGCGCTTTTCTTCGATGACCCGGTGACGCGCTTCGACGACCGGATCATCCTGCAGCCGCTTTCGCGTGCATCCGAACCGCCGCAATTCGCCCGCGTTTCGTATTCGGGACCGCCGGTGCGCCGTCTCAGCGCCGCCATGCCCGCACCCGCGCGCGCGG
>CAZLOV010000075.1:0-1343 GCA_964561235.1 uncultured Caulobacterales bacterium
CCAGGTTCATGGTCATCATGCGCAGCGTGTCGCAGATGAAGTCGATGGCGAAATGATCCTTCTGGATGCGCGGATAGCGCGAGAAGATGGAGCTTTCCTCCGGCTTCTCGATATGGGTTTCAAGCGCGATGACGCCCTTGGTCTTCATCGTCTTGGTGAGCTGGAAAAGAAGCGCCAGCAGATCCTGGTAGTCCGCCGCCTTCCATTTCGGCCCGGAAATGATCTTGGCGAAATTGCCCAGCGTGGCGAACACCGTCTTGGGTGAATTGCCGATCAGGAACGCGCCGACGGCCGCGCCGCCGATCATCATCATTTCGAAGGGCAGCGCCTTCAGGATGACGCCGAACTTGCCCCCGGCGAGCATGTAGCCGCCGAAGACCATGATGAACACGACGGCGACGCCGATCAGCTGAAACATGTCCCACCATCCAGTAACGTCGGGCGTTCAAGCGGCGCGCTTCCGGCCGGTTGTCCGGCTCATGTCCTGCGAAGCGCGCCCCCGCCTGACCTTCGAGAGGACCCTAGCGGATGATGCTTAAGACCCGGTTTTCATGGGATTAGGCATGCATTCAGAAAACCTGGCGGCCAGCGCGAAGTGGACGAACGCGGCGCAGACGCGTAAGTCCACGCAGGCCTGATGAACCCGCCCTACGATCCCGACCAGCCCTCCAGCCCGGAAGCGCGCCGCCGCGCCTTCCGCCTGCTATTCCTGTGCCTGATGGCGACGAGCGTGGGCAATTCGATGCTGTTCGCCATCCTGCCGCCGCTGGCGCGCGAGCTTGAGGTTCGCGAGGTCTATGTCGGGGCCATCTACACGCTCTCGGCCTTGCTGTTCCTCACGATGAGCCCGGTCTGGGGCGCCCTGTCGGACCGGTATGGCCGCCGTCCGCTCATCGTCTTCGGACTGAGCTGGTTTGCGTTCTCCACGCTCGTTTTCGGCGCCGGCGCCTGGGCCGGGCAGAGCGGGCTGCTGCCGCCGATGGCGGCGATCTTCGCGATGGCGCTGTCGCGCTCGCTCTTCGGCGGGCTGGGCTCGGCGACCAATCCGGCCGCGCAGGCCTATGTCGCCGACCGCACCAGCCCGGCGGAGCGCACAGAGGCGCTGGCGGGACTGACCGCCGCCTTCGGACTCGGATCGGTCATCGGTCCGGCGCTCGCGGACGCCTTCGTGGGACGCCTCGGGGTTGCGCCGTTCATGTTCGTGGTCTCCATCGCCGTGGCGGGCGGGGCGGTCGCGGTGCGGTTTCTGCTGCCGGAGCGCACCCCGCCAAGACGGACCGGCCGGCCCATCAATCCGCTCAAGCAGTTCCGTTTCGCGGGCGATCCGCGCGTGACAGCCTTCG
>CAZLOV010000075.1:1353-11563 GCA_964561235.1 uncultured Caulobacterales bacterium
TTCGGGATCACCACCTGGCTTTGCCAGGCCTCCAGCCTTCAGACGATCGGGTTTTTCGTCATCGACCGGGCCGGCGGCGGAGATGTCGCCAACGCGCCCGCGCTCGGCATCGTGCTTTCTTCCGGGGCGGCGGCGCTGCTGATCGCCCAGCTGGTCGTGATCCCGGCGCTCAAGGCGAGCCCGCGCTTCATCATGACGCTCGGCGCAGCGCTCGCAGCCGCGGGCAATCTGGAACTCGTATTCGCGGAAGGCTACGCCGCGATCGTGTTCGGGTTCATCGTCACGAGCCTCGGCTTCGGCCTTGCGCGCTCGGGCTTCACCGGCGGGGCCTCGCTCGCGGTGAACCCCGAGGAACAGGGCCGGGCGGCGGGCATGACCACGGCCACGGCGGGCGTCGGCTTCATGATCGCGCCGCTGGTGGGTCTTTATCTCTATCAGAGCGTCGGTCCGTTCAGCCCGTTCGCGCTGAATGCCGCGCTTTCGCTGGTCGGACTGTCGATCGCGGTCCTGCACCCGCGGGTGCGGGCGGTTGCAACGACCGTCAACCCCGATCCCGAGGACGCAGCGCGCGGCTAGCCGGCGCTCCCGGTGACGGCGAGGAAGGCCTGACGGCCGGCGTAGCCGTCCGGGGTGAGGCCGTTGTCCTGCTGGAACGCGCGCAGCGCCCGGCGCGTATTGGGACCAACCACGCCGTCCACGCCGCCCGTGTCGTAGCCAAGCTCGGTCAGGCGCCGCTGCATCGCCTCGGCCTCCGAGCGAGAAACCGGGGGGTCGTTTTCGGGCCAGCCCTCCGGAAGACGGTCGCCCCCGTCGAAGGCCTCCGCAAGATAGGAGACGCCCAGCGCATAGGCGGACGAATTGTTGTAAGCGAGCAGCGCCTCGAAATTGTCGAACACCAGAAAGCCCGGCCCGCCTGCGCCCGCGGGCAGGATCAGCCGCGCGCGGCTGTTGAGCGTATCGGTCTGGAAGGTCTCCGCATCCACCGGCGAAAGCCCCGCGAGCGCCCATTCCGAGACCGGCCGCTTGCGGCGCTCGTCCCAGCCGGCGTAGTCGAACCCGTCAGGCAGAGCCACGGCCACGGCCACCGGCGCGCCGTTCCGCCATCCCGCGTTCTTCAACAGATTGGCGGTGGAGGCGAGCGCATCGCCGATATTCGCCCAGATGTCGCGGCGGCCGTCGCCGTCGAAATCCACCGCGCGCTCGAGATAGGTGGAGGGAATGAACTGGGTATGGCCCATCGCGCCGGCCCACGATCCCTTCAAGTCGTCGCGCGTGGCGTAGCCGCGCTCGATCATGCGCGCGACCGCGCGCAGCTGGCCTTCCGCGAAGTTCCGGCGGCGGCCGTCCCAGGCAAGCGTGGCGAGCGAGCGCACGACGTCGAAATCGCCCTGGATGCGGCCATAGGCGCTTTCAAGCCCCCAGATCGCCGTGATGATCGCGGGATCGACATCATAACGCTCGGAAATCGCAGCCAGCGTCGCTTCGTGCTCGGCGCGCGCGGCCTTGCCCGCATCGGTGCGCTGCTCGGAAGCGGCGAACGCGACATATTCCCAGAGCGGCCGCACGCGCTCGGGCTGGTTGCGGTCGCGATTGACGACCCGCTCGTCCGGCTCGATCCCGTCGAGCATGGCGGAGACGATGACCGGATCGACGCCGTCCTGGCGCAGCTCGGCGGCGAAACCCTCGCGCCAGTCTTCAAAGCTCTGGGCTGGAGCGGCCGCGGCGAGCGCCGCGCCCGACAGCGCGGCGGCGAACAGGGTGCGAAGCGGGCGGCGGTCGATCATGTGGTCTTGTCCCTCAAAAAAAACCCGGCCGCACCGCGGCGCGCGTTCCCCCGAACCCGCCGGAATGCTAGCCGAGCACGGGCTTGCGCTCCATACCCTCGCGATGCCGCGCACAGCTTGACACCACGGCGCGCCGCCTGTAGTTCCGCGCCTTCGCTGCGGCCGGGAAAGCCGCAGGCCCTGATCCGACGAAGAAAGCGCAAGGCGACGAAAGCGATGAAGGTCCGCAGCTCGATCCGTTCGCTCAAGAAACGCGACCGCAACTGCCAGGTCGTGCGCCGCCGCGGGCGCGTGTACGTGATCAACAAGAAAGATCCGCGCTTCAAGGCTCGCGCCGGCTAGTCCGCCGCGCCCGGCCTGAGATGTCAGACGCGCCGGTCCGGCCCGCCGCGATCCTGTGGGATCTCGGCAACGTGCTGATCGACTGGTCGCCGCGGCGGGTCTATCGCGAACTCCTTCCCGATGACGGCGCCGTGGATCATTTCCTGTCCACGGTGTGCACGATGGCGTGGCATTCCCGCCATGACGCGGGGGTGTCTTTTGCGGAGAACCGCGCCGCGCTGACCGCGCGCCATCCCGAACACGCCGAGCTCATCGCCGCCTGGGACGCCCGCTGGGAAGACATGTTCGACGGCCATGTCGACGGCGTGCTGGAGATATTCGAAGCGATCGGCCAGTTGGGCCTGCCGCAGGCGGCGCTCACCAATCTGCCCGCAGAGAAATACCCCTCGCTGCGAGCCACGTATCCGTTTCTCGAGCGCATGCACGACGTGATCGTCTCCGGCGAGGAAAAGCTCATCAAGCCCGATCCGCGCATTTTCGAGATTGCCCGCGCGCGCATTCCCGCGCCGGCGCCGCAGACGCTGTTCATCGACGACAGGGCCGAAAATGTCGCGGCGGCGCGCGAGGCCGGGTTTGACGGCGTGGTCTTCACCGACGCCGCCGGACTGCGCGAGGCGCTCGCACGCCGCGGGCTCCCGCTCTGAGATCGCAGCGCAGCGCGCCCTTGTCCGGGCGCACGGCTCCCTTATCCTTGGTGTGATGTTTGCACTTCTGAGCCTTGCTGCGGCGCTCGCCGTCCAACCGGTCGTCTCCGCGCCCGGCGATACATCCGTTGAGGAAACGCCCGGACGCGAGCTGTCCATCACGGAGCGGCTTGAAGAGCGCCTGCGCACCTTGGCGGCGAGCGAAAGCGCAAGTCAGGCCCAGACCATCGCGGATGAGGTGCTTTCGCTGTGGCGCCAGCAGGCGGGCGCAACCGCGCAATTGCTGCTTGAGCGCGGCGACCGGGCGATGGATGCAGGCGAAGCGGGTCTGGCGGAGCGCCAGTATGCGCATCTGCGCCGGCTCGAACCGGACTTCTCCGAAGCCTGGGTCGTGTCCGCAGAGGCCGCCATGGTCCGCGACGACTGGGATTTCGCGCTGGAAGCGCTGGAACGCGCGATCGCGCTGGAGCCTGCCCGCTTCGACGCCTACGTGCTGCTTGGCCGCACGCTCGAACAGGCCGACAGCGCCGCCGGCGCGCTGGCGGCCTATGAGGCGGCCCTCGCCATCCACCCGCATCACGAAGCGGCGCGCAACGCCGCTCAACGCCTTGAAGAGCGGCTGTCCGGCCGCGCGCTGTAGAACACCGGGAGCCGTGCGCGATGCTTGAACCGCTGAAGGCGTTCGCGCCCGTGCTGGCGCTGCTGGCCGCGGGCGCCGCTGCAGGCCTGGCTGCGGGCGCGGCCGCCGCGCAGCGCGTCGCCGAGGCCTTTCCGCCGCAAGGCGCCTTCATCGAGGTCGACGGCGTCAGGCTGCATTACCGCGAAACCGGCCCGCCCGGCGCAGCCCCGGTGCTCGTGCTGCATGGGGCCTCGGCCAATCTCGAGGAGCCTTTCCTTGCCCTCGACGGCCATCTTGAGGACCGCCGCGCGATCTATCTCGACCGGCCGGGGCTCGGCTGGAGCGAACGGCCCAGCGGGCGCTGGACGCCCGAGCGCGAGGCGGACCTGATCGCGGGCTTCCTCGACCGGATCGGCGCGCAGCGTCCCGTGGTGATCGGCCATTCCTGGGGCGGGGCGATTGCGCTGAGGCTCGCCATCGACCATCCCGACAGCCTGTCCGGGCTGGTGCTGGTCGCCCCGGCGGCGCGCGCGTGGGTCGGCGAAGCGGCGTGGTACAACAAGGCGACGCGCTGGCCCCTTTTGGGAACGCTGCTGACGCGCATCGTCATCCCGACCTACGGCCGCGCGCAGCTCGAGGGCGGCGCGCGATCGGCCTTCGCGCCCGAACCGATGCCGGCGGACTATGTCGAGGACGCCCATCTGCCGCTGATCCTGCGCGCCTCGAACTGGAAGGCGAACGCCGCCGACATGGCGCAGGTCAATCAGCATCTCGCCAATCAGGAGACGCGTTACGCCGAGATCCGCCTGCCGGTGGAGATCCTCGCCGGCCCCGAAGACACGGTGCTGCTGACGCCGCGTCATTCCGGCGCGATCGCGCAGACGCTTCCCGACGCCCGGCTGACCCTGATCGAGGAAGCCGGCCACAATCTCCACCACGCCCACGCGGAGGCTGTCGCGCAAGCTGTGGACAGCGTGTTCGCGGAGGCTGGACGCTGAGGGCTGCAAGCGCCTATGCCCGAGGCCTTTCGCGGGGCTAAGCTCCGCCCCAACGCCTGATGATCCGATGGAGACCCCCTATGGCCGCTGAAACCTTCTCCAACGCGCCCGAAGCGCCGCAGGGCGATCAGAGCGACGCGGTCGGCGCCGTCGCGAAGGACCAGCTCAAGGCCTTTGTCGCGCGCATCGAGCGGCTTGAAGAGGACAAGGCCGGGATCATGGCCGACATGAAGGAGGTCTACGCCGAAGCGAAGGCGATGGGCTTCGACACGAAAATCCTCCGCAAGGTGATCTCCATCCGCAAGCAGGACCGCAACGAGCGCCAGGAGCAGGAAGCCCTGCTTGAGCTCTATCTCGGCGCGCTCGGCGAAATCTGAGGGAGGGCTCCCTGGCGCGGGAGATCGACGCGAAGAAGACCCGGCGGATCCTCAATCGCCTCAAGCGCGCCCGCGATGCGGCGCGCCAGGCGATCGAGGCCTCCGAGGACGCCGAAGCGGCGGAGGCGGCGCGCGCTGAACTGACCGCCTGGGAAAGCGAATTCCTCGAGAGCGTGGAAGCCCGGCTGGAGACCTACGGCTCGGCGTTCGCCGACGCTGCGAAAGGCGATCTCGACGAGCCGCTCTCCCGGCTCCAGGTCATGAAGCTCAAGGAGATCGAGAAGAAGGCGAAAGGCAAGTCGAAGCCGAAGCCCGGCTATTCCGGCTCCCGCCTGAATTTCGGCTCCGCAAGCACGCGCCAGGCCGCCCTCAAGCGCCGGGCGCCGGGCCGGCGCGTCAATGTGCGCGACATCAACGAAGACATGCCCGACCCCTATACGGGCGGCGAACCGCCGGAGGATCCGCGCGACGCGCCTTCCGGGCCGCCCGAACGGCCCGAAGGCGGCTTCCGGCCGGTGGTCATCAAGGGCGGGAAGGACACCGCGTGAGCGACGCAGGCTTTTGCCTGTCCCTACGATCTCGAGCGGGTCTGCGGGCGCTTGGAACGGATCCGGGCGCCCGCTGACCGAAATCACCCCGCGTCGCGGAAATGGTCCACGTCGAGCTCGTATTCGCGGACCTTGCGATAGAGCGTCGAGCGGCCGACGCCGAGCCGGCGGGCGACTTCCGCCATGCGCCCTGAATAGGTCTCGATGGCGTACTGGATCAGATCGCGCTCGATGGCCTCAAGCGGGCGCAGATGACCGCCCGCGTCCATGATGTCGACCGGTCCGCCCGGCCGGGTCGCCTCGCGGACCACGTCGGCGAAGGCTTCCTCGTGCGGCGGCGTCCGTGCGGGCGCCGGCGCGGCGTCAGGCGCGCGCTCGCCCAGCGACGGGGTCAGGCCGGAGATGTGCGGGAAGTCCTGCGGGGTCAGATAGTCGCCGTCGCTGAGCACGACCGCGCGGAAGACCGCGTTCTCCAGCTGGCGCACATTGCCCGGCCAGGGATGGGTGCTGAGCATCTCCATGGCCTCGGCGGAGGCGTCCAGCACACGCCGGCCCTCCTGGGCGTTGAAGCGCGTGATGAAGTGGCGCACCAACGCGGGGATGTCCTCGACGCGCGCGCGCAGCGGCGGCACGTCCACCGGGAACACATTCAGGCGGTAGAACAGGTCCTCGCGGAACTGACCCGCCTTCACCTGGGCGGCGAGATCGCGATTGGTCGCCGAGATGATGCGCACATTGACCTTTACCGGCTTGTTGCCGCCGACCGGGTCCACCTCGCCTTCCTGAAGGGCGCGCAGCAGCTTGACCTGCATGTCCAGCGGCAGTTCGCCGACCTCGTCGAGGAAGAGCGTGCCGCCGTCGGCCTCCTGGAACTTGCCCATGTGCTTGGCCACCGCGCCGGTGAAGGCGCCCTTCTCGTGACCGAACAGCGTGCTTTCGACGAGATTCTCCGGGATCGCGCCGCAATTGACCGCCACGAAGGGCTGGCCGGCGCGGTCCGACGCCGCCTGGATGGCGCGCGCGACGAGCTCCTTGCCGACCCCGCTCTCGCCCGTGATCAGGATTGGAATGTTGGACTTCGCCGCGCGTTCGCCCAGGCGCACGACCTGACGCATGGCAGGCGCGCCCGCAATCATGTCGGAGAAGCCCAGACGGCCGGAATGGTGGCGTTTGAGGCGGGTCACCTCGCCGGAGAGGTCGCGCACCTTGAAGGCGTTGCGGATGGACACCGCGATGCGCTCGGGGCTGGCGGGCTTCACGAAGAAGTCCACCGCGCCCGCGCGCATGGCGCGCACCACCGTTTCAATGCCGCCATGAGCGGTGAGCACGATCACCGGCAGTTCCGGCGCGCGCGCGTGGAGCACCTCGAGGGTCTCCTGCCCGTCCATGCCCGGCATCACGAGATCGAGCAGAACGACGTCGACGCCGCCGCGCTTGACCCGTTCGATCGCGGCTTCGCCGCTGTCCACCATCTCGGGATGATGACCCTGTTTTTCGATCACCGCCTGAAGCAGGCGGCGTTGAGTCGGATCGTCATCCACGATGAGAACGGTCTTCGCCATCACACCCACGCCTTCTCAGCTGAAGCCCACCGCGAGGCGGTCGTCCGCCGCCCCGTCGTTGGTCCCGTTATGAGACAGGCGGGGTAAAGATGACGTGTAGGGCGCGGTGAGAATTTCTTAGCGTCTTCATATGGTTATGGAGATGTTAAAGGAGGTCCGGCCGCTTTGGAACAATCAGGGCGTAGTCGCCATGATCTGCACTTCGTATCACTCTGACGCATATCTGAATATGCCGAGCCTTACAATATTTAATTTTACTCGTTCCCGTTTTTGGCGAACAATATTTATAACATGTTTTAATGTGCAAGGGCTGAAGCCCGCGCGCGGGCGCATTGACCCGTCGCACGCGCGCCGCTAACGCTCGCGGCCTTCCATGCCGCCGCGCCCTGCGGCGCAGGCTTTCCCGGACGGGGCCATGGCCGATCCCGAACACGCCGACAAACCCGAAGACGATCGCCACCGGCGCCGCCGCGCGCCGCTTTCGGAGCTGGGCGGGGAAAAGCCGCCCGCCCCCGGCTGGTTTGCGGATGCGCTTTCCGAGCCCGCCGAAACGGGCCGCGTCAACTCCAGCGGCGTCGAGATCGTCTGGAAGGCCTGGGGACGCCGGGGCGCGCCGGGCCTCATCTGCGTTCATGGCGGCACCGCGCACAAGGGCTGGTGGGATGCGATCGCGCCGTTCCTCGCGCGCGCGGGCTACAGGGTCGTCGCGCCGGATCTCGCCGGCATGGGCGAAAGCGGCTGGCGCGAGGCCTACGACATGCCGGGCCACGCCGCCGACATGAGGGCGGCCGCCCATGACGCCGGCGCCTTCGAGGCGGGACCGCCTGTCATGGCGGGGCATTCCTTCGGCGGGTTCGTCACGATCACAGCCGCGATGCGCTTCGGCGCGGAGCTGGCCGGGGCCGTCCTGCTGGACGCGCCGATCCGCAAGCAGGGCGAGCGGCGTGCGGACGACGCGCCGCCGCCGCGCCGGGGCGGCAAGGTCTATCCCGATCTCGCCGCAGCGCTGGCGCGCTTCCGGCTGCTGCCGGAACAGGAATGCGACAATCTCTGGCTCGTGGATCACATCGCGCGCGGCTCGCTGAAGCAGGTCCGCGCCGAAGACGGAAGCCCCGGCTGGACCTGGCGCTTCGATCCGGATCTGTGGGCGAAGCTCGCCTATCAGCGCCGCGATCCGGAAACGGCGGCGAAAGAGGCCGGATGTCCCCTCGCCTTCATCCGCGGCGCCCAGTCCGTGCTGATGCAGGCGGAGACCTGGGATTTCATGCGCGAAACCTTCAACGGCTCCGTCTTCATGACGATCGCCGACGCCCAGCACCACCTGATCCTGGACCAGCCGATCGCAACCGCGGCCGCGCTGGAGGCCCTGCTCGCGGCGGGTTTCGGCCGCCGCTGAAACCCGCGCCGGAATGACTTGGCGCGGCTGCGGCTTGCATGATAGTTCCAGCGATGTCGGTTCGACAGGCCAGATCAAGAGGACAGGAAGACGATGGCGGCTGAATACACCCGCGGCGAAATGGATGTCAGCGAACACCGCAAGACCTTCGGCGGCGTGATGCAGGTGTCGGTCACCTCAAGCCTGATCACGGCCGTCCTGGTGCTGTTTCTCACGCTGGCCTTCGCGACCGGAACCGGCTGGCTCACCGCGCTTGTCGTCTCGGTGATCCTGGGCGCGGCCGGCGGTTTCATGCTCAAGCGCGGGCTGGTCTATTACATCACCCTCGCTGCGCTCACCGTCATCGGCGCCGTGTCCGGGCTCATCGTCGCGGCTTTCGCCGGTGCCTGACGCGGGCGCGACCCTTCACGACATCCTGAACGGGTCCGGCGCAGGCTGCGCCGGCTCCCGTATTATTCAAGGGCTTTACCGGGCCCTTGGAATGCGCGCATGGTTGGGGTCCATTCTTCGACCGACGCTCGAGCCTCGTCCATGCGCATTGCGATTCTCAAGGAAACCCGGCCGGGGGAAACCCGGACCGCCGCAACCCCCGACAGCGTCAAAGCGCTGATCAAGCTCGGCTGCGACATCGCCGTGGAGGCGGACGCCGGGGCCGGCGCGGGCTTTCCCGACGCCGACTACGAAGCCGCCGGCGCCTCGACCGGCGACCGCGCTGCGGTCCTGAAAGGCGCGCACGCGCTGTTCTGCGTGCGCCGGCCCGAGGACGCCGTGCTTGACCAGCTCGAAAAAGACGCGCTGCTCGTCGGCCTGATCGAGCCGCATGGCGACAAGGCCTATGCGCAGAAACTCGCCGATAAGGGCGTCAACGCGTTCTCTATGGAGTTCACGCCGCGCATTACGCGCGCGCAGGCGATGGACGCGCTGTCGTCGCAGTCGAATCTTGCAGGCTATCGCGCCGTCATCGAGGGCGCGGAGCTCTTTGGCCGCGCCTTCCCGATGATGATGACGGCGGCGGGCACGATCGCGCCGGCGAAGGTCTTCGTGATGGGCGCGGGCGTCGCCGGCCTGCAGGCGATCGCGACCGCGCGCCGCCTCGGCGCGGTGGTCTCCGCCACCGACGTGCGTCCGGCCGCCAAGGAGCAGGTCGCCTCGCTCGGCGGCAAGTTCGTCGCCGTCGAGGACGAGGAATTCAAGGCCGCGGAGACCTCCGGCGGCTACGCCAAGGAAATGAGCGACGACTACAAGAAAAAGCAGGCCGAGCTCGTCGCGAGCCATATCGCCAAACAGGACGTGGTGGTCACCACCGCGCAGATCCCGGGCCGGCCCGCCCCGCGCCTGATCGACAAGGCGATGGCGGAAAGCATGCGGCCCGGCTCGGTCATCATCGACATCGCCGCGGCGAACGGCGGCAATTGCGAACTCACCAAGGCGGACGAACTCGTCGAGCACCAAGGCGTCAGGATCATGGGCTTCTCCAACCTGCCCGCGCGCCTGCCCGCGGACGCTTCGAGCCTGTACGCCAAGAACCTCGTCAACCTGGCGCCGCTCCTCCTCGGGGAGAAGGGCGAACGCGCCCCGCACTGGGACGACGAGATCATCAAGGGCATGGCGCTGACGCGCGACGGCGCCGTCGTCCACCCGAACTACGAGGGCTGAAACCCATGGAAGCGGTCGATCCCATCATCTTCCGGCTGGCGATCTTCGTGCTCGCCGTGTTCGTCGGATACTACGTCGTCTGGTCGGTGACCCCGGCCTTGCACACCCCGCTCATGAGCGTCACCAACGCCGTCTCCTCGGTGATCATCGTCGGCGCCCTGGTGGCCGCGGCCGCCCCGGCGGTCGGCGGCGGCGCTCAGTTCGCAAAGGGGGCCGGCGCGCTCGCCGTGCTGCTCGCCAGCGTGAACATTTTCGGCGGCTTTCTCGTCACCCAGCGCATGCTG
>CAZLOV010000076.1:0-1685 GCA_964561235.1 uncultured Caulobacterales bacterium
AGCGCGCTGGGATTGCGGGCTCGGGCGCCTGCCCGCCGCAGGCGGACATCGCGGCGGCGACGGATACGGCGATGGCGGCCAGAGGAAAGCGGGGCTGCGTCACGGGCGGGAACACGCCCCAAACGCGCCAGGAGGTCAAGCGCGCGCGGCGGCCATGTCGCGGGGCAAGGCGCGTGCGGCCCAGAAGAAAAGCGCCGCCGCCGGGACATAGCCGGCGCAGGCGATCAGGAGCGCTGCGCGCAGGCCTTCGCCCTCGCCGAGCGACGGCGCCATCAGGTCGGACAGCACGCCGACGGCCAGCGGGCCGAGGCTAAGGCCGATGATGTTGTTGAGAAACGCCATCACCGCGACGACCGTCGCGCGCGTCTGCGGCGGGGCGAGGTTCTGGGCGGCGGCCAGCGACGGTGCGATCCAGAAGAAGTTCAGCGTGTAGGGCAGCGCGATCATGGCGATCGTCAGACCGCCGGTCGGCATCAGGAATGCGGCTGCAAAGAGCGGTCCGGCGATGGTCAGGGCCACGGCGGGAATGACGCCGTAGAGGGAGGCCCGCTTCGAAGCGAACCGGTCGGCGAGAAAGCCTCCGGCGAAACTGCCCGCGGCGCCGAGCAGAAGCACCGGCGCAAACGCCATGGCGATCTGTTCGTAGGTCATCGCCTGGGTGCGCATCAGGAAGGAGGCCATCCATTGCAGCAGCCCGTAGCCGGCGAAGCTGGTCGCGGCGGCGGCGAGCGCGATTCGCTTGAGGCTCGGCGTGGTCCAGACCAGGCGCAGCGCCTCCATCGGCGCAGGCGTTTCCGGGGCGCGATGGACGCCCGGGTCGCCCGGCTTCCGGTCCCGCACGAACACGACCAGCGCCAGCGCGATCAGCACGCCGGGCAGGCCCAGCGCGATGAATGCCATGCGCCAGCCGCCCGCTGCAGCAACAGCTGCGCCGAGCGCAGCCCCGAGCATCAGTCCGATAGGCGCGCCCGCAGAGAACACGCCCGAGGCGAAGCCGCGCCGTTCGGGCGGGAAATGATCCGACAACACCGAATATGAAGGCGCGATGCCGCCGGCTTCCCCGCTCGCCACGCCGATGCGGAACAGCGCCATCTGCCAGAAGCTCGACGCCATGCCGCAGGCGGCGGTGAACAGGCTCCAGGCCGTGCAGCTGAGCGCGATGACCTTCACCCGGCTCCACCGGTCGGCGAGATAGGCGATGGGCAGGCCCGCGATCGCGAAGAATACCGCAAACATCGCTCCGCCAAGCAGGCCGAGCTGGGTGTCGGAAAGGGCCAGATCCGCCTTGATGCTCTCCTGCAGCGTGGCGAAGAGCTGACGGTCCATCAGGTTGACGACATAGACCAGCGTCAGCAGCGCGAGCACGCCGTACGGCCTTGCGGAAACGCGGGCGGGCGCCGGCGAACGCCGCGCAATCTGGTCTGCATCCACCGGGCGCACCGAATTCTCCGTTCGGGCTTTGTTGTCCGGCGGGAAGGATGCTTCAGGGGGCGTTTAGATTTCGTGCATGCGCAGCATCACGCGAGGTCCGCCGGCGTGAGGGGCTTGTGGCGGTCCAGCGTGCGGGCGCGGTCGGGCAGGGGGTATTTGAGGCCCGTGCCGCAGTTGAAGAGCACCACCTCGGCATCGCTTTCGATCAGACCCTGGGCGCGCGCCTGCCTCGCCGCGGCGAGCGTGGCGGCGCC
>CAZLOV010000076.1:1695-11427 GCA_964561235.1 uncultured Caulobacterales bacterium
TCCGGGCAAAGCAGCAGGCCGTCCTTCTCACCCGCCAGGCGGCGCGCCGCCTCGATCTCGGCTTCCTCCACCGCCAGCGCCCGCGCGCCGCTTGCACGCACGGCGCGCAGGATCAGGAAGTCGCCGATCGCCTTGGGCACGCGTATGCCGGCGGCCGCGGTCGTCGCGTTCTCCCACTCCGGCGCGTGTTCCTGGCCCGCCTCGAAGGCCTTCACGATGGGCGCACAGCCTGCGGCCTGAACCGCGAACATCTTCGGGCGCTCCGGTCCGATCCAGCCCAGCCGCTCGATTTCGTCGAAGGCCTTCCACATGCCGATCAGCCCGGTGCCGCCGCCGGTGGGATAGAAGATCGCATCCGGCAGCCGCCAGCCGAGCTGGAAGGCGAGCTCGATCCCCATCGTCTTCTTGCCCTCGATCCGGTAGGGCTCCTTGAGGGTGGAGACGTTGAACCAGCCCATCTCCGCCTCGAGATCGCCGACGATCTTGCCGCACTGATGGATCAACCCGTTGACCCGGTAGACATGACCGCCCTGGGCGGCGATCTCGCGCACGTTCACCTCGGGCGTGTCCTCCGGGCAGAAACACCAGGTCTCCATGCCGGCGCGCGCGCCATAGGCGGACAGCGCCGCGCCTGCATTGCCGTTGGTCGGCATCGCCATGCGCGTCACGCGGTAGCTCTTGGCCATCGAGACCGCGAGCGCGAGCCCGCGCGCCTTGAAACTGCCGGTGGGCAGACGGCCCTCTTCCTTCGACCAGAGGCGTCCATTGAGTCCGATTTCCGCTGCGCACGCCTTCAGGTCGACCAGCGGCGTGTCCATCTCGCCAAGGCTGACGACGTCCTCGTCGCGGCGCACAGGCAGAAGCTCGCGCCATTTCCAGAAACCGGGAAACCGCAGCGGATCGCGCGCGGCGATCGCATCGCGGTCCACGGACGCGCGCATCGCGTCGAGATCGTAGCGCGCCAGAAGCGGCCAGCCTTCCGGAGAGAGATTGCGCGGCTGGTCGTTCGTCACCGACGCGCCGGTCATCGAGCATTCGAGATGGGTGAAAAAGTTCGACGCGGCGGCGTTCATGCGGGAAGCTCCTTCTCGGCGGGACGGGCAGGCATAAAGGGAGGCGGGACGATGGCCAAGGTGATCGGGCTCGGCGGCGTGTTCGTGAAGACCCAGGACAGCGCCGCGCTGTCGAAATGGTACGGCGAAGTGCTGGGGCTCGAACTGCAGGACTGGGGCGGTTCGCTCATGCGGCCACAGGATGTCTGCGAGGCCTTTCCCAAGGGCGCCATGACCGTCTGGTCGCCGATGGGGCCGGACAATCACGCCTACATGGAGCCCGGTTTCCAGCCTTTCATGGTGAACTTCGTGGTCGATGATCTCGACGCGATGCTCGCACGGGTCCGGCGGTGCGGCGTCGAGCCGGTCGAGGCCGAGCCGACGGAAACGCCTCAGGGCCGCTTTGCGTGGATCGTCGATCCCGACGGCCTGAAGATCGAGTTGTGGCAGCCCCCTTCAGGAGATTTCCAATGAACACCGCAGAGATCGCACACGCCTTCCTCGGCCATGTCGCGGCGGGCGAAGACGACAAGGCGCAGACCTTCTGGTCGGACGACATCGTTTCCCATGAGGGCGGCGATGGTCCGATGAACACATGCCGCGGCCGCGCGGAAGTCCTCAAGAAGCATGAATGGTGGGGCGCCAACACGCAGGTGCACGGCTTCAAGGTCGAGGGTCCGTTCATCCATGACGACCGGTTCGCGGCGATCTTCGAAATCGACGCCACGCATCAGGGACAGCGCGCGGTGATGCGCGAGGTTGCGGAATACCTTGTCCGCGACGGCAAGGTGGTCGAGGAGCGGTTCTTCCAGCTGCCGCGCGCCTAGAGCAGGCCCAGCGACTTGAAGCTCGCCGTCGCGTCGCGGCCGACGACGATATGGTCGTGGATGACCAGCCCAAAGGGCCTCGCCGCCTCGGCGAGCTTGCGCGTCATGTCGATATCGGCCCGGCTCGGCGTCGGATCGCCCGAGGGGTGATTGTGTACGAGGATCAGCGCGGATGCGTCCAGGCTGAGCGCGCGCTTGACGATCTCGCGCGGATAGACCGGGGCGTGATCCACCGTGCCTCTGGCCTGAAACTCGTCTGAAATGAGCCGGTTCTTCTTGTCCAGGAAGAGCACGCGGAACTCCTCCGTTCCGTTGTGCGCAAGCGCCGCCCGGCAATAGTCGAGCAGGGCCGACCATGAGGAGATCACCGGCCGGCCCTTCACCGCGCCGCGCGCGATATGTTCGGCGACGGCGTGCAGGAGCTTGAGATCGAGCGCGGTTACGCGGCCGACGCCCTTGACCTCTTCAAGCTGGCCGAGATCGGCCGCCGCCACGCGGCCCAGATCTCCGAAACGCGCAATCAGCGCCTTGGCGATCGGTTTGATGTCGCCGCGCGGCAATGAGCGGAACAGGAAGAGCTCCAGAAGCTCGTAATCCTGCAAAGCGCTGGCGCCGCCTTCAGCGAAGCGCTCGCGCAAACGGTTCCTGTGGCCGTGATAGTGGGGCTTTTCCGACATCGCGCCGAAGGATTGCGCGCTTCGGCAGTTCGCGTGAGAGGCGATTATGCCGCCGGATCACCAGGGCGGACGATCGAGGCCGCGCGGCGATTTGGTGAAGATCTCGAAGCCGTCTTCGGTCACACCGACGGAGTGCTCGAACTGCGCCGACAGCGACTTGTCGCGGGTGACCGCCGTCCAGCCGTCCTGCAGCACCTTCACGGCGGGCTTGCCCGCGTTGAGCATGGGCTCGATCGTGAAGAACATTCCCGGCTGCAGCACCGCGCCGGTGCCGCGCTCGCCGAAGTGCAGCACATTGGGCGCGTCGTGGAACAGACGTCCGAGGCCGTGGCCGCAGAAATCGCGCACCACCGAGCAGCGCTGGCTTTCCGCATATTCCTGGATGGCCGCGCCAATATCCCCGAAGGTCGCGCCGGGACGCACTTCGTCGACGCCGCGCATCATCGCCTCGTAGGTCACCTCGATGAGGCGTTCGGCTTTCCGGCGGATCGCGCCGACGGGATACATCCGGCTCGTGTCGCCGTGCCAGCCGTCGACGATCACGGTCACGTCGATGTTGACGATGTCGCCTTCCTTCAGCGGCTTGTCGTTGGGGATGCCGTGGCAGACGACGTGATTGACCGAGGTGCAGCTGGACTTGGTGTACCCGCGATAGAACAGCGTGGCGGGCCAGGCGCCGCGCGAGAGCACCATCTCGCGGACAAGATCGTCGAGATGCTGGGTGGTCACGCCCGGCTTCACATGCTCGGTGAGCATGTCGAGCACTTCGGCGGCGAGCCGGCCGGCCTTGCGCATGCCGGCGAAGCCCTCCGGGCCGTGGCGCTTGATCGCCCCGTCGCGCACCAGCGCATCGTCGAGTTCGAAATCCGCGTCGCTCACGCCGTTCATCCTCCTGCGAGCGGGGAGAATAGGGTGCGCCGGACGTTTCTGGAACGCCCGGCGCTGCATCCGTGCATAATCGTGACCGGATCCGGGGGAGGGTTATTCCCGGGCCAGCGACCGGAAATAGCTGTCCTCGTTCCAGCGCGGGCGCTCCGGCGCATCGGCGATCGCCTCGATGACGGCGCGGTTCACACAGGCGAACTTGGCGCCCTGATCCCACAGGATCTCCTGCGCGAGATCATCGTTCGGCGCGTGGTAGGGCCCGCCGAGAAACGCCAGGAAGGCGGCGCCTTCGTCGTCGTCCGGATCGGGCGAGGAGAACCCCGTCATCAGAAAGAGCGACGGCACGCCTTCCAGCACGAAGCGGTAGTGATCCGAGCGCACGAAAAGCGCCTGCTCGGGGATCGGGTCTGCGGAGATGGCCACGCCCTCCCGCTCCCCGGCCGCGCGGGCGATCGGGCCGATCGTGGAGTGCTCCGCGCCGAAGCCGGTGAGATCGTTGAACTCATAGGTCAGGATCGGCATGTCGAGATTGACGTTGGCGACCATCTCCGCCAGCGGCGGCGTGGGGTTCGCGGCCAAATGAGCGGCGCCGAGAAGGCCCTTTTCTTCCGCGGTCAGCGCAACGAAGGCGATCGAGCGCGCCGACGCCTCGCCGTGTGCGAGCGCGCGCGCGGTCTCCATCATGATCGCGGAGCCCGAGGCGTTATCCATCACGCCGTTGCAGATGCGGTCCTCGGCCTCTTCCAGACGGCAGACCCCGATATGGTCGAGATGGGCGGTGACCACGACGACTTCGCCCCCGCGTTCCGGATCGGCGCCGGGCAGAATCCCGATCACGTTGTCGCTTTCCACAATCTCCTTTTGCGTGGCCTGGGCCATGGAGATCGTGTCGCCGAGCTCGAAGCCGGGGATCGGCTCGCCCGAGCGCGCGGCGGCGACGATGTCCTCAAGCGCGAGTTCGCCGCCTTCGAACAGCCGCCGCGCCACGTCGTCGGAGGCGACGCCGGTCACGCGCAGGCTCTCACCGGCGAAGGCGGCCGCCACAGTGGTCTGCGGGCGCCCGGCTGCGAATTGGGCGTACTGGTCGAACGTGAAGCGCGAAAGCCCCTCAAGCGGAAGCAGGATGGCGCCGGACGCGCCGCGTTCGGCGGCGATTCGTTGCTTGGTCCCGGTCGAACCCAGATGGGCTGCGACATCGCTCGGAAGCCCCTGCGGCGCGCCGGAGAGCATCACCACGATCTTCCCCTCGACATCGAGCCCGGCATAGTCGTCGTGCCCAAGGCCGGGCGCATCCACGCCGAAGCCGACGAACACCGCTTCGCCCTCGGTCGCGCTTTCATCGAGAATGGGATGGGCGGCGATGAGGAAGTCCTCTCCATTCGTCAGCGGCTCGCCGTTCAGCGACATCGAGGCGGCCTCGCGCACCGGCGTCATGGTGATCAGCGGCACGGCCTGACGGTAGGTCCCGTCCTCGCCGCCCGGCTCAAGCCCCATGAGGCGGAACTGGCTTTCGACATAGTTGGCTGCGAGGTCATAGCCGCGCGTGCCGGCCTCCCGGCCCTCCATGACGTCGTCGGCGAGGAAGCGCACATGCGCTTCGATGGCGGAGGCCTCGATGGCGGCGGGCGTCGTGTCGGCGGCAGGCGCAGAGGCGGACTCGACGCTCGCACAGGCGCCCAGAACGGCGGCGGCGGCGGCGCTCAGAAGCGCGAGGCGGGTGAAGCGATGCATGTGGTGTCTCCCCTTGTGCAGGCGGCGCGGCGGCGTGGCGCCGGCTCCCGGATGGCCGCGACCATAGCCGCATGATCTGTAGGGTGAAAGCGGACAAGGCCGCGCAAACCCTTACGATTGCGTAAGCTGCGCGGCGGCGGCGAGGTCCTCGGCCGGCCGGGCGTAGTGTCTTGCAAAGCTTGGCGTCATCCGCGCGGGGCGCCCGTTGGACAGCGAGAAGCAGACCAGCTTCGTGCGCGCGCGAAAAATGGTTTCGCCGTCTTCAAGACGGCGAAACTGATACCAGCGTTCCGCGCGCAGCCGGCCGTCCGACACGGGAATCCAGACCGCGCACGCCAGCGCGTCGCCTTCACGCCCGTGGCCGAGATAATCGGCCTCGGTGCGCACGACGGCCATGCCGCGATCCTCAGCGGCGCAAACGGCCTGCGCATAGCCGTCCCGAGCCCAGTGGGCCCAGGCGGTCTCGTCCGCCCAACGCAGATAGGCGGCGTTGTTGGCGTGGCCGAAGCCGTCGATGTCGGCGGCTGTAATGATCCGCCGCTGCAGGAAAGGGCGGGGCAGGTCCCAGCCGGGATCGTTCGGGTCAAGCGTCTTGGTCATCAGGGCGCAGTCGACAGCGGGCGTGGGCCCGACCTATATCCGGAGCCGATCAGGAGACCGACATGTCAGAACAGTCCGCCGCCCGGCGGGTCACCGCAGGCGTCGTCGTGATCGGCGATGAAATCCTGTCCGGCCGCACGCGCGACATCAACGTCCAGCAGATCGCGGAGTTTCTCGGCCCGCTCGGCGTCGGGCTGAAGGAGTGCCGCATCGTCTCCGACGACCATGACGCGATTGTCGAGGCGGTGCGGGCGCTTTCGCAACGATGCGACTATGTCTTCACAACCGGCGGCATCGGTCCCACCCACGACGACATCACCGCAGACGCCGTCGCCGCCGCCTTCGAGCGGCCGATCGGCGTGCGCGAGGACGCGCGGAAGATTCTGGAGAACTGGTACGCCGAGGCCGCGACGGAAATCACCGAGGCCCGCCTGCGCATGGCGCGGATTCCCGACGGCGCGGTGCTGATCGCCAATCCGGTGACGGGCGCCCCGGGCTTTCAGCTGGAGAACGTCTTCGTGCTCGCCGGCGTGCCGCGCATCGCCCGCGGCATGATGGAGGACATCGCGCATTGCATCGAGGGCGGGCGGGTGACGCACGCTGTCACCGTGCGTCTGGAGGGCGCGCGCGAGGGAGATCTCGCGGCGGCGCTTTCCGATCTCGCCCGCGCCCATCCCGATGCGAGTTTCGGCTCCTATCCCTGGTTTGAGGATCAGCCCGGCGGCGGCTTCCGCCGCGGCGTGGCGCTCGTGGCGCGCTCCACCGACGAGGCGCTGCTGGCGGCCGTCCGGCCCAAGCTCGAAGCGCTCGGATCCGAAGCGGAATGAGCGGTCCCGGCGCCTGCGGCGCGCGCCTTGTGAGGCGCAGTCGCGCGGCTTAGGTTAATCGCAACGCCTTCCATCCGACGGTCCCGCCCGGGGCTGTCGCGTCCCGATGATCCCGCAGTCCGATTGAAACGAGCGCGCGACCCATGTTGAACGATTTTCCGATCCGCAACGACGAGGACAACGACGAGGCCGAAATGGCGAAGGCCGTTCCGGATTTCGTCGGCAAATCGCTGTTTGAGAGCCGCACGATCCTGGTGACCGGCGGCATCAACGACAAGCTCGCCCGCTCGGTCTGCGCGCAGCTCTTCGCCATGGCCGCGAAATCCGACGATCCGATCCTCATGATCGTGTCCTCGCCGGGCGGCCATGTCGAAAGCGGCGACATGATCCATGACACCATGAAGTTTATCGAGCCGCGCGTGATCACGCTGGGTTCGGGCTGGGTCGCAAGCGCAGGCGCGCTGATCTATGTCGGCGCGGAGAAGGCGGACCGTTACTGCCTGCCGAACACGCGCTTCCTGCTGCACCAGCCGAGCGGCGGCGCCGGCGGCGCGGCCTCCGACATCGAGATCCAGGTGCGCGAGATGAAAATCATGCGCCAGCGCCTCGACCAGATTTTCGCCGACGCCACCGGCCAGCCGCTGGAACGCATCCAGAAGGACACCGACCGCGATTTCTGGCTCTCCGCCAAGGAGGCGGTGGATTACGGCCTGTGCGGCAAGATCGTCACGGCGGCGAAAGAGATCAAACGATAGGCGGACGGCGCAGCGTCGCTCGGCGGGCGTGGCGGAACTGGTAGACGCACCGGACTTAAAATCCGTTGGAGGGAAGCCTCCGTGCCGGTTCGAGTCCGGCCGCCCGCACCACTTCTTTTTCTTGTTCTCCTTCGCATCCGCTCAGTCGATCCTCGCTGACACTGCGGACGGGCGGTCGCCCTTGCGAACCGTTCCGGTTCGAAGTTGGTCGATCAACCCGCACCATCCCAGACACATCAGTCCCGCTAAACGGGCGCTGGGCCAATCCCTTGGCGCCAGGCGCCCGCGCCCGCCATCTCCGGGGGACTGCGCATGGCTGGGCCGCCTCGTTCTTGGCGCCCGTCGCCGGCGTGCAAAACCGGCCCGGTGAGCGCCTGGCGTCGGAAGGCGCAGCCAACGCGGCTGAATGGACCGGGCTTCACCGCCGGCGGCTTCATTGGTGACGGAGCGATGCAGCTTTCTTAATGTGTGCAGCCGCCTCATAGAATATGGACGACGCGCGCGCTCGCCGGGCGACGGAAAACAGCCTCCGGATCGATGGTCATCGATGAAATCCAAGCCGTTCAATCGCGAAACGCCCGCGCTTCCGATGAACTATGCGGGCTTCATGTTCCGCACGCTGTGCGAGGAAGGCTATGACGCCGAAACGCTTCTCGCCGGCACGATGCTGACGGCGGAGCTGTTCGCCGATCCTCATTTCCGCATGCAATTCTGCGACCTGGAACGCTTCTTCCAGAACGCGATCGAGCACACCGGCGATCCCTATATCGGTCCGCGCCTTGCGCAGCGTTTCCATCCAAATTTCATGGGATTGCCGGCCTATGCGGCGATCAACGCGCCAAACCTGCATGACGCGCTTGAGGTGATGAACCGCTTTTTCTTCCTCACCTGTCCGGCGATCGAGTTCCGGTTTCCCGACGCCGAGGCGGATCTGGCCCCTGGCGAAGCCTCCATCCGGCTGCGCCCGAACTTCCTTCTCAAAGGCGTTGCGTACTTCGTCATGGGGGGCGCCCTGATCGTCACCGATCAGCTGCTCAGAGCCGTGCTCGGGCGGGACCAGGTCGTATCCCGCGTCGAGGTCGCCGCCGCGGAACCGGCGGGATGGGCGGCTGTCGCCTCGGACTTCAGCCGCGTACCCGTGCGTTTCGACGCGCAGGAGAGCCGTCTGGTGTTTCCCGCTGCGCTGCTCGAAGCGGCGCTGCCCGGATCCGACCCCGTGAACCATTTTCATCTGGTGGCGATGTGTCAGAAGTTCGCCGCCGACACCGATTACGAAGCCACGCCGATCAGCCGGGTGCTTTCCTTCCTGGAGAGCGGCGACAATCTTGGCGCGCCGCTTTCGGCGGCCGCCTCCGCTCTGGGCTATTCCGAGCGCGGCCTGCGGCGTGATCTCGAGCGCAGCGGCGCGTCCTATCGCGGGCTGACGGACGAGATCCGGGAGCGGCGCGCGCGTTTTCTGCTGTGCAACACCGAGCGGGCGATCCCGCCGACGACGCCGAGCGCGCGCTCTATCGGGTCGAGGTGATGCGCGGCGACGGCCAGGGCTCCGCCGTCACGCCGATCGCTCTGGCGGATACAGGCGATGGCGACAATAACCACCTGCTGTGTCTGGATACGACCGATCCGGCGCTGTCGGTTTCGTTTCCGGCGGGGCGCCTCACCGATCCGCGCGAGGACCTGAACCCCGTGACCTCCATAACGATCACGCCGGCGCAGGCCGCGCGGCCCTGATCCTCCACCACGCAGAACGGGAAGTCACAATGTCTGAAGCGGTCGATGTGTTCTGGTCTTTCCGGAGCCCCTATTCCTATCTGGTGACGCCTGATCTTCTGCGCCTTCGCGAAGATTACGACGTCGAGGTGAAGTTCCGCCCGGTCCTGCCGATCGCCGTGCGGGCCAAGGAGACGCTGTTCACCGAGGGTCCGCAGAAGGTGCGCTACATCATTCTCGACGTGCTGCGCCGCGCGGAGTTTCTCGGCATGCCCATCGGCCTGCCGTCGCCCGATCCGATCGTGCAGGACATGGAAACCCTCCAGATCGCCGAGGAGCAGCCGTACATCTACCGGCTGACGGGTCTTGGCGTGGAGGCGGAGCGGCGCGGCAAGGGCGTCGAGTTCGCGTTCCACGTCTCGCATCTGATCTGGAGCGGCGGCGAGCCGGGGTGGAACGAGGGCGACCGGCTGGCCGAGGCGGCGGCGAAAGCCGGTCTCGATCTCGCCGATATGGACGCTGCGATCGCCGCAAATGATCCGATGCCGGTCATCGAAGCCAACCAGGCCGCCCTCGAGGCGGCCGGTCACTGGGGCGTGCCGACCCTGGTGGTGCGCGGCGAGCCCTTCTTCGGCCAGGACCGGATCGAGACCCTGCGCTGGCGCCTC
>CAZLOV010000077.1:0-10858 GCA_964561235.1 uncultured Caulobacterales bacterium
GCCCGCCATGACCGACCCCGCCTTCTATCGCGAACGCCGCCTGCCGCCTTACGTCTTCGCCGAGGTCAACCGGATGAAGGCCGAACAGAGAAAGGCCGGCCGCGACATCATCGATTTCGGCATGGGCAATCCGGACCTCCCCCCGGCCGCGCATATTGTCGAGAAGCTGAAGGAGGTCGCCGCCGATCCGCGCGCGCACCGCTATTCCGCAAGCCAGGGCGTGCCCGCGCTTCGCCGCGCGCTTGCGCGGTATTACGAGCGGCGCTTCGGGGTCGAACTCAATCCCGACCGCGAGGTCTGCGTCACGCTCGGCTCCAAGGAGGGGCTGGCCAACCTGGCCCAGGCGGTCACCGCGCCCGGAGACGTGATCCTGTGTCCCGATCCGTCCTATCCCATCCACATGTTCGGCTTCATCATCGCGGGCGCGGCGGTGCGCCCGGTCGGCTTCGAGACGCCGGAGCAGTTCCTGCGCGACGCCGATCACGCCTGCCGCCGGTCCATCCCGGCGCCGTCCGTGCTGGTGTTGAACTTTCCATCCAACCCGACCGCGCGCGTCGTCGAGCGCGGCTTTTATGAGGACGCCGTCGCGCTGGCCCGGCGCAACAATTTGGTCCTGATCTCCGATCTCGCCTATGCGGAGATCTTCTTCGACGGCGAGGCCCCGCCGTCCATCCTCGAGGTTCCCGGCGCAAGGGATCTGGCGGTGGAGTTCACCTCCATGTCCAAGAGCTATTCCATGCCAGGCTGGCGGATCGGCTTCGCAGCCGGCTCGGCGCGGCTGGTCGACGCGCTCAAGCGGGTGAAATCGTATCTGGATTACGGCGCCTTCACGCCCATCCAGATCGCCGCCATCGCCGCGCTCGACGGGCCGCAGGACGGCGTCGAGGCGGCGCGCTCGATCTACCGGACCCGCCGCGACGTGCTGGTGGAGAGCTTCGCGCGCGCCGGCTTCGACGTGCCCGCGCCGGCGGCGACCATGTTCGCCTGGGCGCCGATCCCGGATCGCTTCCGCGACATGGGTTCGGTGGAGTTCGCCAAGGACCTGCTTGAGAAGACCGGCGTGGCCGTGGCGCCGGGGCTCGGCTTCGGGGAGCGCGGCGACGGTCATGTACGCCTGGCGCTGGTGGAGAACGAGCAGCGCATCCGGCAGGCGGCGCGCGCGCTCAAGGGCTATTTCGGCGGCTCCGAGACCGCCCGCGCCGCCGCCTCGGCTTGAACGGCCTCCCGCCCGGCATGCGACCAATGTCGCTCTGACGCGTTCACGCCTCTGCTGTCAGCCTTCTCCCATCGCCGGAAGACCGGCTTGATGGGAGGAAGCAACATGGCGTCGACCGAATTTGACGACGCGCCCGGCGGCGTCCGGGCCGATCACGACATCACCGAAAACGCGTTCAAGGCGTATTGGCGTGAGAACCTCACGATCATGGGCGTGCTGCTCGCGATCTGGTTCTCGGTCTCGTTCGGAGCCGGCATCCTGTTCCGCGACACGCTGGACCAGTTCTCCATCGGCGGCGCGCCGCTCGGCTTCTGGTTCGCCCAGCAGGGCGCGATCTATGTCTTCGTCGTTCTGATCTTCGTCTACTCGTTCCTGATGCATCGCATCGAACGCAAGTACGACGTCGACGACGACCAGGGTTGAGGGAGGTAATCATGACACCCACCCTGTTCTGGACCGGCCTTTTCGTCATCACGACGTTCGGCCTGTACATCGGCATCGCCGTCTGGGCGCGCGCCGGATCCACCGACGACTTCTATGTCGCCGGTCACGACGTCCATCCCGTCTTCAACGGCATGGCCACAGCGGCGGACTGGATGAGCGCCGCCTCGTTCCTGTCCATGGCCGGCATCATCGCGTTCTCCGGCTATGACGGCTCGGTGTATCTGATGGGCTGGACGGGCGGCTACGTGCTGCTCGCGCTTCTGCTGGCGCCCTATCTGCGCAAGTTCGGCAAGTTCACCGTGCCGGACTTCATCGGCGACCGGTACTACTCCAATGTCGCGCGCATCGTCGCTGTGATCTGCGCGCTGTTCATCTCCTTCACCTACATCGCAGGCCAGATGCGCGGCGTCGGCATCGCGTTCTCGAACTTCCTGCACGTGCCGATCGAAGCCGGCGTGATCATCGGCGCGATCATCGTGCTGTTCTATGCGGTGCTTGGCGGGATGAAGGGCATCACCTACACCCAGGTCGCGCAGGTCATGCGTGCTGATCTTCGCCTTCATGGTGCCGGCGATTTTCCTGAGCCTGCAGATCACAGGGACCCCGATCCCGCAGCTCGGCTTTATCGGCAACGCCCAGAACGGGGTTCCGCTCCTGCAGAGCCTCGACAACACGCTGACGGATCTGGGCTTCCAGGCCTATACGGAAGGCTCGAAATCCACGCTCGACGTGTTCGCCATCGCGCTCGCGCTCATGGTCGGCACGGCGGGCCTGCCCCACGTCATCATCCGCTTCTTCACGGTGCCCAAGGCCTCGGATGCGCGGAAGTCGGCGGGCTGGGCGCTGGTCTTCATTGCGATCCTCTACACGACGGCCCCCGCCGTCGCCGTGTTCGCGCGCTCGAACTTCATCGATACCGTCCATGAGAGCCAGTACAGCCAGGACGCCTCCAACGGCACGATCGTGATCAGCCGCGAACAGGCCGAACAGGGCATGACGCCCCAGTGGTGGTATTCTTGGGAGGACACCGGCCTGCTCGAGTTCGAGGACAAGAACGGCGACGGGCTGATCCAGTACTCCGCCGACCCCGCCACGAACGAGGTGGTCAAGCTCGACCGGGACATCTTCGTGCTCGCCAATCCCGAGATCGGCGGCCTGCCGGCCTGGGTGATCGGGCTGGTCGTCGCCGGCGGTCTCGCCGCAGCCCTGTCCACGGCCGCCGGCCTGCTCATGGTCATCAGCTCCGCGGTCAGTCACGACCTCTGCAAGAAGGTGCTGTTTCCGAACATGAGCGAACGCGTGGAGTTGCTCACCGCCCGAACGGCGGCGGTCGGCGCGGTGCTGGTGGCGATCTACGCCGGGGTGAACCCGCCGGGCTTCGTGGCGGCGGTTGTCGCTTTCGCCTTCGGGCTGGCGGCGGCCTCCTTCTTCCCGGCGATCTTCCTTGGCATCTTCTGGAAGCGGATGAACCAGACCGGCGCGATCGCCGGGATGACGGTCGGCCTGCTGCTGACGGGCGCCTACATCATCCACTTCAAGATCGGCTTCTCGAGCGCCGTGCTCGGGGTGCTGGCCCTGCTCGCCGCCCTCGTCTCGCTCGTGCTGTTCTTCGGCGTGCGCGACCGGGTGAAGGGCTTTAGCGGGCCGGAGCGGATCACGCTCGGCGGCATCGGCGTGCTCGGCGTGCTCGCCGTGCTCGGCTTCACAGGCGTGCTGCCTAGCTACGCTGTCGGCACGGCGGATCAGTGGTTCCTCGGCGTATCGCCCGAGGGCTTCGGCTCGATCGGCATGGCGGTGAGCTTTGCGGTCTCCATCGCCGCGTCGCTGGCCACGGCGCCCCCACCGCGCGAGGTGCAGGACATGGTCGAGGAGATCCGCATCCCCTCCTCACGCGCCCATGTGCACCACGACGGCGTCCAGGCCCCGGCGGAGTAATCCCCGGAGCGCCATATCCGGAGCTGCGCCCCGCCGCAGCTCCGGAGCCTCGCAAGGCGGCGGCCGGAGCCCATCAACCGGCCGCCGCCTTCGCCGTTTTCGGTCCTGCGACCAAAGGCGCCTGTTAGGATATCCTCGCAGGCTGTACGGTTTTGACCGGGGAAGTCCCGCATCTCAGACGGGACGCCCGCTACGGGAGGAGACGCGGCCTTGGCTCTCGCCTGGGTGCTTGGCGCGCTCGCAGTCTATGCGGGTCTGCTCTTCGCCGCCGCGGCCTGGGCCGACGGCGCAGGCGCGCGGCTGGACCGCTCGCTCCAGCGCCGCTCCCTGATCTATGCGCTTGGCCTTGCGGTCTATTGCACAAGCTGGACCTTCTACGGCGCCGTCGGCGAGGCGGCGCGCCAGGGCTGGGACTATCTGCCGATCTATCTGGGCCCCGCGCTGCTTTTCCTGGCCGGGTTCGGCGTCATCCGCCGTCTCGTGCGCCTTGGGCGCGATCACGACAGCGCCTCGATTGCAGACTTCCTCTCTGCACGCTACGGCAAGTCGTCCTCGGTCGCCGCAGCGGCCACGCTGCTGCTGCTGCTGTCCTCGCTTCCCTACATCGCGTTGCAGCTGCGCTCGGCGGAAGCCAGCCTCGAGATGATCACGGGCGCGCCGTTGGGCGGCGGCGCGGGTCCGGTCTCGCTTCTGGCCGCAGCCGTCTTTGCGGGCTTCGCGATCGCGTTCGGCCTGAGACACGCCGACACCGCCCACGCCAATCGCGGTTTTGCCGTCGCCATCGCCATTGAAAGCGGCGTCAAGCTCGCGGCCATGACGGCGGTCGGCCTGTTTGCAGCCGTGCTTCTGGCGGGGCTGGAACCCGCGGTGCTGGCGCGCGCCTGGCGCGACTCCGCCTTGTCCGCGCCGGGGCTCGATTTCCGCTTTCTCGTCCTGACGCTTCTGGCGGCGTTCGCCGCCCTCTGCCTGCCGCGCCAGTTCCACATGATGGTCGTCGAGGCGGTCCGTCCGCGCGATTCGGAGCGCGCGCGCATTCTTTTTCCCGCCTATCTGCTGGGAGTGGCCCTTGTCGCCCCGCCGGTGGCGCTGGCGGGCGCGGCGCTTCTGGGTTCGGCCAACCCGGATCAGTACGTCCTCGCCCTGCCGCTTTATCACGGCGCCGAGGCGCTCGCCGTGTTCGCCTTCATCGGCGGGATCAGCGCCGCCGCCGGCATGGTGACCGTCGCCGTGCTCGCCCTGTCGAACATGGTCGTCAACGGCCTGATCGGCCCCCAGCTCGTGCGCTCGGGCTATGGACGCAAGGGCTCCGACATCGCGCGGCTGCTGCTGGGGCTGAGACGGATCGCCGTAGCTGCAATCGTGGCGGCGGCCTGGCTCGTCCATGCCGGGCTCGACAGCCGGCTGGCGCTCGCCGACATCGGACTGGTGAGCTTCGCCGGCGCCGCGCAACTGGCGCCGGCGCTGCTGTTCGGACTGTTCTGGCGGCGGGCGAACCGGGCGGGCGCGCTTGCGGGCGTTCTCACCGGCGGGATCGCCTGGCTGGCGCTGGTCGTCTCGCCGGGCTTCCTCGGCGCAAGCCTGCCCGCGCCCGCCGGCGCAGATCCGTTTTCTTTCTACGCGGTCGTGTCGCTGGGGATGAATGCGAGCGCGTTCATCTTCGCCGTGGCGTTCGCGCCTTCAGGCCTTGTCGACCGGCTCCAGGCCGGAGCCTTCGTCTCCGGCGCCCGTCATGAAGGCGAGGACGAGCTCGGCGGCGGCAAGGTCGCCGATCTCGACATCCTCCTCGCCCGCGTGCTTGGCGGGCGCGACGGCGCGAGCGCCATGGCGGCCTTCGGCGATCATCTGGGGCGGCCGCTCAAGCCCGGCGACGTCGTCACGCCTGCGCTGGCGAGCCTCGCGGAGGCGCGGCTGGCGCGCGCGGTCGGCGCTTCATCCGCGCGCCTGCTGATGACGCGCGTGCTGCCCGGAAACCGCATGACCGCAAGCGAGGTCGTCGCCCTGCTCGACGAGACCGCCGGCAAGATCCGCTTTTCCGAGGACGTGCTCACCGCCACGCTGGAGCATCTTTCCCAGGGCGTGTCGGTGGTGGATGGCGATCTCCGGCTGGCGGCCTGGAACAGCCGCTATGTCGAGCTGTTCGGCTATCCCGCGCATCTGGTCCGCGTGGGCCGCCCGATCGCCGACCTGATCCGCTGGAACGCCGAGCGCGGGGAATGCGGGCCCGGGGAGGTTGAGGCCCATGTCGCCAAACGCCTGGAGCATATGGGCGCCGGGACCGAGCACGCCTTCGAGCGCGTGCGCAGCGACGGCGTGGTGCTGGAGATCCTGGGCCGGCCGATGCCGGGCGGCGGCTATGTGACGAGCTATGCCGACATCACCGAGCGCAAGCGCACCGAAGACGCGCTCAAGGCGGCCTACGACACGCTCGAGGACAAGGTCGAGGAACGCACCGCCGCGCTGAAGGCTGAAAGCGAGGCGCGGCTGGCGCTGGCGCGCGATCTGGAGGCCGCGCGCGCCCAGGCTGAAGCCGTCAACGCCTCCAAGACCCGCTTCCTGGCGGCCGCGAGCCATGACCTCCTCCAGCCGCTTTCCGCCGCCCGGCTTCTCTCCTCGGCGCTCGACACCGAGCTGAAGGACGCCCCGGAGGACATCCGCTCGCTCATCGGGCGCATCGACCGCTCGATCGCGAACGGCGACCGGCTGCTGCGCGCCCTGCTCGACATCTCGCGCCTCGACGCCGGCGGCGTCACGCCTCAGATGAGCGTGTTCCCTCTGCAAGAGCTCATGGAAGAGGCCGCCGCCCAGTTCGCCCCGCTGGCCGAAGGCAAGGGGCTCAATCTCAAGGTCGCGCCCAGTTCGCTCTGGGTGCGCTCCGACAGGGGCCTGATGACGAGCGTGCTGCAGAACCTGCTGTCCAACGCCGTGCGCTACACGGAAAGCGGGCGGGTGCTGATCGGCGTGCGTCGCAGCGGCGGGCAGGCGCGCTTGCAGGTCGCCGACACGGGGCCGGGCGTGGAGCCTGCTGAACAGGTGCGCATCTTCGGCGAGTTTGAACGCGCCGGGAAACGGGCCGGCGAGGATCGCGGGCTCGGCCTTGGGCTCGCCATCGTCGAGCGGATCGTCAAGCGGCTCGGCCAGTCCGTCTCGATCGCGTCAGTCCCGGGGCGCGGTTCGGTCTTCGAAGTGACGCTCGAGCGGGCTGAACCGGGACAAATCGTGGAGCCGCGGCGAACCAGCCGCCGGCGGACGGCGTCTCTGGACGGCCTGCGCGTCCTCTGCATCGAGAACGAGCCGCCCGTGCTTGAGGCCACGCTTGTGCTTCTGCGCCGCTGGGGATGCGACGCGCGCGGCGCCGCCGACCGGGTCCAGGCGGAGACGGCGTTCCCGGACGCTGCGCCGGATTTCGTGCTTCTGGATTTCATGCTGGACGACGGCGACACCGGCCCGCGCGTCTATGAGCATCTCTGCGCGATGTGGGAGATGCGTCCCGCCGGACTGGTCGCCACCGCCGAGCGCGGCGGTCACGCCGACGCCGCGGCCCGTCAGAGCGGTCTGGAAATTCTCCGCAAGCCGGTCGCCCTGGCTGCGTTGCGCGCCGCCATCGGAGAGCTGGCGCGCCGGCGGCGCTCCGGCCGCGCCCAGGCGGCGGAATGACCTCAGGCCTTTTCGGCGGGCGGCTCGACATTGAGCGCCTGCGCCACCAGCGTCGCCTGGGTCCGGTTGATCACCTCCAGCTTGCGGAAGACGGCGGTGACGTGCGCCTTCACGGTGGCTTCCGAGATGTCCATTTCATAGGCGATCTGCTTGTTGAGGCGCCCTGCGGCCAGCCCCTGCAGCACGCGCATCTGCGCAGGCGTCAGCTGGGCGAGGCGTGCGGCGGCCTCCGCCGCCTCGTCGACTTCATCGCCGCTTTCCTCCGGCGCCCACACATCCCCGTCGATGACCGCGGAGAGCGCTTCGCACAGCTCCTCCATGCCCGCCGTCTTGGGAATGAAGCCCGAGGCGCCGAACTCCAAGGCGCGGCTGGCGACGCCCGGCGCCTGGCTGGCGGATACGACCACGACCGGAACAGCCGGCCGCGCCCGGCGCAGCTCGGCAAGGCCGACAAAGCCGGCGCTGTCGCCCATGTGAAGGTCAAGGCAGATGAGCCCCGCATCCCGGTTTTCCAGCGCGGCTTTCGCCGCAGCGAGGCTGTCGGCCTCGACGATCTCGGCGGCGGGAGCCACGCGTTTGAGGGCGGCGGCGAGCGCCGCGCGGAAAAGCGGGTGGTCGTCAGCGACGACGACGCGCTCGATCGCCTGAACAGGGGCCATGTCGTGATCAGCGTGGGTCTGCAGCACCAAGGGACGGATCCTTGAAGACAGCCGGAACTCCGGCGCATCCATTCAGCACACTCTAGCGCGATCACCCCGGCCCCGCCCTAAGCCATAAGTCGCACGCGTTTCGGCGCGATTTGCGACCAACGGCTGATACCGCCGCGCGTTTCTCCTCCGGATACTGGCCGCCATGACGCCGCAAAAGGCGCACCGGCCGCTTTCAGGGCCGGAAGAGGGAGGACGCTGCATGAGCCGCCATACCGCAAGGGGAAGTTCACTCGTTTCACGCCCGCTGAAGGCGGCGCTTCTGGGCGCGGCCGCCGCGCTGTCCCTGTCCGCCGCCGCCTCGGCCCAGGCGCCCGACGTCGCGGCGCTGGAGGACCGTATCGTCCAGCTGGAGGCCATGCTCGCCGAGCTGCGCGGCGAAGTCCTCGAAGCGCGCCGCATGGCGGAGGAAGCCGAGGCGATGTCCCACGAGAGCGCGGACGCCGTCATCCGGCTCGACCAGCGCGTGCAGAGCGCGGAGACCCAGGCTGCGCCCGCGGCGGCGGAAGGCTTCGCTGTGGGCGACACGCGCATCACCTACGGCGGTTACGTCGATCTCGACATTCACCTGACCGATACGAGCGACGGCGATATCGCCGGCGGCTCGGTCGCGCGCGACTTCTACATTCCCGGCGCGATCCCGGTTGGGGGTCGGGCGAAAGCGGGGTCGACACCGACTTCACCGCCGAGGCCACGCGCTTCTTCTTCGCCACCGAAACGCCGAGCGAATACGGCCCGGTGAAGACGCATCTCGAACTCGACTTCCTGCTTTCGCCCGGCGGCGACGAGCGGGTGTCGAGCTCGTTCAACCCGCGTCTGCGCCGCGCCTATGTCGACGTGGCGGGTTTCCGCATCGGCCAGGAATGGTCGACCTTCCAGAACACCGCCGCGATCCCGGAAAGCGCGAGCTTCCTTGTCGCCTCCGACGGCATGATCTTCGTGCGCCAGCCGATGGTGCGCTACACGCGGGGCGGCTTCCAGTTCGCCCTCGAAAACCCGGAAACGACGGTGACGCCGTTTGGCGGCGGCGGCCGGATCTCCACCCAGGACGGCGCTCTGCCGGACTTCATCGCCCGCTATAACTGGGTCAACGACCGCGCCAACATCGCGCTGACGGGCATCGCGCGCAGCCTCAGCTATGACGACAATTCAGGCGTCGACAGCACCGCGCTCGGCTGGGGCGTCACCCTGCAGGGCCGCGTCAATCTCTGGGAGGGCGCCGACGTGCGCTTCACCGCCGCCGGCGGCGAGGGGCTCGGCCGGTATATCGGCCTGAACGCGGTCAACGCCGCTGTGGTCGACCAGAACGGCGAACTTGAGGCCATCACCTCCTATGGCGGCCTGATCGCCGTGCGCCAGCAGCTTCAGGGCGCCTGGAGGCTCAACGCCGGCTTCTCCTATCTGCAGGCCGACAATGACGCGGCTCTGACCGGGGGCGGCGCAACGCGCGAAGTCTATTCCGCCTTCGGCAATCTGCTGACCGAGATCGCGCCGGGCGTTGTCGTCGGCGGCGAGATCCTGTTCGGCGAGCGCGAGCTTGAGAACGGCCAGACCGGTTCGCTGACGCGCTTCACGTTCTCGACGAAGTACGCGTTCTGACGAACGCCAACCCGGATGCTAGAAAGGAAGGGTCGCAGCCATGGACGGATCAATGCCCAACGAAAGCGGAACCGCACCCGGCCTCGTGCCCGTGCCGGAGGGTTACCAGGCCCGTATCGACCCGGAGACCTACGAGCGTCTCTACCGGCGGAGCCTTGAGGAGCCCGAGGCGTTCTGGCGAGACCAGCTCGACCGGCTCAGCTGGGACCGGCGTCCGGAGACAATCTCCGAGGTCGACTGGGATCCGGACCGGTTGTCGATCAAGTGGTTCGAGGACGGCGTGCTGAACGTCTCCTACAATTGCATCGACCGGCATCTTCCCGAGCGCGCCAACGACGTCGCGTTTCTGTGGGAGGGTGATAATCCGGCCTATCACCATTCCATCACCTACTCTCAGCTTCACAACCATGTCTGCCGCTTCGCCAACGAGCTGAAGAAGATCGGCGTGAAGAAGGGCGACCGGGTCACCATCTACATGCCGATGGTCCCGGAAGCGGCCTACGCCATGCTGGCGTGTTCGCGCATCGGCGCGATCCATTCGGTGGTGTTCGGCGGCTTCTCTCCGGAAGCGCTCGCCGGCCGGATCGAGGACTGCGGCTCGGAGTTCGTCGTCACCGCCGATCAGGGCGTGCGCGGCGGCAAGGGCGTGCCGCTCAAGGCCAATGTCGACGCGGCGCTGGAGATTACCGACAAGGTCCGGGCGGTATTGTGCGTCAAGCACACCGGCGCGCCGGTCGGCTGGGTCGAGGGCCGCGACTTCTGGCATCACGAACTCGCCCTGGAGGTCGACGCCAAGTGCGATCCCGAGCCGATGAACGCGGAAGATCCGCTCTTCATCCTCTACACGTCCGGTTCCACCGGAAAGCCCAAGGGCGTGGTTCACACCACCGGCGGTTATCTGGTGTGGGCGGCGCTGACCTTCGACACCGTCTTCGAGGTCAAGCGCGGCGAGGTGTTCTGGTGCACCGCCGACGTCGGCTGGGTGACCGGTCACACCTACATCGTCTACGGGCCGCTCGCGAACGGGGCGACAAGCCTGATGTTCGAGGGCGTGCCGACCTGGCCGGGCCCGGACCGGTTCTGGCGGATCTGCGCCAAGCACAAGGTCAATGTCTTCTACACCGCGCCGACGGCGCTGCGTTCGCTCATGCGCGAAGGCGAGGAACCGGTGAAGAAGGACGACCTGTCCAGCCTGCGCCTGCTGGGGTCGGTGGGCGAGCCGATCAATCCGGAGGCCTGGGCCTGGTATCACCGCGTGGTGGGCGAGGGGCGCTGCCCGATCGTGGACACCTGGTGGCAGACC
>CAZLOV010000078.1:0-10795 GCA_964561235.1 uncultured Caulobacterales bacterium
GCCTCAAGGGGCCCAACCACGCCGTCGTTACCGCGTGCTCGACCGGCGCCCACGCCATCGGCGACGCCGCCCGGCTTATTGCTTACGGCGATGCGGACATGATGCTCGCAGGCGGGGCGGAAAGCGCGATCACGCGGCTGGGCTACGCCAGTTTCGGCGCCCTGCGCGCCCTGTCGACAGGCTTCAACGACCAGCCTGAAAAAGCCTCACGGCCGTGGGACAAGGATCGCGACGGCTTCGTGATGGGCGAAGGCGCAGGCGCTGTGGTGCTCGAGGCGTATGAAGCGGCCAAGGCGCGCGGGGCGACGATCTACGCCGAGGTTAAGGGCTACGGCCTGTCGGGCGACGCCTTCCACATCACCGCGCCGTCAGAAGACGGCGACGGCGCCTACCGCGCCATGCAGGCCGCGCTGAAGAGCGCCGGGCTGGATGCCGGCGAGGTGGGCTATCTCAACGCGCACGGCACCTCGACGCCCAAGGGCGACGAGATCGAGCTGACCGCGGTTGAGCGCCTGTTCGGCAAGCACGCCGGGAACATGGTCATGTCCTCGACCAAATCCGCGACAGGCCATCTGCTTGGCGCGGCCGGAGCGATGGAGTCGATCTTCGCGATCCTCGCCATGCGCGACGGGATCTGTCCGCCAACCCTCAATCTGGACAATCCCTCGGTTGAAACCCCGCTCAATCTCGCCCCCCACAAGCCGGTGAAGAAGCCGCTCTCGGCGGTTCTGAACAATTCTTTCGGCTTTGGCGGCACGAACGCGTCTGTGATCTTCAGCGCCGTCGAGTAAGATCGACGCCGGTTCATGCTGTGTGAGGCGCCATGAGCGAGACGCATCGCCCCGACGCCGATGGTTCCGGGACCGACCGGAAAAAGGGCGGGCTCGGCTTCGTGCGCGTATTCCTGATTTCGGTGATGGTCGCCATCGCGCTGGCCCTTGTCGCAGCCGCGGCGGGTCTCGGCGGTTACGCCTGGCTTGGCTACAAGTTCACCGAGGACGGTCCGGCTCAGGAGGATGCCGTCGTCGTGCTGCCGCGCGGCGCGGGTCTCATCGCCATCGCTTCGCAGCTTGAGCGCGAGGGTCTCATTTCCGACGCCCGCATCTTCCGGGCGATGATCACGATCGACGGCGGAGACCGCGATCTGCGCGCCGGCGAGTACGCCGTGCCTGCGCGCGCCTCCATGGAGGAGCTTTACCAGCTCTTCCGTTCGGGCGTGACGATCCAGCATCCCGTCACGGCGGCTGAGGGCCTCACAAGCGCGATGATCGCGCGCATCGTGGCGGAGGCCGACGTGCTCAGCGGCGAGATCGCCGAGGTTCCGGCCGAGGGCGTGCTGCTGCCGGAAACCTATCTTGTCGCCCGCGGCACGGAGCGCGAAGAGGTGCTCGCCCGCATGTCCCGCGCGCAGGACGAGCTTCTCGACGCGCTCTGGCCGAACCGTGCGCCGGACCTGCCGTTTGAGACCCGCGAGGAGGCGATCATTCTCGCATCCATCGTCGAGAAGGAGACCGGCGTGGCGAGCGAACGGCCCCTGGTGGCCAGCGTCTTCGTCAACCGAATGCGCCGCGGCATGCGCCTGGAAAGCGATCCGACGATCATTTACGGCATCACGCAGGGCGAACCGCTGGGCCGCGGCATAAGACGCTCCGAACTCGACAACGCTGACAACCCATACAACACCTATCAGAACGACGGTCTGCCCCCGACGCCCATCTCCAATCCCGGCCGTGACGCGATCGCCGCGGTGCTGAATCCGCCGGATACGGACTATCTCTTTTTCGTCGCCGACGGCACGGGCGGCCACGCCTTTTCCTCCACCTACGCCGAGCACCGCCGCAATGTCGCCGAGTGGCGGCGTATCGAGCGCGAGCGCGCCGGCCGGCGCTGATCTCCCCGCGCTGCATTACGGACATCCTTCATGGCCGATCCCGCCCCGATCAGCAGCATGACCGGCTTTTCCCGGATCGAGGCCCACGGCCCGGCAGGGGAAGCGACCAGCTGGGAGCTGCGCAGCGTCAACGGCAAGGGCTTCGACCTGCGCCTGCGCCTTCCGGCCGGTTTCGACGCGCTCGAGCCGGAGTTGCGCAATCGCGCCAAGGCGCGCTTCTCCCGCGGGTCGGTGGGCGCCAATCTGAGCGTTGAGCGCCCCGGCGGACTGGTCCCCGTGCGCATCGATGAAGACAGGCTTGGCGCGTATGCCGCGCGCGCCCGCGCGCTGGTGGACGCGGGTCTCGCCGCGCCGCCGTCTGCCGACGGCCTTCTCGCGCTCAAGGGCGTGCTTGTGAGCGAAGACGCCGGAGCCCCCGGAGAAGACGACGCAGCGCTTCAAGAGGCCGTCCTTGGCGCTTTCGACGCCGCGTTGGAGGCGCTTGCCGCGTCGCGGGCGCTTGAAGGCGAAGCGCTTGAGCGGCTCCTGCGCGGCCATGTCGACGAGATTGAACGGCTGACCGCCGAAGCGGCGGACAATCCCGCTGCGGGTGCGGAGGCGATCCGCGACCGTCTGGCGGTCAGGCTCGACGAGCTGCTTCCGAAAGGATACGACGCCGACCGGCTGGCGCAGGAAGCAGCGCTTCTCGCCACGCGCGCCGATGTGCGCGAGGAAGTCGACAGGCTAAACGGTCATGTCGAGGCGGCGCGCGCCCTGCTTCGCGACGGGAGTCCGTGCGGGCGCAAGCTTGATTTCCTCGCCCAGGAATTCAACCGCGAGGCCAATACGCTGTGCTCAAAGTCGGCGGACCGGTCGCTCACCGGAACCGGACTCGCGCTCAAGGCCGTCGTCGATCAGCTTCGCGAGCAGGTGCAGAATGTCGAGTGACGCCTCTCTGACCGGTCCTGTCTTCCGCGGCCGGCGGCGCGGATTGATGCTCGTCCTGTCCAGCCCGTCAGGCGCCGGCAAGACGACGCTCTCAAAGCGCCTGATTGCGCAAAACCCGGATCTCGTGCTCTCGGTGTCCGCCACCACGCGCGCGCCGCGTCCCGGCGAGGTCGACGGTCAGGACTATTTCTTCATGACGCGCGAGGCGTTCCAGAACGATATCGAGGCCGGGCGCTTTTATGAGTGGGCGGAGGTGTTCGGGAACTTCTACGGCACGCCGAAGGCGCCGGTTGAGGACGCGCTTGATGAAGGCCGCGATGTCGTTTTCGACATAGACTGGCAAGGCGCCCGCGCGCTCTCCGCGCAGGCGGCTGCGGATGTGGTCAAGGTCTTCATCCTTCCGCCGTCGCTCACCCTTCTCAAGCAGCGCCTCGAAAAACGCGGCCAGGACACCGTCGAGGTGATCGCCGGCCGCATGAGCCGCGCCAAGAGCGAGATCGAACACTGGGCCGAGTATGAGTACATCGTCATCAATGATGACTTTGCGCGCGCTCTGGAGAAGCTGGACCTGATCCTGCACGCCGAGCGCCTGAAGCGCGAACGTCACCCCTGGCTCGACGGTTTTGTCGGCGCGCTGATGAACGAGGCCTAGAGGCGGCGGCGTCTCGACGCCGAACATAGATTAACCAAGTGGTACCATTAATACCAATTAATTAAGAAACTTAGCCTTCTGGCAGAGTGTTTGCACCAAGACTCTTCGCAGTCCCATTCCGGGAGGGTCGAGGACGTCATGATTGGTTCGTTGCTTAATCGCTTTCGCCAGGCCGCCGGCGGCAACGTCGCGGTCATTTTCGCAGTCGCCGCGCTGCCCTTGACGGCGGCGGTTGGCGGCGCCGTGGATTTCACACGCTCCAGCGGTGCGGGGGTGGAAGTACAGACCGCGCTCGACAGCGGCGTTCTGGCCGCCGCCTCGCTGAGCCAGTCGCGGGATCCTGAAGAGGTCGTGCGCGCCTATGTCGAGGCGGCCATCGCCGAATACGGCGGGGTCATCGAAAGCCTGCGCGTGACGGTGAACTCCGACGTCCAGCTGAATTCGCGCGAGGTCTTCGCGGAGGCCGAAATCAGCATGCCGACGCTGTTTCTCGGCGTGGTCGGCATCGACAGCCTCACGGTGCTCCGCACGTCGGAAGCCTTCGAGCAGCTTGTCGATATCGAAATCTCCCTGGTGCTCGACGTCTCCTCATCGATGGGCGGAAGCAAGATCGACGACCTCCGCGAGGCGGCGATCGACTTTGTCGAAACCGTGCTGGATGAGGACAATATCGATCACACCAGCGTTTCGATCATTCCCTACGGCGGCACCGTCAGGCTCCCGTCCTCGTTCTTCCGCTTCGTCGATACAAGCGTCGCGAGCGCATCGGACGCGGACGACTGGAACGGCTGCCTCGAGCTTCCCGGCGCACACGTCGATCGCGTGGCGCTCGATCTCGGCGGCTATGACGACACCCCGGAATTCACCGTCTGGAACCCCGGCAACAACTGGTGCCCGCCGGACGAGGAAGCCGTCGCGGTGTTCCTGTCGAACAGCGTCAGCGAGCTGACGGCGCTGCTCAGCCAGTTCGACAATCCGATTCTGTCGGACGGCACCGGCACCGACATCGCCACGGGTTGGGGCATGCGCGCGCTGGACCCAAGCTGGCGCAATCAGCTGGGCGGCGACTTCCCGGATCGTCCCGTGGACTACACCGATGAAGAGACGCTGAAGGTCATGGTGGTCATGACCGACGGCGGCATCACACAGCAGCGCCGTCCGCGGAGCTCGTGGGAAGAAGGCGAAGACAATCCGCATGTCGGCACAGGCGGTACGTACGACTTCTACAATACAAGCACCGCTCGGAGTAACTTCACGGACGCGTGCGAATACGCCAAGGACAATGGCGTGCAGGTCTACACGATCGCGTTCCAGGTGAACAATTCCAGCCATCGCCAGCTGATGGAGGATTGCGCCTCCGGCACGCGGTCGTACTACAACGTCTCAAATACGGACATCGGCGCGGCATTCTCCTCGATCGCCGGCGAGATCAATCAGCTCCGCCTGCGTCAGTAGAGCCGTCCGAACCGTCCTTCGCCGAACGCCAGGCGCGCGCGAGCCGGAAGAATCCTTCCGGCTCGACGCGTTCTGCGCGCAGCGACGGCTCTATGCCGGCTTCCAACAGCAAGGCCTCGGATGAGACCCCGCATCGCGCCGCCGCCAAGCCGAGGCTTTTCCGCAGCGTCTTGCGGCGCTGGCCGAACGCGGCTGCGGTGACGGTCTCAAGCGCCTCGACATCTTCGAACGGGCTTTCCAGCGGCTCGAAGAGCACGACTGCGCTGTCGACTTTCGGCGGCGGGGTAAAAGCGCGCGCGGGCAGAGTGAAGAGATAGCGCGGCTTCGAGCGCGCCGCGGCGATCACGGCAAGGCGGCCATAGGCGTCCTCGCCGACACGCGCCACCACCCGCTCGGCGACCTCCTTCTGGAACATGAGCGCCATGCGCGCCCACCAGACGGGCTCCGCGCAAAGCCATTTGATCAACAGCGCCGTGCCGACATTGTAGGGCAGGTTGCTGGCGATCATGCGCCGCCTCAGCGAGGGGGCGAGCGGTTTCAGCCCCGCTTCGTCGACGGCGAGCGCATCCGCCTCGACAAGGCTCAGCCGGCCGTCATAGGGGGCGCTGACCTCCTCCAGCGCCGGCATGAAGCGGCGGTCTTTCTCAACGGCGACGACCTCGCCGGCGTTCTCCGCAAGAAGCGCGCGGGTCAGGCCGCCGGGGCCGGGGCCGACCTCGATTACCTGCACCTCGCTTATGTCGCCCAGCGCGCGCGCAATCTTGGCGGTGATGTTGAGGTCCATGAGGAAGTGCTGGCCGAAGCGCTTGTCCGCGCCAAGGCCATGAGCGGCGATGACCTCGCGCAGCGGCGGAAGCGCGCCGGACGCGCTCACGCCGCCGCCCGGCGCGCCGCGAGCGCCGCAGCAAGGCGGATCGCGGCGATAAGGCTTGAGGGATCGGCCTGTCCTTTCCAGGCGATGTCGTCGGCCGTCCCATGATCAGGCGAGGTGCGCACGACCGGCAGGCCGAGCGTCACGTTCACGCCGCCATTGATGTCGATCGTCTTCACCGGGATCAGGCCCTGATCGTGGTACAGGCAGACGGCGGCGTCATAACGGGTCCGCGCAGCGGCGTGAAACAGGCTGTCGGGCGCATGCGGGCCGCTGATGTCGAGGCCCTGCGCGCGCAGGCTTTCGGCGGCGGGAATAACGATGTCGATTTCCTCGCGGCCCAGCGCGCCGCCTTCGCCGGCGTGCGGGTTGAGCCCGGCGAGCGCCAGACGCGGCCGATCGATCCCGAAATCCCGCCGCAGGGCCTCGTGGGTCACCTGTGCGGTGTGGATGATCGCCTCAGCGGTCAGCGTCTCGATCGCTTCGCGCAGGCTGGTGTGGATCGAGACAAGCGCGGTGCGCAATTCCGGGCAGGCCAGCATCATGACCGGGCCGCGCACGCCGCTGAACGGCATGTCCGCTGTCAGGCGCGCGATGAATTCGGTATGGCCCGGATGCCGGAACCCCGCCTTGTAGGCGCGCGCCTTCGAGATCGGCGCCGTTGCCAGCGCGCACGCCTCACCGCCGCACACTGCTGCGACCGCGTCTTCGATGGCGCATACAGCCGATGCAGCGCCTGAGAGCGCTGCATCCGTCGCACGCAGCACCGGGGCGTCCTGAAAGCGGGCGTCACGTCGGGGTTCGGGCGCGCCGGTCAGCGCCGCCGCCTGCGCTGCGGCCGCCCCGGATCCGAACAGCAGGAATTCAGGTCCGGTCTCGCGCAAAGCCAGCCAGGCGCGCAGCGCAATCTCCGGCCCGATCCCGTCCGGATCGCCGAGCGTCAGCGCGAGCGGCTTGGGCGTCACCGGATTTCGATCAGCGCTTCCCGGCGGAGATCGCGCAGCCAGCGGCGGGAAAGCAGCGACAATTGCTGGTTGACCAGATTGTCCTCGATCTCTTCCGGCGAGGGCACGCCCGGACCGGTGATCGAACGCTCGCACAGCACGAAGCTCTGCGCGCCCGCCGCCGTGTCGAGCACGGCCGTGGCTTCGCCGTCCTCCAGACCGTTCAGCGCATCGCGGATCTGCGGGATGAGCGCGTTGGCGGGCACCACGCCGAGATCGCTTACGAAGGCGCCGTCGACATTGGCGATGGCGGCTTCCACGCCTTCGCAGCCTGAAAGCCCGGCCGTCGCGCGTACAAGCGCGGCGCGGCTCTCCTCGGTGACCCGCGACGACGGCAGGGTGATCTGCTGAAGCGTGAACTGCTCGACCACCTGACCGTCGCGCCGGTCGATCAGCGCGACAATCATGAATCCGCCCGGAACCCGGATCGGATTGGAGATCTGGCCGGGCTCCAGCTGGGAGACGAGCTGGGATATCTGCGGCCGCATCTGGCCCAGCGCGAGCCAGCCTGAATCACCGCCCGCCGCGGCAGACGGCCCGTCGGAGAACTGGTTGGCGACAGCCGGGAAGGGCACGCCCTGGTTCAACTGGTCATAGACGGCCTGCAGCCGCGGGATCGCCTCGTCTTCCGAGGCTGCGGACGGGATCTCGATCAGGATCTCGCCCAGGCGGTATTGCGGTTCCTGCGCGCTCTGGACGAGACGCTCAAGCGTGGTTTCGATCTGGGCGTCGGAGATCCGCACCCGGCTGCGATACCGGCCCGAGACGAGGATCTGCCAGGCGATCTCGGAGCGGATCTGATGGCGGAGCGTCTCGATATCCACGCCCGAGCCGGCGAGCTGGCTCTGGATCTCCTCGAGCGTCGCGCCGTTTCGCGCCGCGATGTCGGCGATGGCGTCGTCGACCTCGGCCTCGTCGACCTCGACCTCGAACTCCTGGGCCTGTTGCAGCTGGAGCGTTTCGTCGATCAGGCCGCGCAGCGCCTGGTCCTGGATGCTCGCCAGCAACTCCTCCGTCGGCTGGACGCCCGAGGAGGAGATGATCAGGCGCATGCGGTCGCGAACGTCAACCGTGGTGATCGGCTCGTCATTGACCACAGCGGCGATGCCTTCGACCTGCTGGGCGAGCGCGGCGGCGCTCAACAGGAAGGCGCCGCACGCCGAAATCGCCATGCGGAAAAGCGTCATCGTGAACATGCCTTTTGTCTTCGCGTGCACCTTAGTCATACGCGGACGCGTGGCAATCGTGCGGCGCCGCCGGATGCGCGAACGCATGGCCGTCAACCCGTTCCGATGCCGCCGAGGGTGAAGAAGGAGATGCGGAAGGTCACCGATTCCGACGGTCCGATCGCGCCGACCTGGAAGGTGTCGCGTTCGTAAACCAGGCGCATGTCCGTACAGTCATCGCGATAGACGATGCCGGCCTGCTGGCGGCGCACGGTGTCGATATCGAGATCGACGAGGGCGCTGTAGGTGAGCGACCAGCGGCGGTTGAGCTCGTAGCTCAGACCAGCGTTGAGCTGCTCGCGAACCTCCCGGTCCACATCATCGTCGCCGAAGCGCGTGTAGACGGTGTTCACGCCCACCCGCCAGACCGAGCCACGGGCGCGGAAGTCGGTGCGGTTGAGTTCGCCTGTGTCGGCGTCGATCCGGTTGCGGGTCTCCACGCGCCAGCCGCCGTAATTCACCTCGATCTCGGCGACCCAGTCCGAGCCGTCCTCGACAAGCCCGGAACCGGCCTGGAAGACGGGATCGCCGTCGATGCGCGTCGAGCGGCCGACAAACACCTCCGCCTGAGCGCCGCGACCGGCGTCGGCGGCGAAGGTGACGCCGGCGTCAATGCGCGCGCCGTCCTCCCAGACGTCGTAGCCGGCGGCGCGGGTGCGCTCGAAGAGCAGCGAGCGGTCGAGATCGACCGCGAGGCTGTCCTCGTTGATCGGGATTTCGTCCTCCTCGACGCCGGTGGCCGCGGCGATCTGCACGCGGGGCACGATCAGCGCCTCGCCCCAGCTCGTGCGCCGGATCAGCGGATAGCTCGCTTCCGCGCCGATCAGGCCAAGCCCGCGGGTGAAGCTGTCATCCTCATCCGCGCCGTTCGGCCGGATCGAGTAGGCGTCCACGCGCCCCAGCAGAAACGGCTCAAGCCTCACGCCCGGCTTCAGGATCATCGGGCGTTCCCATTCCACCTCCGCGCTCACCCGCGCGTAATCGTCTCCGTCCTCACGCTCGAGCACAGCGGTGGAGGCGTCGAACGCCAGCCTGCCCAGCGCATCCGGCGTCGGCGCGCGATAGCGGAAATTCGCCACCGGCGCGAAGGTCGGCAGCGTGTCGTCGTCTTCATTGGTCAGCAGGCTTTGAATGCGCCCGACGGCCGCGTCGGCGTAATAGCGCTCCGAGCGCCCTTTGAGAAAAAGCTGGGAGATCAGGCGCCGGTCGTCGGCCTGCAGGACCTGGCCCTGCTCGGTGCGGAACTCGTCGAAGTCGTAGCGCCGCAGGAAGAGGTCGTCGGAGGCCCACTGGACGCCGAAGCCCCAGCGCCAGGACGGGCTGATGCGGAAGAGGCCGTCGCCGAAGACATGGCCGCGCACGTCCTCCTCGCCGAACTTCCCGTCATTGTCGAACTCGCGCTCATAGGTGATCGAGCCCTCGAAATTCACGCCGCCGGAATAGAAGCGGCGGCGGGTCTCGATGCTGAGCAGCGGATTCACGCGCGTCATCAGGCGCGGGGCGATCACGACGTCCTGATAGGGCGAAACGACCTGCAGATAGGGCTGCTCCCAGCTGAAGCCGAGAATGTCGGAGACGGTGACGGTCGGAATGAGAAGACCCGAGCGCGCAGGCGACGAGGGGTCGGGATGCGCGAAAACGGGCGTGTAGATCACCGGCGCGCCGAGCACTTCAAGACGCGCGTCGCGGTAATAGATCATCTGGTCTTCGGTATCGCGCACGACCCGGCGCGCGCGGAGCCGCCAGGTCGGCTCGTCTTCGCTGTCCTCGCAGATCGGACATGCGGTGTAGTAGGCGTTGGTCAGCTCCACCGAGCCGTCCGCCCGGCGCAGGGCGAAGGCGGCCGCGGCGCGGCCGTTGTTCTCCAGGAGGGTGGCGAAGCCCAGCGCGACGCCTTCGGAGAGCTGGTCGTCGAGCTCGACCTCGTTGGCGGTCTGCGCGGGAAGATCGCCCTGGAAGATGCGCACGTCGCCGCGCGCGATCACCCGTCCGTCGGCGGGCCGGTATTCCACCATGTCGGCTTCGATCACCCGGTCGCCGGAGGTCATGCGCACGCCGCCCTCGGCGATGTAGAGACCGCGGCCGCGGTCCTCGATCAGCCGGTCGGCGTCGATGTAGACCGCTTCGCCGCGCGCAACCGCGCCGGCGTCGCCTGGCGTCTGGGCGAGGACGCGCGCGGGCTGGCCCGCCGCGAGGGCGGCCGCGATGAGACCCGCGCATACGGCGTCGACGACCGGTTTCATGTGTCCCCTGACGTTTGGAAGACCCCTGTATTCGTTCCTACAGAATGCCCGGCGCGGCGTCACGCGCGGAAAACCTCTCGTTAACCCTGCACGCCCGGGACGGCTTCAGCCGTCTTCCGTCCAGGCGACGTAGAAGAGGGCGGCGGCGGAGAAGATGAGGGGAGTCGTCCACGCTGCGGAGATCGGCGACAGCGCCCCGGCGGCGCCCAGGCTCAACATCAGTTCCTGCACGAAATACAGGAGAAAGCCCGACAGCCCGCCGACCATGGCGAAGCCCGCCGCACCGCCCAGCCGTACGAGGCGAAGCGTTGCGGCGACCGCAAGCAACGCGGCGGCGAGCAGCATGACCGGCTGGCTCGCCAGCGCATGCCAGCGCAGTTCGTAGGCGCGTGTTGAGAGCCCCGCCTCGCGGGCGGATGCGATCACCTCGGGCAGGCGCCAGAAGGAAACCCCGCCTGGCGAACGCGCGCGTTCGAAGAGCGCCTGCGCGCCGCGCGTTCCGAACTCGAAGCGCTCGAGGCCAGCT
>CAZLOV010000079.1:0-10788 GCA_964561235.1 uncultured Caulobacterales bacterium
AGCAGGCCAAGAAGAACGCCCCCTGCATCATCTTCATCGATGAAATCGACGCCGTCGGCCGCTCGCGCGGCGCCGGGCTCGGCGGCGGCAATGACGAGCGCGAGCAGACGCTCAACCAGCTTCTCGTCGAGATGGACGGCTTCGAGGCCAATGAAGGCATCATCCTGATCGCCGCCACCAACCGGCCCGACGTGCTCGACCCGGCGCTTCTCCGCCCGGGCCGCTTCGACCGTCAGGTGGTGGTGCCGAACCCCGACATCATCGGCCGGGAGAAGATCCTCAAGGTCCATGTGCGCAACGTGCCGCTGGCCGAGGACATCAATCTCAAGACGATCGCGCGCGGCACGCCGGGCTTCTCCGGCGCGGATCTCGCCAATCTGGTCAACGAGGCGGCCCTGCTGGCGGCGCGCCGCAACCGGCGCCTCGTGACGATGTCCGACTTCGAGGAAGCCAAGGACAAGGTCATGATGGGCGCCGAGCGGCGCTCCATGGTGATGGGCGAAAAGGAAAAGACGCTCACCGCATATCACGAGTCCGGTCACGCCATCGTGGCGCTCAACGTTCCCGCCTCGGATCCGGTGCACAAGGCGACGATCATCCCGCGCGGCCGCGCGCTGGGCATGGTCATGCAGCTGCCCGAGGGCGACAAGATGAGCATGACGCATCAGGAGATGACGTCGCGCCTCGCCATCATGATGGGCGGCCGGGTGGCCGAGGAGATGAAGTTCGGCAAGGAGAACGTCACCTCCGGGGCGGCCTCCGACATCAAGCAGGCGACCCGTCTGGCGCGCGCCATGGTCACGCAATGGGGCTTCTCCGAGGAGATCGGCCCGGTGGATTACGGCGACGACCAGGGCGAGGTGTTCCTCGGCCAGCAGCTCGTGCAGTCGTCCTCCATCTCCGCGGAGACCGCGGCCAAGATCGAGAAGGAAGTCAAGGCGCTCGTGGAGGGCGGCCTCAACGAGGCGCGCCGCATCCTGACCGAGAAGCGCAAGGACTGGGAGACGCTTGCCGAGGGCCTGCTCGAATACGAGACCCTTTCAGGCGAAGAGATCAAGGATCTCCTCGGCGGCAAGCCGCCTGTGCGGGAGAATCCGTCCGATCAGGCCGACGACATGACGCCGCCGGGCGGCGCCGTGCCGGTGATTGATGACGACGAGGACGAAGCGCCGGAGCCGGGCCTCGGCGGGCTGGAGCCGCGTCCCGGAGGCGCTTGAGCCGAGCAGACCGGACAATCTTGGATTGTGCGTATCGTCCGCAGGTTATGCATTCTGCCATAGACCTACGAGCGCTATGGCCTTATTCCCCGGGTCATCCTCGTTAGCGACCAAGACGGGCCGCCGGCGCCTTTCTCTCCGGCCAGCCCGCAAGGAGCAGACGCTTGCATCAGGCACGGCCCGCAGCGGCTTCGACGCCGCGTTATCTGGTTCTCGCTGAAACCCTCCGCTCGCAAATCATGGCGGGCGACCCGCCCGTCGGCGAACTTCTGCCGACCGAGCATGCGCTTTGCGACCGGTTCGAGGTCTCCCGCCATACGGTGCGTGAAGCGCTGCGCCTGCTGGCTGAAGCCGGCCTGATCGCGCGCCGGCGCGGGGCGGGCACCGTCGTCATCGCCGCGCAGCCGCGCACCGTCTACACGCAGCGCCTCGGCGCTCTTGAGGACATTCTCCAGTATCCGCGAGACAGCCGGATGGAGCCGGTCGAGCACGACGTGACGACGCCGTCAGCTCCTGTTGCGGAGCGTCTCGGCCTGCCGCCGGGGCTGAAATACTTCCGCGTGCGCACCGTGCGCCGGCGTCCGCTGGGGCCGCCCATCGCGCTTTCCGACGTGTATATCCGCGCCGACATCGCGCCAGACGTCGATGCGTTCGTAGACCTGCAGATCAGCGTGGCGGACTGGGTGTTCAACGAGCACGGCGTGCCGCTTGCGCGGGTCGACCAGACGGTCACAGCCGAGGCGTTGAGCGCTCATGACGCCAATCTGCTTGAGGCGGCCGAAGGCGGTGCGGGCTTGCGGGTCGTGCGCCGCTTCATGGACGAGCACAACCAGGTCTTCGGCGCGAGCGAGGTCATCCATCCCGCCGGACGCTTCAAGATCGACATGACCATGTGTCAGGAGCAGGCCCGGCCCGCGCCGGCGCGCTAGCCCGCGCCGCCGCGGAACCGCGGCGCGCGCCGTTCGAGGAAGGCGCGATAGCCCTCTTCGAAGTCGGACCCGGAAAACGCAGCGCGGAACGCCGCGCGCGTATGCTCGGTTTCTTCGCGCGCGCCTGCGGCGACAGCGTTGACCGCAGCCTTTGCGCCGCGGGCCGTTGCGCCCGACACGCCAAGCAAGGTCTCCACATAATCGTGCAGGACGGCGTCGAGCCCGTCTTGCGGCGCAAGCCGGTCGACAAGCCCGATGCGCAGCGCCTCCTGCGCGTCGATGAAGCGTGCCGAGAACAGCAGGTCCTTCGCCGCCGCCGGCCCCACCGCGTCCACCAGCCGGCGCGTGTCCTCGAACGGATAGGCAAGCCCCAGGCGCGCAGGCGTCACGGCGAAGCGCGCCTTCGGCGAGCAAAAGCGCAGATCGCACGCAAGCGCCACCGCGCAGCCGCCGCCGACGCACGCCCCCTCGATGCGCGCAATGACCGGTGCGGGAACGGACGCAAGCGCGGAAAGCGCCCCGGAAATCGTTGCGGCATAGGCTTCCGCCCGCTCGGGCGAAGCGTAAACCGTCTCGAACTCGGAAATGTCTGCGCCGGCGGCAAAGCTGCCGCCTTCGCCGGAAACGATGACAACGCGTATGCCGGCGTCGCTGGCGAGATCGCGCGCCGCCTCGCCGAGCGCCAACCACATCGCCTCGCTCAGCGCGTTTTTCTTTTCGGGGCGGTCAAAGACGATGCGCGCAACCGCGTCTTCGCGCGTCACGCGCAGCGGAACAGGCGCGGTCATTCCGCGCGGTCGGCCGGTTTGACGTCCTCCTCCGCGCCGCCATCGTCCGCGCCCGCCGCAGCCGGGTTGTCCGCCGGCGCGCCGGTCTCGTCGGCGTCGGAAATCACACGTGACGCCGCACGGTCGGCGTCCGCGATCGTCCCAAGGGCGGCGAGGTCGGCGTCGAGAGCCGTGCGCATCCGCTTCAGGGCCGCTTCCGCGCGGAGCACGTTGTCGAGCGTCTCATCGGAGGTCCGCGGCGCGACGGGCGCAGTTGTGTCCGGCTTCTTCCCAAACATCATGCAGGCTCCTTGTCCTGGCTCTGCGCCTCGTCCAGACGCTCCGGCGCACGAATGTCGGCATTGATGCGCGCGAGCGAAGCATAGCACTCCGTCTCGATGCCGCGATGCCAGCGCGAGATGGTGTTGTTGTTCCATCCCAGCAGCGCAAGCAGCTTGTGGCTTTCCCTCAGCAGCAGGTCGGCGGTTTCCGCGCGCGAGGTCAGAACATGACGCAGCGCGTCACGCGCCGCGTCGTCGAGCGGCTTGTCGTCGGCGTGTTCGGACAGTCCCAGCTCCATTTCGTAGAGCGTGAACCGCTCCTGATCGATCAGCCGGTTCACGAGGGCGGACAGGATGGTGATCTGTCCACGAACCGCCGGGTTCTCGATCCGCGAGAAATCCGTCAGCACCGCGTCGCCGATCAGCTCGGGCGCGCCGTTCGAGAGCCCGTCGCCGAGCGCGTGTTGCTGCAGGGCGATCTGGCGCTTCAGGCCGCCATAGGTGCTGAGCGTTCCGGCTTCCAGCGCGTCATGCGACTTGCGCAGCGAAATTACGATCGCAAAGAGATGCGTGCGCAGGTCCACGGTTCTTGCGAAATACCACTCGGTGACGGACTTGTTCGCCTCGGCCTCGTTGGCTTCGCGTTCCCCGCGCGCCAGTTCGAACTGCGAGATGATCTGACGCTTGGCGGTGCGCACTGACGTCGTGACCGCATAAAGCGCGATGACGCCGGCGAGCGCGCCGCCGATCACATCGCCATAATCTCGCAGCGCCGCGAAAAACGCCTCCATGCACGCCCCCTTGCACGGCCGGATTAACCATGCGGCGACACTGAACGGGCGGCGTCGCGCTGGCAACCGAAGCGGCGGCGTTACGCCGCCGCGTCAGCCGCCATGTCGCTCGATGGACACAAGGCTCCGTCAGGTGAAGGCCTGAAGTCCCGTCTGCGCGCGGCCGAGGATCAGGGCGTGCACGTCGTGGGTGCCTTCATAAGTGTTGACGGTCTCGAGGTTAATCGCGTGGCGGAGTACGTGATATTCCTCCGCAATCCCGTTGCCCCCGTGGATGTCGCGCGCCTCGCGGGCGATGGCGAGCGCCTTGCCGCAGTTGTTGCGCTTCATGAGAGAGATGGCCTCAGGCATCCAGGCGCCCTCGTCGAGCAGCCGGCCCAGCCGGAGCGCGCCCTGGAGGCCGAGCGTGATTTCCGTCTGCATGTCGGCGAGCTTTTTCTGGACGAGCTGCGTTCCCGCGATCGGCTTGCCGAACACGACGCGCTCCATGGCGTAGTCGCGCGCGGCGCGCCAGCAGAACTCCGCAGCGCCCATCGCACCCCAGCTGATGCCGTAGCGCGCCTTGTTCAGGCAGGAAAACGGGCCGCGCAGACCTTTCACATTAGGCAGCAGATTGTCTTCCGGAACGAACACGTCGGTCAGCGAAATCGAGCCGGTGACCGAGGCGCGCAGGCTCAGCTTGCCCTCGACCTTCGGGCAGTCGAAGCCGTCCATGCCCTTTTCGATGATGAAGCCGCGGATCTCCCCGTCGAGCTTCGCCCAGACCACGGCGATGTCGCTGATCGGGGAATTGGTGATCCACATCTTCGCGCCGTTGAGGACGTAGCCGCCGTCAACGGGCTTTGCGGTGGTGCGCATGGCGGCGGGGTCAGAGCCGCCGTCCGGCTCGGTAAGGCCGAAACAGCCGACATGCTCGCCCGTGGCGAGCTTCGGCAGGAACCGCCGGCGCTGGGCTTCGGTGCCGAAGGTCTCGATGGGATACATGACCAGCGAGGACTGGACGCTCATCGCCGAGCGGTAGCCGCTGTCGATCGCCTCGACTTCGCGCGCGATGAGCCCGTAGGCGACATGGTTGAGCCCGGCGCCCCCATAGGCCGGATCGACGGTCGCGCCGAGCAGGCCCAGCGCGCCCATCTCCGTCATGATCTCCCGGTCGAAGCGCTCCTCGCGATAGGCGGAGATCACCCGCGGCAGGAGCTTCTCGCGCGCATAGGCCTGCGCGGTCGAGGCGACCATGCGCTCTTCCTCGCTGAGCTGACCCTCCAGATGCAGCGGGTCCTCCCAGTTGAAGCGGAGGGTCTCTACATTTGCGGCGTCGAGCGCGGCCATGGCGTCGTCCTCGTCGGCTGACCGGCGCTTGACGGCCGGCGGTCGTGGGCGGCTTGAAACCTGTATATAACGCGCAGAGGCCGCTTATCGAAACGGGCGCGGCGCCGCGCCCGCCGGCGCATCAGCAGGGAGCCCTCATGAACGCGGAGACCGGCGTCGAGCGTGCGCTGAACAGCCGCGACGCCATGCGCGCGCCGGAACTGCTCACGCAGCGCTTGCGACTGCGCGCGCACGCGCCGGAAGATCTCAAGGCCTGTTACGAGATCTGGCGCGACCCGGCGGTGGTGCGCCACATCACGACGCCCTCCGACCGCGGCGAGGTGTGGGCGCGCATCCTGCGCTACGCCGGTCACTGGACGCTTCTCGGCTATGGCTACTGGCTGATCGAACGCCGCAATGACGGCGCGGTGCTGGGCGAGGCGGGCTTCGCGGATTTCCAGCGCGCGCTCGAGGCCCCCGTTCAGGGGCTTCCCGAGGCCGGCTGGGTTCTGCGGCCGGACGCCCAAGGCCAGGGCTATGCGCGAGAAGCGATGACCGCAGCGCTTGAATGGCTCGACGCAGCGTTCAGGGCCCCGCGCAGCTTCTGCCTCGTTGCGGCTGAAAACGCGCCGTCGGTGAAGCTCGCGCGCGCGCTGGGCTATCACCCGACCCACCGCCTGTCGCTTCAGGGGCGGAGCAATCTGCTGCTCCAGCGCCCGCGGCCGATGGCCTAGAGGGCCGCGGGAGGGTGGGACCCGCTCCGGAGAGCGGCGGCGCTCGATCGCCCCCTCAAACGATGGAGTGTGCCGCGCTGACACATCCGGAACGGGCCCCGGACGGCGCGGCGCAAGAACGGTGCAAATGCGCGGAAATCAGCCGCGATACGGCGTCACTTCGATCAGGTCGAGCGTGTAGGCGGCGTCGGCGAGATCGCTGTCCTGTCGTTCGATGCGCATCACGCCGTCGACGAAGACCGGATCCCACAGCCCGTCGACCGGCACTGGCGTCTCGCTTCGCACGTACACGAGCCGATTGGGCGGCGGCGGCGGCACATGGATGCAGGCGCCGACATAGGGAACGAGCAGGAAGCGGCTGACTTCGCCCGAGGCGGTGTAATCGAACGGCAGCACGTAGCCGGGCATCTTGATCCGGCGGCCGTCGAGCGATTCGACGGCGTTGAACGTCTGGATCTGCGGCATCTGCTCGGCGCCGAAATGATCGAAGCCGGTCTCCTGCGCCTGCATCTGCATGAGCCGCTGGATGTTCTGCTCTTCGCCCGGCGGAAGCAGGTCAGCCCAGGTGATCATGTCCGGCGCGCTCGACTGGGCGGCGGCCGGGCTGGCGAAGGCAAGGGCCGCGGCGAGGGCGGCGAGAAGGGCGTTGCGTCGGGTCATGACGGCGACTTTCCTAAAGGAAAGCCGCCGATGCAAGGCCGCTCAGCGGATCGCGAGGCGGGGCCGCGCCGGCGTCAGGCCGGCGGCGGCGCTGCGTGCGCCGTCGTAAAACTGCGCATCGAGGGCCTCAAGCGTCGGGAAGGCGGAAAACAGACCGTCCGCGGAGATGTGCTCCAGCGCGGCGGCGTCCTCGCAGGTGAAGACGAACATCGCTTCGACGTCGGCGTGACCATGCGATTCGTGATCGTCGTCATGACCGTGCTCATGCTCATGCTCATGATCGTGCTCATGCTCGTGGTCGTGGTCGTGGTCGTGGTCGCCGTGCTGGTGTTCATGCCCGTGGGCGTCCGGCTCCGGACCGGAGACGTCGAGCGAGGCGAGGGTGCATCCAGCCTCGCCATTGAGCGCAATGAGGCCGTCCTGCGACAGCGCCGCGCCGCCGGCGGCGATCGCCTCCGCCGTCAGGCGCGCCCCTTCGGCGCCGTAAATGTCGATCGCCGGAGCGATCAGCGTGATCTCGAGGCGGCCGTCCTCGCCGGTTGCGGCGAGCAGTTCGCCGCGACCATGCTCGTGCGCGCCAAACTGCGTGAACCCGTCGGGCTGCGCAGCGGCGAGGAGAAGGGCGAGAACGCTGATCGTCATCTCTGATGCTCCTGTGCGTCATCGGCGAACTGCGCCAAGGGCGCCTCGCCGAAATGGCGGTGGTCGTGGTCGTGTCCGTGATCGTGGCCGGCGCCGGGCAGGTGAGGCGGGTGCGCAAGCGCCACGAGCGCAGCCGCGCCGCCGCCGGCGAGCACGGCTGGCGTGGCGCGCGCCCAGCCGGCGTCGCCGGCATGGCTCAGCAGGTGGCCTGCGCCGATGTTCAGCAGCAGGCCCGCGGTGAACGCGTAGGCGAGATGCAGGGTTTGCGGCTCGAGCGCCGCCGCCGCCGGGGTTGCGGCGAGGGCTGCCGCCAGCGTCGTCGCGCCCGCGGCGATGAAGGCGAAGACGAGCGCCCAGCGGTCGCTCAGTCCGGCGCGCTGGAGCAGGAAGAAGCAGATGACGGCTTCCGGAAACTCGTGCGCCACCAGGCCGGCGCCGGCGCCGACGGCGGCGACCGGGTTCATGGCGAACGCAACCGCGTAGACGACGCCGTCAAGCAGGGAGTGAAGGGCGATCGCAAGCACCGGCGCCAGAGCGAGACCGGCGGCCGAACCCTGTCCGAAGCCCGCCTCCATGCCGCGCTGGAGCAGGAAGCCGGCGCCGAAGCCTGCAAAGATGAGCCAGGGCGCCGTGTCGCCGCCCTGAAGCGATTCCGGCACCAGCCGCAGAAGCGCGATGCCGACGATCAGACCCGCGGCGAACGCGGCGAACAGGCCGGCGTTGCGCCGTGTGAACTCCGCCGCAAGCCTGAGCGCCAGAAGGCCGCCAAGCGCTGTGAGCGCCGCCAGGCCGCCGAACGTGATCGCGCCGACGGCGGGATCGAGACTGGCGGGATCAAAAGAAAAGTCGGGCATGAACGCCTGGTCCGGAATTCCGGCCGGATCGCCGGAATGCGGTACGTTATATCATAACGGACCTGATTGGCGAGACCGTCGCGCGGCCCGATTCGCGGCGGTCAGCTTCCCGACGCGCCGGTTTCGAAGGCGAGTTGGGACTGCATGTACCGGTCTTCGCCAATCTTGCCGATGATCTCGAGTTGCGTTTCGAGGAAGTCGATATGCTCCTCCTCGGAGACGAGGATTTTCTCGAGCAGGTCGCGAGAGACATAATCGCGCACCTCTTCGCAATAGGCGATCGCGTCCATGTAGACCGGATGCGCGCGATGCTCCGCGGCGAGATCGCACTCAAGGCACTCCTTGAGGGTCTCGCCAAGCATCACCTTGTCGAGGTCCTGAACGTTGGGAAGACCTTCGAGGAAAAGGATGCGCTCGATCAGCCAGTCGGCGTGACGCATCTCGTCGATGGATTCCTCGTATTCGATCTTGGCTATCCTGTCGAAGCCCCAGTTCTTGAACATGCGCGCGTGCAGAAAATACTGGTTGACCGTGGTCAGCTCCAGCTTGAGCGCTTTGTTGAGGAATTCGATGACCTTCGGGTCGCCTTTCATGCGCGCCTCCATGCTTCCGCGTGCGACAGAGCTAGCCGCAGGCGGGCGCGCCGGCAACTCGAAGATGTCGATTTTCGTAGGAAAACCCGTGACTTGAGAATGCGTCTCAGGCGTGGGCGGCCGAGCCTGCCGTTTGCACGAGCGCGTCGCGCGTCTCGCGGATGACCTTCTCGGCCGTTTCGAAGCAACGTCCGCATTGCGGCTTCGCTTCACACGCCTTGAACGCGCTCACGACGTCGTTTGCGCCGGACGCGGCGGCGTCCTTGAAGCGGCGGCAGTTCAGGGCGTTGCAGATGCAGACGATCATCGGGCGCGTCTCGTTTATGAAAATCACTCGCAGACATAAAGGCGCCCTGCAAATGATTGTCAACTACGCAACGCGGCCGCCGGATGCGCCTTTGGTCGCAGGCCGCCGCCTCGGGCGCTTGCGCGCAGCCGTGTTAAGATGCTGCAATGCATCAATCGCCGGCCTCGACGCCGGCGCGCGAAAACCGGGTCCCATGCAGACCCGGGCGGAGGAGACGGCGACATGCTCAAGTTCACCGAGCTCGAGCAGCGCTATCCCGACAAGCGTCCGGCGCAGGACCGCCGGGACGACTTTAAGGAGATCGCTGCGGCATTCGAGCCCAAGGCCGGCGCGGACCAGTCTGCGCGCTGTTCCCAGTGCGGCGTGCCGTTCTGCCAGTCCGCCTGCCCGCTGCACAACGACATTCCCGACTGGCTGATGCTCGCCGCCGAAGGCCGCATGCAGGAGGCCTATGAGCGCGCCGCGGCGACCTCGCCCCTGCCGGAAGTGTGCGGGCGGGTGTGTCCGCAGGACAGGCTGTGCGAGGGCGCCTGCGTCATCGAGCAGTCGGGCCACGGCGCTGTCACGATCGGCTCGGTGGAGACCTGGATCACCGAGACCGCCTGGGAGAACGGATGGATCACGCCGATCCGTCCGCCGCGCGAGACCGGCCGCACCGTCGGCGTCATCGGCGCAGGCCCGGCGGGGCTCTCCGCGGCGGAGCGCCTGCGCGAGGCCGGTCACGGCGTCACGATTTATGACCGCTACGACAGGGCGGGCGGGCTTCTGGTCTACGGCATTCCCAACTTCAAGCTGGACAAGGCGGTCGTCGCGCGACGCGTGAAGCGGCTCGAGGACAGCGGCGTGCGTTTCTCGCCGGGCGTGACGGTGGGAGAGGACGTAACGCTCGCGGAATTGCGCGCGCGCCATGACGCCGTGCTGATCGCGCTTGGCGCCTACAAGGCGCGCGCGCTGAGCTGTCCGGGCGGCGGCGGTCACGGCGTGATCCCGGCTCTGGACTATCTCACGGCCTCGAACCGGCGCGGCTTTGACGAGCTGACGCCCGAGTTCCTGTCAGGGCGTCTGAACGCCAAGGACAAGCGCGTTGTGGTCATCGGCGGCGGCGACACCGCGATGGACTGCGTGCGCACGGCGGTGCGCCAGGGCGCAAAGAGCGTCACGTGTCTCTATCGGCGTGATCGCGAGAACATGCCCGGCTCTGCGCGCGAGGTGAAACACGCCGAAGAGGAGGGCGTGCGTTTCGAATGGCTCGCCGCGCCGGCCGCCATTCTGGGCGACGCGCAGACGGCCGCCGGCGTGCGCGCCCAGCGCATGCGTCTTGGCGCGCCGGATGTCACCGGCCGGCGCCGGCCCGTGCCCGACCCCGGCAACGAGACGGATTTCGCCGCCGACATGGTCGTGGCCGCGCTCGGCTTCGAGCCCGAGGACATGCCCGCCCTGTTCGGCGAACCCGGCCTTGAAATCAGCCCCCGCGGCACGATCCGCGTTGACGGGAAGACCAAGGAAACCAGCTTGCCCGGCGTGTATGCGGCCGGCGACATCATCCGCGGCGCCTCGCTCGTCGTCTGGGCCGTGCGCGACGGTCTCGACGCAGCCGAAGCGATCAAGGCGCGCCTCGCGGTGGGTGCGGCGGTCACGGAGGCTGCGGAATGATCGAGCAATACGAGGCGAACCGCCGCCGGCTCATCGAGGCCAACGCCTATGA
>CAZLOV010000080.1:0-10766 GCA_964561235.1 uncultured Caulobacterales bacterium
CGGCGATCGTCGAGCGCGAGCATCTCGGCGGCATCTGCCTTAACTGGGGATGCATCCCGACCAAGGCGTTGCTGCGCACCGCCGACATCATGGACCTCTTTCACCGCGCCGATGAATTCGGCCTGTCGGTGAAGGATGTGAGCTTCGACATGAAGAAGGTCGTCCAGCGCTCGCGGAAGGTGGCCGGACGCCTGTCCAACGGCGTCGGCTATCTCATGAAGAAGCACAAGATCGACGTCATCGACGGGGCCGCGCGGCTGGAGAAGGGCGCGGAGGCTCCAAAGGTTCTGGTCAAGGACGCCGGCGGCAAGGAGACCGCCTATGCGGCGAAGCACGTGATCCTGGCGACGGGCGCGCGCGCGCGCACCATCCCGCAGGCCGGTCTTGTGCCCGACGGCGAGACTGTCTGGACCTACAAGGAGGCGATGACGCCGGAGGCGATGCCGAAATCGCTGCTCGTCATCGGATCCGGCGCGATCGGGATGGAGTTCGCCAGCTTCTATGCGGCGATGGGCGCGGAGGTCACCGTCGTTGAGATGGTTGACCGCATTCTGCCCGCCGAAGACTCGGAAATCTCGGCGTTTGCGCGAAAGGCTTTTGAAAAGCGCGGCCTGAAGATCCTGACGGAAAGCCAGGTCAGTTCGCTCGACGTGAAGAAGGGCGGGGCGGCGGCCGTCGTGAAGACGCCCAAGGGCGAGCAGACCGTTTCAGTGGAGAAGGTCATTCTCGCCATCGGCATCACCGGCAATGTCGAGGATCTCGGGCTTGAATCGCTCGGCGTGAAGATCGAGCGCGGCCATGTCAGCGCGGACGGCTACGGCCGCACCGGCGTGAAAGGGCTCTACGCCATCGGCGACGTCACCGGCGCGCCCTGGCTGGCGCACAAGGCGAGCCATGAAGGGGTGATCTGCGTCGAGGCGATCGCGGGTCTGGACGTGCACCCGATCGACAAGGCGAACATTCCCGGCTGCACCTACTGCCATCCGCAGGTGGCCTCGGTGGGATTGACGGAGGCGAAGGCGAAGGAGGCCGGCCGCGACATCCGGGTTGGCCGGTTTCCCTTTGCGGGCAACGGAAAGGCGATCGCGCTCGGCGAGGATCAGGGCCTGGTCAAGACGATCTTCGACCGCAAGACGGGCGAACTCCTCGGCGCGCACATGGTCGGAGCGGAGGTCACCGAGCTGATCCAGGGTTTCGTCGTCGGCAAGACGCTCGAGACCACCGAAGCCGAGCTGATGCACGCCATCTTCCCGCATCCCACGCTTAGCGAGATGATGCACGAAAGCGTGCTGGATGCGTATGACCGGGTGATCCACATCTAGCGTTACGCGGATTTAATCCCGCCGTCCGCCTCCGTTCATGCGCGCAGGCGCACCAATAGGGCGCAAGCACGCTCTGCAAACGGGGGACAGCCTGATGAAGACGGTCATTCTTTCCGCAGCGATCGCTGCGCTCGCCGCGCCCGCGGCGTTCGCGCAGGACATGAGCTTTAACGGGCTCGCCGGTTCGGTCGAGCGCGATGTCGAAGGCGATATGGAGATGAACGGGGCGGGGCTGAGCTATGCAGGCCGCGTCGGCGGCGATCTCGTCATGAACGGCGCAGGCATCGAAGCCGACGCCGAGGTCGGCGGAAATCTTGAACTCAACGGCGCCGGGGTGAGCTTCACCGGCTCCGTCGCAGGGGCGAGCGAGATCAATGCCGCCGGCGCCGATCTGGACGGCACTTTCGGCGGACCGGTCGAGATCAACGCCGGCGGAGCCGAATTGTCCGGGGTGTACTCCGGGCCCGTGCGCCTCAACGCCGGCGGCGCGCGGCTCAACGGCCGTTTCGACGACCGCGTGGAAGTGCGCCTCGACACTGACGGCGGTTTCCTGCGGCGCAATCGCGGCCGCGTCGTGATCTCGGGCGAGATCAATGCGCCGTCCTATATCTGCGCGCAGCGCGTTGAGATCGAGCGCGGCGCGCGCTTCAACGCTCCGGTTGAGATTATAGCCGACGAAGCGCCGGATACGCCCTCCGGCTTCGATGCGGCGAATATCGACTTCAGCCCGCGCGGCGACGCGCGCTGCCGGAACGACTGACGCCCCCTTTCCCCCGGGCCGTTCCGCCGCCTCGAGGAACCGGTCCCGTTTCAGGCCCACTGCGCGCCGCGCAGCGGGCCTTTTTTCAAGTTCGACGCCCGGTCCCTAAAAAATTTATCGTTTTTCGAAAAATCCGCTTTGTTATCGAGTTTCGATATGATATCGATTGTCGATATGGTTGGTCAGACATCGGGGAATAACGATGCTTAAGGTTCTCATCGCGTCGGTTTCGGCGGTCGCCCTTTCGGGCTGCATCATCATCGCCACGGAGAGCGAGGACGCGGGCTATCTCGCCAAGCGTCATGACGGTCAGCGGATTTCCGGCAACGACATTCGCATGACGCTCGACGAGGACGGCGATTTCGAAATCGACGGCACGGACGTCGAGCTGTCCGGGCGGATCGGCGGGCGTCTGGACGTCGACGCAGCCGACTTCGTCGCGCGCGGCCTTACGGTGGGCGCGCTCGACGCCGACGCCGCCGACGTGCGCTATAGCGGCGCAGTGGCGGGCGACCTTGACGTCGACAGTGCGGATTTAAGCTTCGAGGGCGAGATCGGCGGAAACGCCGACATCGACGCCGCAGACGTTCGCCTGACCGGATCGGTCGCGGGCGCGCTTGAAATCGACGCCGCCGATGTCGATCTCAACGGCCGTTTCGGGGAGGTCGATGTCGACTCCGCCGATCTGCGCGTGGGGGAGGGCAGCGAGCTCGCCTCGCTCCGCGCCGACATCGCAAGCCTGCGCTTCGCCGGACGTGTCACGGGCGCGTTTGAGATCGACGGCCGGAGGGTCATCCTGTCCGGCGCGGTCGACGGTCCCGTGATCATCAACGCGGACCCCGGCCGGCGGCCTTATGGCCGGAATGACGGGCGCGTCGAGATTTCCGGGCCGATCGGCGGCGGGTTCATCTGCGGACGCGTCGTGGAAATTTCCGGGCCCGTCAACGGCCCGCTGGAAGTCGTCGCCGACAGCGCGCCGGATCTGGCCGGCGCGGCGGAAGCGGCCGATATCACCTTTTCGCAGCGCCAGGGCCGCTGCGGCCGCGACTGAGGGAGAACCCGGTCATGAACAGCGCCAAAACCCTTTTCAGCCGCTGGCTCGCTGCGGTGTTCCTCGCGGGTTCGCTCGCCTCGGCGGCGAGCGCGCAATATCTCGGCGGCGACCTCCAGCTTGATCTGGATACAGACGAGGACGTCCAGTTTCTCGCCGGCGACGTGCGCCTCAACGGCGTCGTGCGCGCGGATGTGGAAGGCCTGGCCGCCGACGTCGTCATTGACGCGGAAATCACCGGCGATGTCTCGATCGCCGGTGCGGACATCGCGCTGGCGGGCCTTGTCGGCGGCGACGTTTCGCTGGCCGGGGCCGATCTCAGCATCGATGCGGCGATCTCCGGCGACGTGGATGCGGCGGGCGCCGACATCCGCATCGGCGGCCCGATCGGCGGCGACCTCGCCGCCGCCGGCGCCATCGTTCTTCTCGAGCGCGAGGCGAGCGTCATGGGCGACGCCGAGCTGGCCGGCCGTGAAGTTGCGCTTCTCGGCTCGATCGGCGGCGGCGCGGAAGTCCGCGGCCGCGAGGTGCGGATCGAAGGCGAAGTCAGCCGGGATCTCGAAATTCGCGCCCGCGAGGTGGAGTTCGCGCCGGGCGCGGTGATCGGCGGCGACCTGACGGTGACCGCTCAGACCGAGCCGGTCCTGCCGGAGGATCTCGTGGTGACCGGGACCTACACCTTCGAGCAGCGCAATTTCAGTGAAGGCGACTTCAACGATTTCAACCCGGTCGATCTCAATTTCGGGTTTGGTCCTCCGCAATGGGCGTTTGGTGCGGCGTTCGCCATCAGCGCCTTCGTGCTGGGCATGCTGGCGAGCCTGATCGCGCCCAAATCCGTCGCCGGCATTGCGGGTCATTTCCGCCGCCGTCCGTGGATTTCCGGGCTTCTCGGCCTTGTGGTGCTCGCCTTCCTGCCCATCCTCGTGCTGACGCTGTTCATCTTCCTTCTGGTGACGGTCATCGGCATCCCGCTGGCCTTCATCCTCGTGCTGGCCATGCCGGTTGTGATGTTCCTCGCCTTCGCGTTCGGCGGCATCGGCGTGGGCGATCTGATCTTCAATCGCTCCGGCGAGCCGATGAGCATCGGACTTCGCGCCCTGTCGCTCTTCCTCGTGCTGGCGGTGATCGGCGCAGTCGGCGTGGTGCCGGGGCTCGGCTGGCTTGCAACGGCTGTGTTGCTTTGCATCGGTCTGGGCGCGTGGACGCTGGCGATCTTCTCGCGCAACGGCGACAGCGGCGGACATCGGCCCGTGCCGGCCGCCGACGCCGCCGAAGCGGTCTAGCCCGCCCCGGAACCTCGAGCGCCTTACGCCCGGGAGCGCTGCTCCCGGGCGTTTTGCGCCGGCAGGCTGCGCAGGCGCGCGCTTGAAGCGCGGCGCGGGCGGGTCCATGTTCCGCGCCATGACAACGCTCATCGACGCCAAAGCCGCCCGCGCGGCCCGCCACCCGGAAAAGCAGAAGCGCCCGGACACCCCGGTCCAGAAGAAGCCGGACTGGATCCGCGTGAAGGCGCCCGGCGGCGGGGTGTTTGCGGAAACCAAGAAAATCGTGAAGGAAAACCGTCTCGTCACTGTGTGCGAGGAGGCGGGTTGCCCGAATATCGGCGAGTGCTGGGCGCAAAAGCACGCCACCTTCATGATCATGGGCGACACCTGCACGCGCGCATGCAGCTTCTGCAACGTGAAGACGGGGCTGCCCGCCGCGCTCGACGCCGACGAGCCCGCCCGCGTCGCCGATGCGACCGCCAAGATGGGGCTGGAACACGTCGTGATCACCTCCGTGGACCGCGACGACCTTTCTGATGGCGGGGCGGAGCACTTTTCCCAGGTCATCCGGGCGATCCGCGAGCAGTCGCCCGGCACCACGATCGAAATCCTCACGCCTGACTTCCTGCGCAAGCCGGGCGCCGCCGAGCAGGTGATCGACGCCAGGCCTGACGTCTTCAACCACAATCTGGAGACCGTGCCGCGGCTTTACCTCTCGATCCGTCCCGGAGCGCGGTACTTCCACTCGCTGCGCCTGCTTGAACGCGTCAAGGAGCGGGACCCCTCACAGTTCACCAAGTCGGGAATCATGGTCGGCTTGGGCGAAACGAAGGAGGAGGTCATGCAGGTGATGGACGACATGCGCTCTGCGGGCGTCGATTTCCTGACGATCGGCCAGTATCTGCAGCCTACGCGCAAGCACGCCGCCGTCGACCGCTATGTGACGCCGGACGAGTTCAAGGCCTATGAGAGCATCGCCCGCGCCAAGGGCTTCCTCATGGTGTCCGCCACGCCGCTGACGCGTTCGAGCTATCACGCCGGCGACGACTTCAAGCAGCTGCGCGCCGCGCGTGACGCGCAGCTCGCGGCGGGATCGCCGGCCTGATCCGGAGGCGGCTATGTCGGCCGAACACATCGAACGGATCCGCCTTCGCCACCGGCCGGACGACCTGTTCACGCTGGTCGGCGACGTCAGGCGGTATCCTGAATTCATAAAATTGATCACGGCGATGCGGGTGAAATCCGAATCCGGAACCGACGCGCATCGCGAGTTGGTCGCCGAGGCGCGCGTGCGCTTCCGGTTCGTGCGCGAGCGCTTCACGACGCACGTCACCCTCGACCGCCGCAAGCACGTCATCGACGTGACCTACATGGAGGGTCCGTTCCGCGATCTCGCCAATCGCTGGACCTTTCACGCGCTTGAAGACGGCTCGACGCTGGTGGATTTCTGGATCCGCTACCAGTTCGGCAATCCGGTGCTGCAGATGCTGCTCGACGCCAATCGCGCCCGGGCCATCCGCTATCTCATCAACGCGTTCCGCGAAGAAGCCGAGCGCCGCTATGATCAGGTGGGCGAGGCGAATTACGACCTGTCCCGCGAAATGCGCCGGCTCGGCATGCGGCCTGCCGGGGCCTGAGCGCGGCTAAAGCTTCAGTCCGGACAGCCAGGCGCGGATGACCGCGTCGGCCTTGCGCGCCAGCGCGGGGCCATGCGCCTGGGCCTGTTTGCGCAGGCTACGCGGATCGATCCCGGCCTGGGCGAGTTCGATTGCATGACCGATCAGCCAGCGCTCGAAACCCGGCCCGCCGGCTTCGGGATGGAACTGGCAGGCCAGCACGTTGGGGCCGCGGGAAAACGCCTGCTCGGCGCACGTATCGCTCGCCGCGAGCCGGGCGCATCCCTCGGGCAGGGCGTAAGCGTCGCCGTGCCAGTGCAGCGCCAGCGGAGCCGCCGCAAACGGCGCCAGCGCGCTTGCGCGGCCGGCTTCCGTCAGGGTGATGTCGAAAAAACCGATCTCCTTGACGCCCATCGGCGCGACCTCGGCGCCAAGCGCCAGCGCCATGAGCTGCGCGCCGAGGCAGAGACCGAGCGTCGGCCTGTCTACGGCCAGTCTTGCCTGCAGGAACGCGCGCTCTTCCCCCAGCGCCGGGTAGCGCGCAGCGTCCGCAGCGTCGACGGGTCCGCCAAGGCTGATGACGAGATCCGGCGCGAGCGGATCGTGGCGGGCGAGATCGTCAACGCCGATCTCGTGAAAGCGGATGCGCGCGAACGCGCCAAGCGCCGGTTCGAAGGCGCCAAGGTCCTCGAACGCGACATGGCGCAGAACAAGCGCCTCCTTCATGCAAGCGCTTCCTTGAGGAGCGCCAGCGCCTGAACCGCGCTTTTCAGACGCACCTCGCTGCGTCCGATGTCGCCGAAGCGGCGCTCCAGCGTGCGCGCCGGCTCATCCCGCGCCGCGACGCCGAACCACACCAGCCCGACAGGCTTGTCGGGCGAGCCACCGCCAGGTCCGGCGACGCCGGTGATGGAGACGGCGGCGGATGCGTTCGAGCGCGCGAGCGCGCCTTCCGCCATCGCCCGCGCGGTCTGTTCCGACACCGCGCCGTAGCGATCCAGAACGGCGGACGGCACCCCGAGCAGGCTTTCCTTGGCGGCGTTGGAATAGGTTGCGAATCCGCGCTCGAAGACCTCCGAGGAGCCCGCAATCTCCGTCAGGGCGGCGGCGACGAGCCCGCCCGTGCAGCTTTCAGCCGTCGCGACCATGTCCCCGCGTGCGCGGGCGGCGTCCAGTACGGCTTCAGCGGCCGCGACGAGTTCGTCCGGAAGCACGCTCACGGCCGGAAGAGGCCCGAGACGACGGCCTGCGCGGCGAGGCCTTCCTTGCGTCCGGTGAAACCGAGCTTCTCGGTGGTCGTCGCCTTGACATTCACCCAGGCGGGCGCAAGGCCCATGATTTCGCAAATCCGGTCGCGCATCGCTTCGCGGTGAGGCCCGACCTTGGGCCGCTCGCAGATGATCGTCACGTCCACATGCACGATCTCGACGCCCGCCTCGCGCGCCAGTTCCAGCGCATGAACGAGGAACGCGTCCGAGGCAGCCCCCTTCCAGCGGACGCCGGTGGGCGGGAAGTGCTGGCCGATATCGCCCCGGCCGCAGGCGCCCAGAACGGCGTCCGTAACCGCATGCAGGCCGGCGTCGGCGTCGGAATGGCCTTCAAGGGCGTATTCGCCGGGAATGAACACGCCGCACAGATGCATGCCTTCGCCAGGGATGAGCCGGTGCACGTCAAAGCCGGATCCTGCAACCGGAAGCGGGGTGGCCAAAGGCGTCTGCGAGGTCATGAGCAAGCTCTCCGCGCGCTCGAAGTCTTCAGGATAAGTCACTTTGAAATTGCGCTCTTCACCGGTCGAGCCGATGACGCGACAGCCCGCGGCGGCCGCCAGCGCGGTTTCGTCGGGATAGTCTCCGGGCGCACAGGCGAAGGCGTCAAGCAGGGCCTTGCGGGCGAAGCCCTGAGGGGTCTGGATCCGCACCAGGCCGTCGCGCGGGCGCGGCTCGAGCGTTTCCGGCCCCATGGCGAGCGCATCGGCGACCGGCAAAACGGGCGCAGCGCCGTCGGCCCGCTCAAGCGCCCCCAGCACGCCGTCGATGACGGCGCGCGAGACGAAGGGCCGGGCGGCGTCATGCACGAGCACCAGCGGGCCTTCGGCCGCCTGCACGGCGGCGCGGACCGATGCGGTGCGTGTTTCGCCGCCGGTTACGAACCGCACGGGCCGCTGCATCTCGCCCAGCGCCGCGCGTGCTGCGGTTTCCATGCCGGCGGCGACCGCAATCACGATCTCGGCGCAGTCGGGATGGCTGGCGAAGGCCTCGACGGCCCATCCGATCATCGGCTTTCCGGCGATCGCGCGGAACTGCTTGGGCAGACCGCCGCCCGCGCGGCTGCCGGCGCCGGCGGCGACGATGCACGCGCTGAATTGGCGGATTGAGGGCTTGGTCATCGGGCGGGCCAGTCTGTCGCGGCGGGCAGGGGAGCGAATAGGGCGTCTGGAAGGATAGGTCCAGACGCGCTAGGAGCAGGGTCATGACACAAGCGCGCGATTTCCAACCCATCCGTCTGGGGGGCGTGTCCATAGACCGCGCCGCCTTGCTCGCGCCCATGTCCGGCGTGACGGATTATCCCTTCCGCAAACAGGCCTGGCGGTTCGGGGCGGCGGCAGTGGTCTCGGAAATGGTGGCCTGCGAAACGCTCGCCCAGGGCCGCGCGGATGTGGTGCGGCGCATGGCGGGAGGGCCGGAATGCGGGCCGCGCATCATCCAGCTTGCCGGCCGGGAGGCGAAATGGATGGCGCTCGGGGCGGAAATCGCCTGCGAGGCGGGCGCGGAAGTCGTCGACATCAACATGGGCTGCCCCGCCCGTCAGGTGACCAAAGGGCTGTCGGGTTCCGCGCTGATGCGCGATCTCGATCACGCTCTGGACCTCATCGAGGCGACCGTTGACGCCTCAAGCGCGCCCGTGACGCTCAAGATGCGGTTGGGATGGGACCATGACAGCCTCAACGCCGCCGAACTTGCAAAGCGCGCCGAGGCCGCGGGCGTGCAGCTCGTCACGGTGCACGGCCGCACGCGGCAGCAATTCTATACCGGTCAGGCCGACTGGAGCGCGGTGCGCGCGGTCAAGTCGGCGGTGTCCATTCCCGTCGTGGTGAACGGCGACATCGCCACGCCTCGGGACGCCTGCGAGGCGCTCGACCGGTCCGGCGCCGACCGCGTGATGATCGGCCGCGCCGCGCAGGGGCGTCCCTGGCTGCCCGGCGCCGTTTCGCGTGCGCTTGCAGCAGGCGGCCCGCTCAAGGAGCCGGCTCTGGCCGTCGCCGCGGACAGCCTTGCGGAGGCGCTTGAGGACGCCTGCACGCTTTACGGCGAGGGGCTCGGGGTGCGCTGCATGCGCAAGCATCTGGCGAGCCTTGTCGACTGGGCGATTCCCGATGACGCCGGCCTTGCAAGGACATGGCGCGGGCGGTTGTGCCGGGAGGCCCGTGCCGGCGCCGTGCAGGCGCAGCTCGCGGAACTGGCGCGCGAGGAAGCGGCGCGGCCATTGCAGGACGCCGCGTGAACGAGGCGGCCAACTGCGCCGATGACGCGCCGGTCGCGCTTGTCGCGCTCGGACGCGATTTCAGCGTGACCTACGCGAACGCCGCTGCGGAAGCCTTGCTGGGCCGCACCACCGCCCGGCTTGCGGCGCCGGGCGCGCTTCGGGCGTGCGCGCCGTGGGGCGCTGCGGTGGAAGACGCCGGGCGACGCGCGATCGCGGCCGTCAGGCCGGTGCTGGTTCATGATTTTGCGCCAAGCGACGGGGCCGCCGGTCTTCGTGCGGCCATCGATGCGGCCCCCTCGGCGGGCGGGGCGGTGATCTCGCTGCGCCTCCATCCGGCAGGCGACGATCGGCGCCGGCACGAGACCGCAGCCGAGGCCGCCGCAGGCTTCGGACGGCTGTTGTCGCATGAGCTGAAGAACCCGATCGCCGGCGCCCGCGGCGCGGCGCAGCTGCTGCTCCAGGGCGGGGCGGATGCGGAAGAAAGCGCGGATCTGGCCCGGCTGATCATCGCGGAACTGGACCGCGCGCGGCGGATCGCCGAACGCTGGGCGCAGGTGGGCGATATTGCGCCTCAGCCGTTCCAGCCGGTGAACATTCACGAGCTGGCGCGCGATGCGGTGCGCTCGGCGGCCGCCGCCGCGCCGGAACGGGTGCGCTTCGAGGAGCGTTATGATCCGTCCCTTCCGGACGCGGCGGGCGATCGTGATCTGCTGCTGCAGGCGGTGCTCAACCTGATTGTCAACGCCGTCGAGGCTGTCGGCCGAAACGAAGCCGGGCATGGAGCAGTGACCGTCTCCACGCGTTATCGCCCGGCCCGGCCGGGCGAGGCTGCGCCCGAAGCCCGTCTCGAGATCGCCGTTGAGGACGACGGGCCGGGGGTTCCCGAGACGCTGCGGGAAAGCCTGTTCAATCCGTTTGTGACCAACAAGCCGGCGGGCGAGGGCCTCGGCCTTGCGCTCGTCAGCCGCATCGCCGCCATGCATGGCGGGGCCGCCGGGTTCGACTGCGAGGGCGGGCGCACCGTCTTCCGGCTGAGCCTGCGCGCCGCCGGGGAGACAGCGCCATGAGCGGACGCATCCTCGTGCTTGAAGACGACGAAAGCCTGCGGCTGGTCATTACAAAGGCGCTCGCGCGCGCGGGCTTCGAAGCGCGCGCAACCGCCAGCATCGACACCGCCCTCCAGCGCTTCGCCGATCGCGAGGCGGACCTTCTGGTGGCCGACGTGGACGCCGGCGACATCGTGGAGCAGGAGAATTTCCAGGTCGCCCC
>CAZLOV010000081.1:0-6858 GCA_964561235.1 uncultured Caulobacterales bacterium
CTCCTTGTTGAGCGGACTCCCATTTTAAATGCGGGGCCAAACGGGGCGCAGGTCAACAGGAGAACCGCCATGAACATCCATGACGCACTGAGAGCCGCCACGTGGTCGGGCCTGATGCTGGCCTTGGCCGTCTTCGCCCTGCAGCTTCAGAGCGCGCTCTAGAGGTCGATCGCTTCGATGTAGGGCGCGCGCTCCTGGATGAACTGGAAGCGCAGTTCGGGCTTGCGGCCCATCAGCGTCTCCACAAGCGCATCAGCGGCCTCGCGCATGTCCTCGTCCACCACGACGCGCGCCAGCGTGCGGGTTTTCGGGTTCATGGTGGTCGCCTTGAGCTGGGCGGGGGTCATCTCGCCGAGGCCCTTGAAGCGCCCGATCTCGACTTTGGACGCCTTGAACTCGGTCTCGATCAGCCGGTCCTTCTCCGCATCATCCTTGGCGTAGAGCGTCTTGGCGCCCTGGACGAGCCGGTAAAGCGGGGGCTGGGCCATGAACAGCCGCCCGGCCTCGATGAGCCCGGGGGTGAAGGAGTAGAAGAAGGTGGCGAGCAGCGCGGCGATATGCGCGCCGTCCACGTCGGCGTCGCACATGATGATCACGCGCTCATAGCGCAGATCATCAAGGTCGAACTTGCGGCCGGGCTGCACGCCAAGCGCAAGAAGCAGGTCGTTGATCTCCTGGTTCTTGGCGATCTTGTCATCGGCGGCGGAGGCGACATTGAGGATCTTGCCGCGCAGCGGCAGGACCGCCTGGGTGGCGCGGTCGCGCGCCTGCTTGGCCGAGCCGCCGGCGCTGTCGCCCTCCACCAGAAAGATCTCCGCCCCGTCCACGCCCGAGCGCGAACAGTCCGCCAGCTTGCCGGGCAGGCGCAGCCGGCGCGTCGCGCTCTGGCGCTTGACCTCTTTCTCCCGCTTGCGCTTCAGGCGATCCTCGGCGCGGTCGAGCGCCCATTCGATCAGGCGCGCGGCGTCCTTGGGCCGGCCCGCCAGCCAGTGGTCGAACCGGTCGCGAACGGCCGCCTCGACCAGCCGCGCCGCATCCGGCGTCGCCAGCCTTTCCTTGGTCTGGCCCTGGAACTCCGGATCGCGGATGAAGGCGGACAGCAAGACGCCTGCGCCGCCCAGCACGTCGTCGGGCGTGATCAGGTTCGCCTTCTTGACCCCTGACAGCTCGGCATAGGCGCGCAACCCTTTGGACAGCGCCGCGCGCAGCCCCTGCTCATGCGTGCCGCCCTGCGGGGTTGGAATGGTGTTGCAATAGCTGTGCGAGAAACCGTCATGCTCGCCGAAGCCGTTTTCGGAGAAGGCGACGGCCCACTCCACGGCGCCAAGCCGCTCGCCTTTGGCCGGATCGCGCTCAACCCGGCCGGCAAAGGCCTCGGTGACGAGCCGCGCGCCGGGCGTCAGCTCGACCAGCCGGTCGGCGAGACCGCCGGGAAACTTCAAAACGGTCTCCGGCGGGATATCCGTCCCGGTCAGAAGCTCGGCCGGGCATGACCAGCGGATCTCGACGCCGGGGCGCAGATAGGCCTTCGCACGCGCCATCGCGAAAAGCCGGGCGGGGCGGAAGCCGGCGCGCGCGCCGAAAATCTCGAAATCGGGCTTGAAGCGCACCCGGGTGCCGCGCCGGTTGGGCGCCGGGCCGACTGTTGCGAGCGGGCCTGCCGGCAGGCCGCGTTCGAAGCTTTGCGCATACAGCATGCGGCCGCGCGCCACCTCGACCTCCACGCGTTCGGAGAGCGCGTTGACGACCGAGACCCCGACGCCGTGAAGACCGCCGGCGGTCTGGTAGGCCTTGTCGGAAAACTTGCCGCCCGCATGCAGCGTGGTCAGCACGACCTCAAGCGCCGACTTGTCCGGGAAACGCGGATGCGGGTCGACCGGAATGCCGCGCCCGTTATCCTCCACGCTGACATAGCCTTCGAGGTCCAGCGCCACGCTGATGCGGTCGGCGTGGCCGGCGACGGCCTCGTCCATGGCGTTGTCGAGCACTTCGGCGAAGAGATGGTGGAGCGCGCGCTCGTCGGTGCCGCCGACATACATGCCGGGACGCTTGCGCACCGGTTCGAGGCCTTCGAGCACCTCGATCTGGGCGGCGTCATAGCCCTGGCGGTCGGGCGCGGCGGCCGGAGCGGCGGGCTTTCGCGCCGCGGCCGGCTTTGCGGCGCCGCCGCCGAAAAGGTCGGATTGCGAATCACGGGTCATGTCGAGGTCCAACCTGCCTGATCGCAGGGCGGATGGGGAGTTCGCACCTCACCGGCGCTCGCCGGAGGGTGTCAGAAAAACGGGATCCAGTTGCGCCCCAGCCGGTCTTCGCACTGCGCGATCTGGGCGTTGTAGCGGGCGGCGTCGCTGCGCACTTCGCTCGCGGCGCGCAGAAGCCACGCCTTGTTTCGGTAGGTGCCGCGCGAATAGCCGCCATGGCCCTCGTGATAGGTCAGGTACAGCGCGTAGGCGTCATGGGAAGGCACGCCGGCGAGTTCGCGGCTCTTGGCGGCGTACCAGCCGATGAAATCAACGGCATCCGAGAAGTCGTCGCGATCCGCCCTGCGCCGGCCGGTGTCGCGCCGGTACCAGTGCCACGTGGTCTCCAGCGCCTGGGCGTAGCCATAGGCGCTCGACGGCCGCGGGCCGGGGATGAAGCCCAGAAGCCGCGTGCGCGCCGGTCGCGCGCGGGCGTTGAAACTGCTCTCGCGCTTCAGGATGGCGAGCTGCACGCCGGGCGAAACGCCCCAGCGTTCCTCGGTGCGCTCCAGCGCGCGCCACCAGGCGCGATTGTCCTCAAGGATCAGGCAGGCGTCATGAACCTGATCGGGCGGCCCGGAGGCGCAGGCGGTCAGCGCAAGCAGCGCTGCGCAGGCGAGGACGATGCGCTTTCGCATGCCGCGGAGCATCCTCCGGCGCGGTTAAGCACCGGTGAACGCGCCTTAGCGGCGAACGCCTTCGCTCAGAACGTGATACGGATCACGACGCGGCCGACATGACGGATGAAGTCGTCGCGAATATCGGCGTCGTAGGCGAAGGTGAAGGTGGAGTAGTTCGAGCCCGCCGACAGTCCGAACCCGAGCAGGAAGCCCGTGCCGGGAAGCTCGTCGGCGCGCAGGCGGAAGATCTCGTCGCTGCCGGTGAAGCGCGCGACGGTTTCCAGGTCGGTGTCCGTCAGATCGCCGCGGTAGCCTGCGCGGAAGTACGGCATCCACCAGCTCGGACCCTGTTCGAAGCGCCGGGCGACGGAGAGATTGCCCGACCCCGTAAACAGCGAGCTTTCGCGGCTGTCCACGCTGAGACCGAAGCCGGTCCCGCCGTCGTCTTCGACGAAATCGCTCTCGCTCAGGCGGATATAGGTAAGGGCGGCCTCGGGGCGCACCACCCACTTGCCCAGCCGGATGTCGCGTCCCACCGTGCCGCCGGCGGAAACCTGCCAGCCGCTCCAGTTGGCCGTCGCGGTCTGGTCGAAGCCGCCGATGAAGACGCGGCGCTCGCTCTCGTAATCGTCAAGGCCGATGCTGGCCGAGCCGGACACGTCAAAGCCGCCGATCTCAAGGCCCGCATAGGCGCCGCCCTGGATAGAAAGGGCGATGAGCGGCTGGTCGAAGCCGTCGATCTCCTCGATCTCGCTGGCCGAGCCCACGACATGGAAGCCGACCGCATAGAACGGCCCGAGCGGACGGTCGACGCCCAGCGCGACCCCGAAGCCCTGACCGCGATAGCCCGGAGCCAGCGCGGTGGTGTTGCGGTCCGCGTAATAGCCGAATTCCTGCACCCACAATCCGGCGAGGCGGTCAGGCGCAAGGCGGGCGTTGCGCAAGCGGGTCGCAAGCGCGCCCGTCGCCGCGTCATTGTTGGCGAGGGCGAATTGCAGCGCGCTGTCATTGAAGTTGGGCAACAGCTGGTCGTAGGCGGCGAAGAAGGTCTCCGCTTCCCGGAGACCGGCGAAGGCTGCGCCCAGATCGTCAAGGCCCTCGAGCGTTTCGATCGCAGCCGCGAAGGCGGCGGTCTGATTGGCGTTGAGGCCCAGTTCGTCGGGCGTTCGCCGGCGCAGGTTCAGCACCACGACGTCCGCATCCTCGACGGAGCGCTCCAGCGAGGCTTCAAACAGGTAGGGGCTTTCCGCCAGGCCGAGGATCGCTTCCTCGTCCGCGATCGAGATCTGGTCGGCGCGCAGGATGTTGAAGCTGGTCTCCTCGCCGAGAATGTTCGCAAGGCTGATGGACAGATCCGAGCCCTGCTCGAAACTGATCGTTCCGGACGCATCCACGAAGAAGTTCGCGGCCGCAGGCGAGTTCTCGTCGATGGTGATGTCGAGCACCGCGCCCTCGCCGAAGCGGGCGTTGGTCAGGGAGAGCGTCTCGTCGCCCACGAGGTTGAGCGAGGCGCGCTCGGCGTCGATCGTCAGGCGGCCGTCGCTGTCATTGATGACGCCGTTGATGTCGGCGTCGCGAAGCGTCAACTGGTCTTCGCCAAGCCCGAAGAAGACATCGCCTTCCACGGAGCCGGCTTCAAGGATCAGGCTGTCGTCGCCCGACCCGAAACGGATGTCCCCCTGAATGATCGGCGTGGGCGCGGTCTCGCCTTCCTCGACCTCGGCGAGGCTCTGACGGACCGTGAGACCGGTGGTTCGATCGCGGGCGTCGATGGCGGTCAGCGTCGTGTCGAGCGCGGGATCTTCGCCGTCGGGGCCGGTCTGAATGTTCGAGCCTGCGGCGCGGATGGCGTTGGTGTTTTCAATCAGCGTCAGGCTTTCACTGTCGACCTGAACGGCGCGCGCTTCTCCGCCGAGCTGCGTGGCGGCGACGATCGATCCGGAGTTGAGCAGCGTCTGGACGTCCGCGCCCGCCTCGATCACGACCGCTCGGGAGAGCGCGCTGACCTCGTCTTCCGGGCCGAAGCCGTCTTCGGAAAGGCCGTTGTTCGCCGAAGACGTGATGACGCCCGTGTTCTCGATCAGCGGGGTGACCAGTCCCGCGCCGAAGGTTGCGGTGGTCACGTCGGCGTCGAAGGACGCCGCCTGGATCGTGCCGGTGTTGAGGAAGCCGCCTTCGATGATCACAGCGCGCATGTCGCCGTTTACGTCACGGCCGGCGATCAGAAGCGCGCGCGAGGGGGCGCCGTCGAAGATGCTGTTGGCGCTGATCCGGCCCTCGTTGACGAAGCCGCGCCCGAGCGGCGTGTCTTCCTCTTCGGAGCGGTCAGGATCGAAGCCCGCGGGCACGACGACCTCGCCGATCGAAATGTCCCCGGCAGCCTCCTCTCCGGGGCGCACCACAACCGTCGGCGCGGCGCCGTTGCCGTCGATCACGGCGCCGGCCTCGTTTGCGCCCGGGCCCACGAAGAACACCCCGTCGCGCACCGACCCTTCGATCAGAATGGCCGCGCCGGCCGGCAGGTTGTCGTCGCCGTCGTCAAGAATGGAGAAGAAGCTGGCGCTGCTGCGGGTGTTCACGCGGAAGCCGTTGGCGCTGACCGTCCCCGCGAAGCGCGCTGCGCCCTCGACGTCGCCGGAAACGACCACGCCCTGGCCGTCCGGGCCCGTGATCGCGACGCGTCCGTCGATCTCGACGTCGCCGTTGACCGTGTCCTCAAGCGAAATCGCAATGCTGCGTTCGCCGCGCACCACCACCTCGCCGTCGGAGGTGAAGTCGCCGTTGAGCCCTGTCTGGGCGCGCACGCCATAGCTGTCCTGGCCGAAAACACGGATCGTGGAGCCGCCGTTGAGCGTGACGTCGCCGTTGAACGGCGCGTCGCCCGCGATCAGCAGGCCGGTCCGCCCGGAGCCCTCGGAGAAGGGGCCGTCAGCCTCGTTGTCCGCTTCATCTGCGACGCCGTCGCCATTGAGGTCGACGAGATCAGTCCCGCTGTCGGAGGCGATGTATTCCTCCACCACCTCGATGCGGCCGTCATGGACGAATGCGCCGGTGTTTCCGCCTTCCAGAAGAACGCCGGTCGCCCCGTCAACATCGCTGATCTCGATGCTCGAACCGGTTTCCGTCGTCAGCGTGTTGTCGGAATTGAGCACGACGGCGGGTCCGGGATTGTCGAGCACGACGCGTCCGCTGGCGGTGATGACCACGTCGGAGGCGGCGCCGTCATTGGCCGTTGCGGTCTCGATAGGATCGTTGCGCTCTCCCTCGACCGGAACCTGCGCGAAAGCCGGGCTCGCGAGCACGGCGGACAGGGCGGCGGCGGCGAGAAGGCGGCGGCGCATGGGCGTCCCTCCAGGCGCGGAGTTGGCTCGGCCGATCTTCCCCTCGAACACCGGCCCGTCCGCGCATCAACGATATGCAGCCTGCAGTATTAGACGATGCCGTCGGGGCCGTCGACCGCCGGAAGGCGCCGTATGCGTGACCGGAAACAAACCCGCCCGCGCCTTGCGGCGCGGGCGGAAAACGTTTTGGGGTCAGGTGATAACGATCAACACTTATAGTACAGGTCGAACTCGACGGGATGCGGGTGCGTTTCGAAGCGCAGCACCTCTTCCATCTTCAGATCGATGTACGCGTCGATCTGGTCGTCATCCATCACGCCGCCCTTGGTGAGGAAGCCGCGGTCGGCGTCGAGCGCCTCGATCGCCTCGCGCAGGCTGCGGCAGACTGTTGGAATGTCCTTCAGCTCTTCCGGCGGCAAGTCGTAGAGGTCCTTGTCCATCGCGTCGCCCGGATGGATCTGGTTCTCGATACCGTCCAGCCCGGCCATGAAGAGCGCGGTGAAGGTCAGATACGGATTGCCTGCAGGATCGGGGAAACGCGTCTCGATGCGCTTGCCCTTCGCCGAGGGCGCGTGCGGGATCCGGATCGACGCGGACCGGTTGCGGGAGGAATAGGCCAGCAGCACCGGCGCCCCGAAGCCCGGCACCAGGCGCTTG
>CAZLOV010000081.1:6868-10640 GCA_964561235.1 uncultured Caulobacterales bacterium
CGGCGAAGAGCGGCTTGCCGCCTTTCCAGATCGACTGGTGGACGTGCATGCCCGAGCCGTTGTCCTTGAAGACCGGCTTCGGCATGAAGGTCGCCGACTTGCCGTAGGCGGCCGCGACCATGTGCACGATATACTTGTAGAGCTGCATGCCGTCGGCCATGCGCGTCAGCGTGTTGAACTTCATGCCGAGCTCATGCTGGGACGGTGCCACCTCGTGGTGGTGCTTTTCCGGCGCCAGGCCAAGTTCGCCCATCACCGCGAGCATTTCCGAGCGCATGTCCTGGCCCGAATCAATCGGCGGGACCGGAAAATAGCCGCCCTTGGGGCCGGGCCGGTGGCCCAGATTGCCGCCCTCGAAGCGCGCATTCGAGTTGTAGGGGCCTTCCTCGCTGTCGAAGGCGTAACCGGTCTCATGCGGCTCGGTCGACCAGCGCACGTCGTCGAACACGAAGAATTCCGCTTCGGGGCCGAAATAGGCCGTGTCGCCCACGCCGGTCGATTCGAGAAACTTCTCGGCCTTTTTCGCCGTCGTGCGCGGATCGCGGTTGTACGGCTCCATGGTGGAGGGCTCGAGCACGTCGCAGATCAGCGCCAGCGTGTTCTGCTGGTAGAACGGATCGATCACCGCGGTCTCGACGTCCGGCTTGAGGTTCATGTCGGACTCGTTGATCGCCTTCCAGCCCGCAATCGAGGAGCCGTCGAACATCACGCCTTCCTCGAAGAAGTCCTCGTACACCATCGACTTGTCGAAGGTGACGTGCTGCAGCTTGCCGCGCGGGTCGGTGAAGCGCAGATCGACGAACTGGATGTCTTCGTCCTTGATTCGCTTGAGAAGTTTGTCAGCCATGTCTTTCTCGTTGCTGGCCGGCCGCGGGGGCCGCGGGCGGGGGTGGACAGGGGCGGGAGGTCAGGGCGCTAGAGCGCTTCGTCGCCCGTTTCGCCGGTACGGATGCGGATCGCGTTCTCGACCGGCAGGATGAAGATCTTGCCGTCCCCGATACGCCCGGTCTGGGCGGCGTTCTGGATCGCCTCGACCGCCGCGTCGACGCGGCCGTCGGGCACGACCATCTCGATCTTGATCTTGGGCAGGAAGTCGACGACGTACTCCGCTCCGCGATAGAGTTCGGTATGGCCCTTCTGACGGCCGAAACCCTTCGCCTCGGTGACGGTGAGCCCCTGCAGGCCGATTTCCTGCAGGGCCTCCTTCACGTCGTCGAGCTTGAAGGGCTTGATGACGGCTTCGATTTTCTTCACGGCGCTGCGCCTCCTGACATCGCCCGCGAGGTAACGAGCATGACGCCCGCACCGCAACCGCGCCCCGGCTGGAAGGCTGACAGGGTCCGCACCGGCGCCCGGCGATTGAACAGCGGCGCCGCGCAAACAGGCGCCCGGCGGTGAGCGGCGGCGAAATCCTCTCCTGCGCCATCATGGGCCGCGCCGATGCGTTTGCGGCGGAGAGCGGCGTGGATCCCGCCATCCTGATGCGGCGCGCCGGGGAAGGGGCGGCGCGCGCCGTCATGCGGCGCTGGAGCCCGCGGCCGGTGCTTGCGCTTTGCGGGCCGGGCAATAACGGCGGCGACGGCTATGTCGTCGCCCGCATCCTGCAGGACGCCGGATGGCCGGTGCGCCTTGCGGCGATGGAGCCGGCGGGCGGACGCACGCCGGAGGCCGCTCGGGCGCGCAAGGACTGGTCCGGACCGGTGGAGGATCTCGCGCGCTGTGCGATCGGCGAGGCGGCGCTCATCGTGGACGCCATGTTCGGCGCAGGTCTTTCAAGGCCGCTTGAGGGCGCGGCCGCGCGTCTGGCGGAGGAGGCGAACGCATCCGCCGCCGCAATTGTCGCGCTGGATGCGCCTTCGGGCGTACACGGCGACAGGGCGCGCGCGATCGGCCCGGCGTTTCGCGCGGATCTGACCGTGACCTTTCACCGGTTCAAGCCGGCGCACGTGCTGTATCCCGGCCGCGGCCTTTGCGGCGAGATCGCCCTTGTGGACATCGGCATCCCGCATGGCTGGCGGAAAGCCGCCGGAGAGCCGGAGGCGCGTCTCAACGATCCCACGGGCGATGATCCGAGCCTCTTGGCCCGCGCCGGCGACATCCACAAGCATGCGCGCGGGCGCCTCGTCGTGCTGGCCGGCGGAGCGGGCTCGACCGGGGCTGCGCGGATCGCCGCGGCGGCGGCCCTGTGCGGCGGGGCCGGGCTCGCCACGTTGCTCTGTCCCGGTTCCTCCCTTCAGGAAGTCGCCGCCTCCGTGCGCTCCGAACTGACGGTCAAGCGCGACGAGACGCTATCCCTGCGCGAGCAGCTCGAAGCTTTGCGCGCGAAAGCCGCAGTGCTTGGTCCCGCCGGCGGGATCGGCGAACGCCTCGCCGGACAGGTCCTCTCGGCGGCGGCCGGATCCTGCCCGCTGGTGATCGACGCCGATGCGCTCACAAGCTTCGAAGCCGATCCGGCGCGGCTGTTCAACGCGCTTGAGGCTCCGGCCATTCTCACCCCCCATGAGGGCGAGTTCGCGCGTCTGTTTCCCGACCTCGCCGAAGCCGGTCAGGACGGGCGCATGAACAAGATCGAGCGCACGCGCGCAGCCGCAGAGCGCGCCGGATGCGTCGTGCTGCTCAAAGGCCCCGATACGGTGATCGCAGAGCCCGGCCGCACGCCGGCCGTCAATCTGCATGCCGATCCGGCGCTCGCCACGGCCGGGTCCGGCGATGCGCTCGCAGGGCTTATCGGAGCCGCGCTCGCCCAGGGCATGGCGCCCTTTGAGGCGGCCTGCCTGATGAGCTGGGTTCACGGCGAAGCGGGCCGTCTGATGGGGCCGGGGGCGACGGCGGAGACGTTGCTGTCGCGTCTGCCGGAGGCGCTGCACGCCCTTGCGCTCCGGCGCCGGCGCAGGTCGGCCTTGACCCGCGTGCAGCGCTCAAGCCCCTGAAACGGCTTGGCGCCGGGCGCGTGCGGGGGCATGGTCCCGCCTCCCTCGATACAGGCTGACCATACATCAATGACTGACGCCCCCGGCGACACGCCCCGCCCCGAGAAGGCCGACGGCCTCTCCGCGACCGATCGCGAAGCGCTCGACTTTCACAGCGCGTATCCGCCGGGAAAGCTCTCCCTCCAGCCGACCAAGCCGATGGCGACGCAGCGTGACCTCGCGCTTGCGTATTCCCCCGGCGTCGCAGCGCCGGTCCGCGCGATCGCCGAAGATCCCGATGCGGTCTACGACTACACCTCCAAGGGCAACATGGTGGCGGTGGTCTCCAACGGAACCGCGATCCTCGGGCTCGGCAATCTGGGCGCGGCCGCCTCCAAGCCGGTCATGGAAGGCAAGGCGGTGCTCTTCAAGCGCTTCGCCGACATAGACGCCTTCGATCTGGAAATCGGCTACGAGGATCCGGAGAAGTTCATCGAATGCGTCGCCGGCTTCGGAGAGAGCTTCGGCGGGATCAATCTCGAAGACATCCGAAGCCCGGAATGCTTCGAGATCGAGCAGGTGCTGCGCGAGCGCCTCGACATTCCGGTCTTCCACGACGACCAGCACGGCACGGCGATCATTGCGGCGGCCGGCCTCATCAACGCGCTGCATCTGACCGGACGCAGCTTCGAGGATGTCCGCGTCGTGCTCGTGGGCGCGGGCGCGGCCGGCCTTTCCGTTCTGGAGCTCGTCAAGTCGCTGGGCGTGAAGGATGAGAACGTCACCGTCGTGGACGTGCACGGCGTCGTGCACAGCGACCGCGGCGACCTGCATCCGCGGCTGGCCCGCCATGCGCGCAAGAC
>CAZLOV010000082.1:0-2206 GCA_964561235.1 uncultured Caulobacterales bacterium
TGATCAGCGCGATCGCCGCGCCGGTGTCCTTCTTGAGGTCGTCCATGATGTCGAGCACTTCCGCCTGGACGGTCACATCCAGCGCGGTGGTGGGCTCGTCGGCGATCAGAAGGTCCGGTCCGCACAGCATGGCCATGGCGATCATGACGCGCTGGCGCATGCCGCCGGAAAGCTCGTGGGGATACTGGGCGAGCCGCCGCCGCGCTTCGGGAATGCGCACCCGCTCGAGCCATTCCACGCAACGGTCCTCAGCCGCCTTGCCCTTCAGGCCCAGATGGATGGAGAGGACCTCCTCGAGCTGGTCGCCGATGCGCATGTGCGGGGTCAGCGAGGTCAGCGGATCCTGGAAGATCATCGTCATGTGACGGCCGCGTATGCGGTTGAGCTTGCGCGGGGGCAGATTGAGGATCTCCTCGCCGCGATAGCGGATGGAGCCCTCCGCCTTGCCGTTGGCCGCGAGCAGGCCCATGGCGGCGAGGAAGGTCTGGCTCTTGCCGGAGCCGCTTTCGCCGACCACCGCCAGGCATTCGCCCGGCTTCACGGCGAGATTGACGCCGCGCACGGCGTGCACCTGGCCGTCTGGCGTGTCGAAACGCACATGCAGGCCGGAGGCTTCAAGGATCGGCGCGTTCGCGTCGGTCAATTGGTAAGGCCCTCTTCTTCCCCAGTCGCCGCAGACCATAACGGCTGCGCCCGTCATGGGAAGCACGTCCGGCGCCGCTGGACGCGGGCGGGCGAGTCATACAGTTTGATAAACATCCTTCAATGGCCGGGGCGGGCGATGGACGGCGCGGAATCGGGCATGTACGAGGCGTTGTTCGACGCCCTGCCCGATCCCGCGTTGGCGCTGGATGCGGACGGCCGCATTCTGGCGGCGAACCCGGCGTTCGAAGCGCGCTTCGGTCCGCAGCCTGCAGGCGGCGCGTTCACCGCCCTTTGTGTCGATCCGCTCGACGGACATGTCGCCCTGGCGGCGCTGAAATCGGCCCGGAAGGCCGAGCCGGAAACGCTGGCGCTGCGGGCATGCGGCGGAAGCACCGTTGCGGTCCGGATCCTCGCTGCGGCCTCAAGCGCCGGCCGGCGCACGGTCATCCTGCGCGCGGACGAAACGCAGGCCGCCGCGACGACGCGCGCGGCGCGCGACGGGGCCTACGCGCTCGACCTCGACGGCGGACGCTGCGTCGTCTCGGGCGTATTCGCCAACGGGCTCGATCTCAGCGCCCCCGAGGGCGAGGCGGACAGCGCCGGCTTTCTCGGCCTGATCCATCCCGAAGACCGGCCGCAGGTGGACGCCGCCCTGGACGCCGCCGGACCCGAGCCGCTCGCGACCGTGCGTTTTTCCTGCCGCATGCGCGGGCGGTCGGGCGAGTGGGTCGAAATGCGCCATCGCGCCCAGATTGCAGCCCGCCGCGCGGACGGGAGTCCGCGCCGGCTTGCCGGGATCGCGCGCAGCACCGTGAATGATCGCATTGACGGGGAGACGGAGGCGCGCGCGATCGCCGATGCGGTCATCGCGGGCCGCTACGGCGCCTGGACGCTGGAGTTCGACACGAACGAGATCACGTTTTCAGCCGAAGCGCGCGACATTCTCGGTCTTGGCGACCAGCGCGTCGTGACGCTCGACGACTGGCGCGCCCGGCTGCATCCCGACGACTTGCACCAATGCGTCGACGGCGTTGCGGCGATGGCGGCGGGCGGCGTGATGGAGTGCTGCTACCGGCTGGAACGCGCCGATGGCCGCGTGGTCTGGGTCGAGGATCGCGGCCGGCTCGTGGACCGTCATCCCGACGGCCGCCCCCGAATCGCCCGCGGCCTGGTTTCGGATGCGAGCGCACGCAAGAACCTCGAAGAGGAACTGCGCAACTACGCCGCGGAGCTGGAGCGGTCCAACCGGGAGCTTGAGCGCTTCACCCGCGTGGCCGCGCACGACCTGCAGGAGCCGGTGCGCAAGATCGCCGCCTTCTCCATGCTGCTCGAACGCACGATCGGCGAGGGCCTGAGCGCGGAAGCCGGCCAGGCGCTCGGCTTCATCTCCGACGCGGCCCGGCGCATGCGCGCGCTCATCGAGGATCTTTCCAGCTATGCGCGCGCCTCAAGCCGCCCGCTGCAGAGCGCACCGACCGATCTGAACGCCGTTCTCGCGCGGGCGCTCGAGCGCAACGCCGCCGGGATCGAAGCGGAAGGCGCGCGGATCGAAACGGCGGAG
>CAZLOV010000082.1:2216-10574 GCA_964561235.1 uncultured Caulobacterales bacterium
GCGGCGCGCCGGTGCGGGTGAAGGGTCGCAGCCAGTTCATCATCGCCACTCACAACGCCAACATCCCGGTGCTCGGCGACGCCGAGCTGCTTGAGGATCTGTTCGCCAACCTCATCTCGAACGCGGTCAAGTACCGGGCGGAAGCGCCGCCGTGCGTGACGATCGAAGCGGCGCCGCCGGAACCCGGCCGGCCGGACTGGCGCGTGACCGTGCGCGACCAGGGCATCGGGCTTGAGCCGCGCCTTGCGGAAAAGATCTTCCAGCCTTTCGGCCGGCTGCATGCGCGCGAGGCCTATCCCGGCACCGGCATCGGGCTGGCGATCTGCCAGCAGGCCGTCGAGCGCCATGGCGGACGCATCTGGGTGGAAAGCGAGCCCGGCGCCGGCGCGGCGTTCCACTTCACCCTGCCCCACGCACGCCCGCGCAAGGCCGAGGACGATCAGGAAGCGGCGTAAGCTCTAGTGGCAGGCCTTCAGCCGTCGCCGGAGCAGCCAGTGATTGACCGGCCAGCCGGCGAGGAAACCCGCAGGAGCCGCGACGGCGAGACCGATCCAGAAGCGCGGATCGGCGAGCGAGCTTGCCGCGAGCCCGCCTGCGAGCCAGTCCGCAAGGTTCATCGCGATCTCCATGGCGCCGATGGACACCGCCTCGCCGAGCCAGACGACCGACATGGCCGCCGCGAGGCCGAGGCCCTGTCCGCGCATGACCGGGATGAGCGCCAGGGTGAAACCGCTGACATAGGCCAGGGCCACGGCGAGCAGCACGGTCGCAGCGGCGCCGAGCCCGAGAGCGACGCCGATCGCAAGGCCGGCGGTCTCCCCGATCATGCACCCGATCAGGCAATGCAGCGTGGCGTGGGCGGATGTGCGAAGCGGCGTTTGGCGCTCTTCGCCGGAACGGCGTGCGGCGGCGGAGGCGGACATGGCTCGTCCTCCCTCTGGCTCGCCCAGCATGTGAAGGCGGCGATCCGGCGGCGCAACCCCGGATGATGAAAGGGCGCCGCAGGGGCGCCCTTTCGCCTGGCCGCCTTTGCGGCCTCTACTGGCCGACCTCCGTAGGCGGCGGCGGCGCCGTCAGGGGCACCGACGGCGTCGTCTGCGCGGCCATCATCGCCTCAAGCTCGGCGATGGCGCGTTCCAGCTGGTTGTCGCGGCCCGCATTCGTGGCGACCGGATCGAGATGCACCTCGATATCCGGCGCGACGCCCTCGTTCTCCACGCGCCATTCCCCTTCCGGCGTGTAGAAGCGGAAGAAGGGCACCACCAGGGACCCGCCGTCGATCAACGGGGGGTTGGCGGAAATGCCGATCAGCCCGCCCCAGGTCCTTGTGCCGATCAGCGGCCCGATGCCCCGGCGACGGAACGAGTAGGGGAGAAAGTCGCCCCCGGACCCGGCGTCCTGGTCGATCAGCATCACCTTGGGTCCGTAATGGGCGGCGAACGGCGTATTGTAGGGCAGCGCGTTGTCGCGGCCCAGCCAGCCTGAGAGATGGAACGGCGACAGCACGTCGGTGATGTAGTCGGCCGCCTGCCCGCCGCCATTGGAGCGCTCGTCGAAGATGATCGCCTGCTTGTTCGCCTGGGCGTAGTACATGCGGTTGAAGAAGTCGTAGCCCGCACCGGCCGTGTTGGGCAGATAGACGTATCCGACCCGGCCCTCCGTCGCGCGGTCGACGGCGGCGCGGTTTTCCTCGATCCATCCCCAGAGGCGCAGCGCGCCCTCGTTTCCGATCGGCTCGACGACCAGGTCGCGGCGGTTTCGGCCCCCGGCGTCATCCGCCACCGTAAGCGTCACCTGCGAGCCCGCCGTTCCCTGAAGCTCGGCGTGGATGTTGTCAGCCGCGGTCAGGTCGCGCCCGTTGACGGCGAGGATGAAGTTTCCTTCGCGCACGTCCAGGCCCGGCTGGGCGAGCGGGCCGCGCAGGAAGGGGTTCCAGTCCTCTCCGGAATAAACCCGGCGGATGCGGTACCGGCCGTTCTCGATCGTGTAGTCCGCGCCCAAGAGGCCCGGGGGCACGCCGTCTTCGTCGTGCGTGTCGCCGCCGCCGGTCCGGTTATGTCCGACCTGGAACTCGCCGATCATCTCGACGAGGAGGAAGTTCAGATCCTCGCGCCGGCCGACATGGGCGAGCAGCGGTTCATAGCGCGCGCGGACGCCTTCCCAGTCGAGGCCGTGGAGATCCTCGTCGTAGAAATACGCCGCCTCCATGCGCCAGACTTCATCGAAGATCTGCGCCCACTCATCGCGCGGATTGACCCGGATCCGCATGCCCGAGGTTTCAAGCCCTTTCAGATCGAGGCTCTCCCCGGTCTCTGAATGCGACCATCCGCTTCCGGCGCGCTGCAGGAAGATGGTTCCGCCATCCTGACTCAGGATGAACTGGTTGACCCCCGCCTGGAGTTCGGCGGCTTCCTTGTCCTCGAAATCAAAACGCATGAGCGTGTTCTGCGCCGCCGAGCTTTCCCCGGGCGGCGTGTTTTCCGCGCCGGGCTGGGCGTAGTCGATAAACAGAAGACCGCCATCCTTATCGACGCCGAGATTGCCGTAATTCCGCTCAGAAACGGGCAGCGCGACGATGCGGTCGGCAAGACCGGACCGGTCGACCTGGGTGCGCGGGGTCTCGTCGCCGTTTTCGTCCGGCGCCTCCTCCTCCGCATTCTCATCGCCGGTGCCGGGCAGCAGCGGCGATCGGCCGTTCGCGGCGAGCACCGCGGCATAGAGGCCGTAGCGCGCGGGGCGCTCGCGGGTCTGCATGTTCAGACCGACCTGCTGCGGGCCGACATTCGTGGAGGCCGCAAAATAGAGATACTGGCCGTCGCGCGAGAACACGGGCGAGCCGATGTCGGCCATGCCGTCGGTGACCGTGAACTGGGTTCCCTCCTCGATGTTCCGCAGGACGAGATCGCGCAGGAAGTTCGGCTGCTCGAGGGTGTAGGCGAGCCAGCGTCCGTCCGGACTCACGGCGAGCTCGAAGCCCGCACGGCGTGTTTCCGTGGCGATCCGGATGGATTGTCCGGTCGCGACATTGAGCTGATACAGGTTGAGGTGATTGTCCGTGTAGAAGATCCGGTTGGTTTCCGGCGACCAATCTTCAAGGAAGAAGAAAGCGCCCTCCTCGCCGGAGAGCGGAATCGTGCGCGGCGCGTCGAAGCCGCGCTGATCAACGACCTTCAGCTGCTGACGGCCGCCTTCATCGCTCACATAGGCGATGCTGTCCCCGTCGGGCGACCAGATCGCCGTGTACTCGCGAACGCCGGAGGTGTCCGAGACATTGCGTGTCGAACCTTCGTCGAGCGGCACGGAAAACACGTCTCCACGCGCCGTGATCAGCGCCCGCTGGCCGGTGGGCGAGAGCGCCGCGGACTGGATCGTCTCGGCGGCGTTCGCCCAGCGTGGCGCCAACTGGGGCAGGTCCGCCGTCAGCGACACGCGGATTTCGCTTACCGATCCGGAGGCGATGTCATACCGCTTGAGGCGGCCGCCCGCCTCATAGACGATCGTATCGCCGTCGGTATCCATCCACCGGATGTCCCACGGCGCCTCGGAATGCAGCCGGGTCCGTTCGCCGGTCTCCGGATCATGGCTGTAAAGCGCGAGCGCGACGTCGTCCTCGTCGGACAGGAAGTAGACAAGGTCCCCGCCCCAGACGGGATAGAACTCGTTGATGCGGTCGCTTTCCAGAAGCGTCGAGGATTGCCGGTCCGCGGAGAGAATCCGGATGGTGCCGGTCGATCCGCCGCGATGCAGACGCCAGCCCGAGCCTCCGTCGGAAAAGAATGAGTGCGCGGTTCGGGTCGGATGGTAGGCAAGGCGTCCGTCGGCGTGCTTGTCGCCGATCACGAAACGCGCCTCAATCTCCTTGCGGGGATGCCCCTCTCCGGGCGCGATTGACCAGAGTTGCGCGGATCGGCCGTGATTGACTTCGCGGCCGGAGGAAAACAGGACGCGGCCGTCAGGCGACCAGCCGGTCGCGAAATCCGCGTCAGGATGCCAGGTCAGGCGCTGGGGCTGACCGCCTTCGATCGGCATGACGTAGACATCGCGATTGTCCTCATAGTCTGCGGAGAACGCGATCATCGTGCCGTCAGGAGAGATGTGCGGCGCGCGCTCGTCGGCAGGATGGCTCGTGAGACGGACCGGATCCGACCCGTCGAGACCGGCGCGCCAGATATCGCCGGCGTAGACGAACACGATCGTGTCCCCGCTCACCGCCGGCATCCGCAGCAAAAGCGTCTGGTCATCCTGCGCCAGCGCCGGAGCGGCCGTCGCCGCAAGCGTGCTGGCGGCCGCAAGACCGCCCAGGAACGATTTCATGCTTCCCTCCCCGTTTCGCGCCGATATCGGCGGAACCCTGTTCTTACGTCCATACCGGACGCGTTAACCAAGCATTGCCCATCCCCCATGCACTCGCAAGTGAACGGAGTTTCATGGGTCGATCAGTCCTGGGCGGCCGTCTCCGGCGCGAAGGCCAGCGCAACGGAGACCGCCTCGTCCTCCGGTGAAATCGCAGACGGCGTCTCCGGCGGCAGGCTGGCGGAAAGCTCGAGCGCCTGCGCATTCATCACCGCAAGCAGGTCGTTTGCGACCGGATCGAGCCGGCCTGCAGGCACGCCTTTCAGATAGAGCGTTGCAACCGGCGCGCGCATGGAGACCTGGGCGTTCGACTTCACCTTCCGCGCGCCGGAGAGCGCAGCGAGGAACGCTGCGCCCAGTTCGGCGTTGAGCGTTTCATCAGCCTGACCCGCAGGATCCGGCCACTGGAAGCGGGCGTGCACCGTCGGTGCGTCGGCGGACTCGCTTCCATGGAGGAGGTCGTTGAGCGTGTCGGTGACGTAGGGGCAGAAGGGCGCGAACAGCTTCACGACGGTGCTGGAGGCGTGATGGAGCGCATGCAGGGCGGAGCGCTGCTCGGGCGTGGGTTCGCCCTCGAAGCGCGTGCGCGATTTCACGATCTCCAGGTAATTGTCGCAGTAGACCCGCCAGAAGAATTCTTCCGCGTGACGCAGCGCCTGAGCGTATTCATACGCTTCGAAGGCCTCCGTCGCGAGGCGCACCGTGCGCGCAAGCTCCCCCATGAGCCAGAGGTCCATCGGGTGACTGATCAGGCCCGCCTCGATGTCGGCTTTCGGGGAGACCGCCTCGACGGGGGCCTGCTCCAGCGCCATGTGGGCGAGCTTGACGGCGTTCCAGAGCTTGGTGACCAGCCGCTTGCCCTGATTGAGCACGTTGGGCGCAAGGGCGGTGTCGTGGCCGAGCCGCGAGGTGCCCGTCCAGTAGCGCACGGCGTCCGCGCCGTATTCGTCGAGCAGCTTGATCGGATCGATCACATTGCCCTTGGACTTCGACATCTTGGAGCCGTCCGAAGCGAGGCACCAGCCGGAGATGGCGATGTCGGTCCACGGGACCGTCTGCTCGTGATGCAGCGCCTTGACGATCGTATAGAACGCCCAGGTGCGGATGATCTCATGGGCCTGCGGACGCAGGCTCATCGGGAAGAGGCGGCTGTGCGCCGCTTGATCGAAGCCGAGTTCGCTGTTGATCGTGCGCGTCACCAGCTGCGGCGTGCACGACGACGTCGCCCAGGTGTCCATGACGTCGCGCTCGCCCACGACCTCGTGGGCCTCATAGCCCGGCGGCAGGTCGGTCGTGGGGTCGACCGGCAGCTGGTCGGGTTCGGGCGCGATCACCCGCCCCTCTTCGCCTGCGCGCTTGGAATACCACACCGGGATCGGAACGCCGAAATGACGCTGGCGCGAGATCGACCAGTCCCATTTCAGGCCCTCCACCCAGCTTTCGAACCGCTGGCGCATGTACTCCGGACGCCATTTGATCTCGCGGCCCTTTTCAAGGATCGCGTCCTTGAAATCGAGCGTGCGGACGAACCATTGCGGCGTGACGATGATCTCCAGCGGGTGGCCGGAGCGTTCGGCGACGGGAATGATCTGGTTGGTCTTGTGCTGGGCGCGCACCAGGCCGCGCGCCTGCAAGAGCTCGAGGATCGCCGCCTTGGCCTTCTCCGCCTTCAGGCCGGCGAGCGCTTCCACGGTCGCCCTGGCCGACGCCGGATCGACGCTGGGCCAGTCCTCCGCCTCGCCGATGGGCAGGTCGGCCTTCATCTTGCCGGCCTGGTCGATGACCATCCGCAGCGGCAGCTTATGCGTGCGCCACCACTGGATGTCGGTGACGTCGCCGAAGGTGCAGCACATCACGACGCCGGTGCCCTTTTCCGGGTCCACGCTGTCTTCAGCACAGATCGGGACCGGCACGCCGTAAAGCGGCGTGATCGCGTTCCTGCCGACGAGCTCCTTGGCGCGCGGATGATCGGGGTGGATCATCAATCCGCCGCAGGCCGCAATCAGCTCGGGACGCGTCGTGGCGATGACTGCGGGCTCGCCGCCGCCCTCGATCTCGAAGGGAATCTCGTTGAGCTTGCCCTCGCGTTCGAGCTCCTCGACCTCGGCCTGCGCAATGGCGGTCCGGTCGGCGGGATCCCAGAGCGTCGGCTCCATGCGGCGCTCGAGGAGGCCCTTGCGGTAGAGGTCGAGGAAAGAGAGCTGGGAAACGGCCCGGCTCTCATCCGAAATCGTCTGGTATTCCCGGCTCCAGTCCACCGACAGGGCGAGGCGCGTGAACAGGTCGCGGAACTGCTGTTCATATTCCGGGATGACCTCGCGGCAGAGCGCCACGAAGTCCTCGCGCGGCATGGTTCCGCCGCGCACCTTGCGGACCTTCTCCACCAGCCGTTCGGTCGGCAGACCGTTGTCGTCCCAGCCGATCGGATAGAGGACGTTGCGGCCCGACATACGCATGTAGCGGGCCATGATGTCGGCCTGCGTGTAGGAATAGACATGCCCGACATGGAGCGCGCCCGAGACCGTCGGCGGCGGCGTGTCGATCACGTAATCCTCGCCCGCCGGCCCGTCGGGATCCCACTTGAAGGCTTCATCCTTCGCCCAGCGCGCCGTGCAGGCGGCCTCGGCGTCGGCGGGCTTGTACTTGTTCGGAAACGGTTTCATGGCGGGCTTTCGTCGTGGAGGGCGCGGCCGGGAGGAGGCCGGGTCTTAGACGATTTTTCCCGGCCGCAAAAGCAGGCCCCGCTTGGCGGACGGGGCGTGCGCGCCCTAGCCTCGCCGTCATGACCGATCCCAGAGCCAACGACGTGCGCGCGCGCGTGCCCCGCCGCAAGGACGACGACCACACGAAAGAGGCCGCCGCGGAACGCCGCGCCTTCATCGAGGCCAAGACCGGCGCAAGGCTGGAGCACGTCTGCGGCCATTCCATCGATCCCGCCGTCACGCGCGGCAATGTCGAGAACTTTCTCGGCTGCGCGCAGGTCCCGATCGGGCTGGCCGGCCCGCTGCGGGTGTGCGGCGAACATGTCGAGGAAGACGTCTACGTGCCGCTGGCGACCGCCGAAGGCACGCTGGTCGCAAGCTATAACCGCGGGATGCGTATCCTCACCGAAGCCGGCGGGGTGAAAACGACCATCCATGAGCGCTACATGCAGCGCGCGCCGGTGTTTCATTTCCACGACGCCCGCGGCGCGCGCGATTTCGCGCTCTGGCTTGACGGGGCGATGGACAAGATCGCCGCCGCCGCCGAGGCGACATCATCTGTTGCGCGCCTCTCGCACATCGAGCGCTACGCCGTCGGACCGATGCTGCATGTGCGCTTCAACTATGAAACCGGCGACGCGGCGGGTCAAAACATGGCCGGCAAGGCCACGGAGGCGGCCTGCAAATGGATCGCCCAGGCCTATCCGGGCGGGGCGCGCTACACGCTCTCCGGCGCGATGGACACCGACAAGAAGCACTCCCAGCTCAACGTGCTGCATTCCCGCGGCGCACGCGTGATCGCCGAGGCGCGCATTCCGTCATCCCTGCTGCGCGAGCGCGTGGGCGCCGATGCGGAAGGCCTGTTCCGCGCGCGCCTCAACTCCTTCGCCGGCTCGGTCATGGCGGGCTCGGCCAATAACGGCATGCACGCCGCCAATGCGCTCGCCGCGCTGTTCATCGCCACCGGGCAGGACGCCGCCAATGTCGCAGAGAGCCACGCAGCCATGACCTATGTCCGGCTGGAGGACGGGGGTGAGACCTATTACTGGTCGATCACGCTGCCCGCCCTGATCGCCGCCACGTTCGGAGGCGGCACGCACCTTCCGACACAAGCCGAATGCCTCGACATCCTGGGCTGCCGCGGCAAGGGCAAGGTCGGGCGGTTCATCGAGATCTGCGCCGCGACCGTGCTGGCCGGCGAGGTCTCGCTGGCCGGCGCGGTCGTGGCCGGAGACTGGGTGGACAGCCACGAGAAACTCGGACGCAACCGCTAGGCGGCCGCGGCGCGGGCATACCCGTGGCC
>CAZLOV010000083.1:0-10568 GCA_964561235.1 uncultured Caulobacterales bacterium
GTTTCTTCACGCTGTCCTTGGACACGCCGAGGACGACGGCGCCGGCCGCCTCGAAGTCGGGCAACAGTTCCGAGAAGGCGATCGCCTCCTTGGTGCAGCCCGAGGTGTCGTCCTTGGGGTAGAAATACAGGACGATCTTGCGCCCGGAGAAGCCGGACAGCGAAACTTCGCCGCCTCCGTCTGCAGGCAGCTTGAAGTCAGGGGCCTTGTCGCCGACGGTCAGTTCGCTCATGACGTCATCCTCGTTTTCCGGCGCGCGTGCGCGCGTCCCGCCGGGCGAAGATGTTGCGCGCCGGCGCCCGCGTCCAGTCCACGGGCGCCGGCCGCTGACAGGAGATCCGAAGGGAGCCCATGCGCCGCGCTGTCCGCCTTAGCGTGCTTTACCTGCTCGAAGCCTTCGCCGCGCTTCTCGCGCTCGCGATCTTCGCAGGCGCAGCCGTGCTGTGGCGGCTCGCCTCGGGGCCGGTGGACGCATCGGCGCTCGAACCCGCCGCCGTGTCCATGCTTGCGGAGGCGTTCAGCGCGCAGAACGCCGAGCTTGGCGGGCTTGAGGCGCGCTTTGATCCGGGCGAGGCGACGATCACCGTGTCGGCGCGCGATCTGCTTGTTCAGTCCGACACCGGAGCGACGCTGGCGCGCGCGCGGCGCGTTGAAGCCGCGTTCGCGCTCGATGCGCTTCTGATCGGCCGCGCCGCGCCGGTGCGGGTGTCCGCAGACGGAGGCGCATTCGCCGTCGTGCGCCGCTCGGATGGATCAATCGGCGCCGGCTTTGGCCGCGCGGAGCGGCTGCTTTCGGCGTCCCGAAGCGGCGAACGCGGCTCCGGCGCCGGAATGACGCGCTTGCGCGACGCTCTGGCGGCCGTGCGCGAGGAGGGACCGCTCAGCCGGCTAAGCGAAATCGACGTGCGCGGCGTTCAACTGCGCGTGCTGGATGAAGCCTCCGGGCTCGACTGGATCTTCACCGACGTGCGCGCCAATGCGCGCCTCGCAGACGGCGTGGTGGAAACCGATTTCTCCGGCGCGCTGCTGACATCGGCGGGCATGGCGCCGGTGGCGCTCAATCTGCGCACCGACCGCACGCTTGCAGAGATGTTTCTTGATCTGCGCGTTTCCGGTCTTGTTCCCGCCGCAGCCGCGCCGCGCCGCGGGCCGGGCGTGCATTTCGGCCGCATCGATGCGCCGGTCTCCGCCGATCTCGTCCTGGACGCTTCGCAGACGGAGGGGTTGCGCGCGGCGCTTCTGGAAATCGACGCCGGGCAGGGAACGGTGCGTATCGGCGGCGGGCGCAGCGCATCGCTCGACGCCGCCGGCCTGCGGCTGGCCTTCGATACGCGCGAAGGCGAGATACGCCTGGAACGCGCCGAACTGCGTTCGGATGCGGCCGCGGTGGAGGCCTCCGGCCGCCTTTACGATTTCAGCCGTTTTGAAAACGCGCTGCCGGGCCGCGCGCGCTTCGAGTTTGAGGCGGGGCCGGGGTTCTTCTCCCTGCCGGCGCTGTTTGAAGGCCCGCGCGAGTGGAGCCGTTTGAGCGCGGATGGCGTCGTGCGGCCGTTCGACCTCGCCGCGGAGATCGAGGCTCTGAGCTTTGCCTTCTCCAGCCTTGAACTGGAGGCACAGGGCGAGGCCGGGCTCTCCCCGACGCCGGAGGGGCTGCGTCCGCGGCTGCGCGCGGAGGCGGCGATACGCGGACAGCCCCAAAAGGCCGACGTGCTGGGCTGGTGGCCGCCGGGTTTCGCCAACGGCGCGCGCGAGTGGGTGACGAAGTCCATCATCGACGGCCGGTTGGAGGATGTGCGGCTGCGCGCGGACATCCCCGCCGACGTGCTCGCCGGAGCGGAGTTCACCGACGACATGCTGGACCTCGCCTTCCGGTTCGAGGACGCCGATGTCTTGTACATGCCGACAATGACGCCGCTGGTCGGGGTCTCGGGCGAAGCGCGGCTGCGCGGCGCGAGTCTGTCGCTGTCCGGCGGAGGCGGGGCGATCGGCACGATGCAGGTCGACGAGATTTTCGTGGACGCGCCGCGGCTTGAGCGCGGCGCCGTGATGCGCTTTGGCGGCGCGGGACGCACCAGCCTGCCCGCGCTGATCGCGCTGCTTGAGGAACCTCCGCTTGAACTGCCCGGCCGCTACGGCGTCCAGCCGGGGGTCTTCGACGGCGACGGCCGGGTCACCTTTGAGATTTCACGGCCGATGCTCTCGACCGTTCCGCCGGAAGATCTCGGCTACGCGTTCACCGGCGTGTTCGGCGGGGTTGAAGGACCAACGGGGCTCGGCGCGCTGCGCTTCGAGGACGGCGCAATCGACGTCGCCGCGGACAATTCAGGCCTTGAGGCGCAGGGCGTCGCGCGTATCGCGGGCGCAAATGCAAGACTGCGCTGGACAGAGACCTTCGGCCTCGAACCCGGGTCCGCCACAACGGGAATTGCAATCGAGTCGCTCGTCGATGCGCGCGCGCTCGACCGGATGGGCCTGCCCTTGCGGCGCTTTCTGGACGGAGCGGTCGGACTTGAGGCGCGTCTCAACGGGCGCGGCTTCAATTTCGAAACGGTCGAGGCCGCGCTTGATCTTGAAGGCGCCGCGATCGTGGCGCCGAACGATCTGTGGTCGAAAGCGCCGGGCGATCCGGCAAGCGCTTCGGTCTCGTTCCGTGTCTTGCCGGAAGGCGGGGCGGAACTCAGCCAGGTCCGGGCCGAGGCCGCCGGCGCGCGGCTTGAGGCGCGCGCCACCGTCGACGCTGTCGGCCGGCTGCTTGAAGCGCAGGTATCCGAGATCTTCGTCGACGGCCTGATGGATCTTTCCGGTACGGCGGATCGCCCTGACGGCCCGGACGGCCCCCTGCGGCTCGATCTCGACGGCCGCTATCTCGACGCGGAGCCGTTTCTTGACGAGGCGCGCCGGAGCGGCATGGGCGGCGGCGACGCTTCCGGGGCCTTCATCCTCGACGCGCGGCTGGACGTGCTTGGCGTCCGCGGGGCGGAAATGCGTGATGCGACGCTCCAGCTCTCACTTGCCGAGAGCGGCCTGGAGCGGCTCAATTTCGAGGCGGACGGGCCGCGCGGGCGCACGCGCGCGGAGGTCGCCGCGCCGGATGTGGACGCGCCGCGGAATGTCGTGATGCGCAGTCCGGATGCGGGTCTGGTCCTGTCGGCGCTTACCGGCTACGGCAACGCCGAGGGCGGCGTGCTGGTGCTGGATGCGCAAGCGCCGCCGGCCGGCGGCGAAGGCGCGCTCGCCGGCGCGCTTTCGGTGACCGGCTTCCGTCTGGATCAGATGCCGCTCCTTGCCCGCGTGCTCGCTGCGGGGTCGCTGCAGGGCCTCGCCGACCTCCTTGCCGGCGGCGAGGGCATCAGTTTCGAAACCCTGGAAGCGGAATTCCGCTGGTCCGACGGCGTGCTCGAGATGCGCAGCGCCCGCGCCGCCGGACCCTCGCTGGGCGCAACCTGGGAAGGCGTGGTGGATTTTGCGCAGGCGCGCGTCGCCGTCGACGGGACGCTGCTGCCCTCCTACGGGGTGAACTCCGCCGCCAGCGGTCTGCCGGTGCTGGGAGACATCCTCACCTCCCGCCCCGGGGAAGGACTCATCGGGCTGACATTTTCGGCGGAAGGCCCGTTCAGCTCGACGCGCGTGTTCGCCAATCCGCTGTCCGCGCTCGCCCCCGGCGTGTTTCGCCGCATCTTCGAAGGCACCAGCGCGGAGCGCGAATTCGAGGCGCTCGAGAACCGGCGCCGGGCTGCGGAAGGCCTGCCGCCGGTGGAGACGCCGCCGTCAGGCGCAACGCCGCCTCAAGACGACGGCGGCGGCCGGCGGCGCTAGGCGCTATTGCGCGGTCCAGCCGCCTTCCACAGGCAGGGCGGCCCCGTTGATCTGGGCGGCGTGTTCGCCGGCGAGATAGACCGCCAACGCGCCAAGCTGCTCGACCGTGACGAATTCCTTCGTGGGCTGGGCGGCGAGCATCACGTCGCGCTTGACCTCTTCCTCGCTGATGCCGCGCGCCTTGGCGGTGTCGGCGATCTGGTTCTCCACCAGCGGGGTCAGCACATAGCCCGGACAGATCGCGTTTGCGGTCACGCCCGACGTCGCGCCCTCGAGCGCCAGCGTCTTGGTGAAGCCGAGCACGCCGTGCTTGGCCGCCACATAGGCTGACTTGAAAGGCGAGGCCACAAGCCCGTGGGCGGATGCGATGTTGATGATGCGGCCGTAGCCGCGCGCCTTCATGCCGCCGAAGACGAGCTTGGTGACCGCGAACACTGCGGAGAGGTTGAGGCCGATGATCAGGTCCCACTTCTCCTCGGGAAACTCCTCGACGGGAGACACGTGCTGGACGCCGGCGTTATTTACGAGGATGTCGACATGCCCGAAGGCGGCCTCGGCTGCGGAGACCATCTCTCGGATCTGGTCGCGCGCGGTCAGATCAGCGCCGTGATAGACCGCCTTGACCCCGTGATCGGCCTCGATGCGCGCGCGCTGGGCCTCGATCGCATCCGCGTCGCCGAAGCCGTTGATGAGCACATTGCAGCCGGCCCCCGCGAGCGCCTCGGCGACGCCTGCGCCGATGCCGGAGGTGGAGCCGGTCACGACGGCGTTCTTGCCCTTCAGTGTCATGGAAGGTCCTCTTTCCTTTGCGGCCGACAGGATCACACGGGTTTGACAAGCGCATGACGCTTTTTCCCGACGGACAGTCTGACCGCGCCGCCGGAAAGATCGCTTGACGATATCGAGAGCGCGTCGTCCTCGACGGCGTCATCGTTCACCTTGACCGCGCGCTCCTTCACCTTGCGGCGGCCTTCGCCCTTCGAGGCGACAAGCCCCGCCTCCACAAGCGCGTCGAGAAGCGGCAGCCCGGCGTCCAGACGCGCCGCCTCGACTTCGATCGTGGGCAGCGCCGCGCCCGCGCCGCCGCCGGTGAACACTTCCCGCGCGGTGGCTTCCGCCTCCCGCGCGGCGTCTTCTCCGTGAAGAAGGGCCGTGGCTTCGTTGGCCAGCCGCACCTTGGCGTCGTTGATCCCGGCGCCTTCCAGCGCTTCAAGGCGTGCGATCTCGTCGAGCGGCACATCCGTGAACAGGCGCAGGAAGCGGCCGACATCGGCGTCCTCGGCGTTGCGCCAGAACTGCCAATACTCATACGGGCTCATCCGGTCGGCGTTGAGCCAGACCGCGCCGTCTGCAGTCTTTCCCATCTTCGCGCCCGAGGCGGTGGTGATGAGCGGGGTGGTGAAGCCGAACACTTTCGTATCGTCGACGCGGCGGCAGAGCTCCACGCCGTTGACGATATTGCCCCACTGATCCGCTCCGCCGAGCTGGAGCGTGCAGCCGTACCGGCGGCTGAGCTCGAGGAAGTCGACCGCCTGCAGCAGCATGTAGTTGAACTCGAGGAAGGTCAGCGGCTGCTCGCGCTCCAGACGCAGGCGCACGCTGTCGAACGTCAACATCCTGTTGATCGTGAAATGACGCCCGTACTCGCGCAGGAAGTCGAGATAGCCGTAGCCTGCCAGCCAGTCGTCATTGTCCACGAGGAGGTAGTCGTCTTGACCGAGCAGCCGGTCGAACGCCGTTTTGATCCCCGTCTTGTACTGCGCAATGACCTCCGGGGTCAGAAGCGGCCTGCTGGCGTCTTTTCCGGAGGGATCGCCGACCTTCGAGGTTGCAGCGCCCAGCAGGACGATCGGCGTATGGCCGGCCTGCCGCATCCGGCGCAGCATCATGATCTGTACGAGGCTGCCGACATGCAGGCTGTCGGCGGTCAGATCAAAGCCGATATAGCCGGTGATCGGCCCGGCTGCGGCGGCGGCATCCAGCCCTTCGACGTCGGTGGCCTGATAGAGATAGCCGCGGTCCGTCAGAATCTGCATGAGATCGGATTTGTGCTCGCTCATGATCGGAACTCCTTGACGGTCCGGGCGGATCGGAAGACGGCGGTGTCTAGCAAGGCCCAGCCCCGCCGCAAAGCGCGAGGTGTCGAATGAACCGCGAAGACGGATTTCTCGCCTGCGGGCTTATGAGCGGCACCTCGCTCGACGGCGTGGACGCAGCGCTCCTGCGAACCGACGGGGAGGCGATCCTGGGCTTCGGCCCCGGTGTCGAGCGGCCCTACGCGCCGGGCGAGCGCGCCGTGCTTGAGGCGGCCGTCGAGGCGGCGCTCTCCTGGCGATGGTCCGGAGACGAACCCGCCGTCTTCGCCGACGCCGAGCAGGTTCTCACCGACACTCACGCCGAGGCGGTGCGGCTTGTCTGCGAGCGGGCGGGCGTTTCGCCCGAGTTGCTCGATCTGGTCGGGTTTCATGGCCAGACCGTCGTCCATGAGGCTCCCAGGGAGGGCCGCGCCGGCCGGACGCGCCAGCTTGGAGACGGCGATGCGCTGGCAAGGCGCCTCGGCGTCGATGTGGCGTTCGACTTCCGCAGCGCCGACATGGCCGCCGGCGGGCAGGGCGCGCCGCTCGTTCCGATCTATCACCGGGCGCTTGCGCGCTTTTCCGGGCTCGAGACGCCGCTCGCCGTGCTCAATATCGGCGGTGTCGCCAACATCACCCTGATCGATGCGGCAGGCGGGCTCGCGGCCTTCGACACCGGACCCGGCAACGGGCTGATCGACGCCTTCGTTCAGGCGCGCACCGGTCTGGCCTGCGACGCCGGCGGCGCGCTGGCGGCGTCAGGCCGCGTGCATGAGGCGGCGCTGGAAGAGATGCTCGCCCATCCGCACTTCAAGGGCGAAGGGCCGCGTTCGCTTGACCGCTGGGACTTCACCCTGGACGCCGTGGCCAATCTCTCCGACGCGGACGGCGCGGCGACGCTAACCGTGCTCACGGCTGCGGCAGCCGCCGCCGGCGTGCGCGCGGGCGCCGAACCCGAGCGTGTGATCGTATGCGGCGGAGGACGGTTGAACGCCACCTTGATCGAGTTGATCGCGGAAGCCGCAGGCCTGCCCGCCGTTCCCGCCGAAGCCGTGGGCTGGCGCGGCGGCCTGATCGAGGCGGAAGCCTTCGCCTATCTCGCCGCGCGCACGGCGCGCGGTCTTCCGATCACGTTTCCGGGAACGACCGGCGCCGCCGAGGCGCTCGCCGGAGGCCGTCTTGCGAAAGCGCCGGACCGGGCCGCCTAGCGTTTCCCCGAGCTTTCGATCTGCGGCGCGTTGAGAATGGCCAACCGCCCGTCGAGATAGGTCGCGACCACCTCGTCCAGCTCCGGCAGGTGCTGGGTGAACAGATGGCCTGCGCCGGGCAGCACCTTGCGCGTGATTTCAATGCCCTTTTGCGTGCGCACCTTGCTCATCACGCGCTCCATGTCGTCGGGCGGCACGATCGCGTCGGCCTCGCCGTGGGCGACGACGCCGGAGGCCGGGCAGGGGGCCAGGAAGGTGAAGTCGTACATGTTTGTCGGCGGCGAGACCGAGATGAAGCCGGCGATCTCCGGCCGGCGCATCAGCAGCTGCATGCCGATCCAGGCGCCGAAGGAATGGCCTGCGACCCAGCAATAGGGCGCATGAGGATTGTGCGACTGGGCCCAGTCGAGCGCAGTGGCCGCGTCGGACAACTCGCCAAGGCCCTGCTCGTAGACGCCCTGGCTCCGCCCGACGCCCCGGAAATTGAACCGGAGCACGGAAAAACCCCGCGCCTTGAACATGTCGTACATCTGGGTGACGACCGGCGTGTCCATGTGGCCGCCGCCGCGCGGGTGCGCGTGCAGGACGAGCGCCACAGGCGCGTCATCGGTCTTTCCCGGGGAGTACTTGCCTTCAAGCCGGCCTGCCGGGCCAGGGATGATCACGTCGGGCATGGAGCGTCGGACACCTGTAACTGGATTATGCCCCACCGGAACGGTAGGGCTTTGATTCTTGCTCTCGGGCGCCCTAGATGAAAGGGCGTCGTGAATACTTGACCGTCTGGCTCCGGAACCTAATTCCCGGCAGGCGTTCAGGTCATTCGACAGGGCGCGCCTCTTAGCACGAGGGGCGTCGGAAAGGCGAGCCTCGCGCTCGTTTCGTCAACGGGGAGGAGTTAAGCCTATGAAACTCAGCACCAAGGGCCGTTATGCGGTGATGGCCATGGCCGATCTCGCCGGCGCCAGCGAAGGGCGGCCGGTGCCGCTCGCCGACATCGCCTCGCGTCAGCAGATTTCGCTCTCCTACCTCGAACAGCTGTTCGCGCGCCTGCGCCGGGCGGGCGTCGTCGCCTCCGTGCGCGGCCCGGGCGGCGGCTACCGCCTCGCCCGCAGCGCGGCCGACACGCGCATATCCGACATCATCCTCGCCGTTGACGAACCCGTCGACGTGACCCGATGCCAGCACGGTCTCTCCGGCTGCATGGAGGGCGGCAAGCGCTGCATCACGCACGATCTGTGGGACGAGCTTTCCCGTCACATCCAGCTGTTCCTGAGCTCGGTCACGCTGGAAGACATTCTTGAACGCCGCGTCATGGGCGCCGCACGGGGCCTTCACCCGGCCCTGCGTCCCGAACTGCGCGCGGCGGAGTAGCCGCCCGGAGCCATTCTGTGCCGGTTTATCTGGACCACAACGCCTCTTCCCCGCTGCGGAGGACGGCGCTTGAGGCGATGACGCACGCGTCCGTCCACGGCGCCAATCCGTCCTCCGTGCACGGGCCCGGCCGGGCCGCGCACGCACAGCTCGAGCGGGCGCGCGAGACGATCGCGAGGCTCGCGGGAGCGCGCGCGGAAGACGTCGTCTTCACCTCCGGCGGCACCGAAGCGGACAATCTCGCGATCCGCAGCGCCGTCGAGGCCGGTTGCCGGCGGCTTCTCATCAGCGCGGGCGAACACGATGCGGTGATCGAAACCGCGAACGCGTCCGGCGCCGCCGTGGAGATCTGGCCCCTGCGCCCGGACGGGACCGCCGATCTGGACTGGCTGGCCGGCCGGCTGGCCCGCTGGGATCGCAGCGCGGACGGCGCGCCCTTCGCCGCGCTCATGGCGGCGAATAACGAAACCGGCGTCATCCAGCCGGTCGAGACCGCGGGGCGGCTGGTGCGCGAGGCCGAAGGGCTGTTCCTTGTCGACGCCGTCCAGGCGCCGGGACGGATCGCGTTCAGCGCCGCCGACGCGTTGGCGCATTATGTCGCGCTCTCCGCGCACAAGGCCGGCGGGCCGCAGGGGACGGGCGCGCTGGTTCTCGCCTGCGACGCGCCGGTCGCCCGGCTCCTCCATGGCGGCGGGCAGGAGAAGGGACGCCGCTGCGGCACGCCCAATCTCGCCGGCGCGGCGGGCTTCGCTGCGGCGCTGACGGAGGCCGAGGCGGTGCGCGAGACGGAAAGCGCGCGCCTTCTCGCGCTAAAGACCCGGTTGGAAGAAGGGTTGACTGAGTCTGGCGCTCAGGTATGGGGCAGTAAGGCGCAGCGTTTGCCGAACACGACCTGCATCACCGCGCCGGGCTGGACGAGCGAAATCCAGGTCATCGCCATGGACCTCGCCGGCTTCGCAGTGAGCGCGGGTGCGGCTTGTTCTTCAGGCAAAGTGCGCCGGAGCCGGGTGCTGGAAGCCATGGGCGCGAGCCCGGACGAGGCGGGGTGCGCTCTTCGCATCTCCACCGGTCCGGGTGTTGAAACGGCTGATATCGACGCCTTTCTTGAGGCGTGGAGTAGGGAATACGCGCGGGCGCGGCCGAAAACCGCCGCGCTTGCTGTCTGAGCCAAGAAGGACACGCCATGCCTGCGGTGAAGGAAACCATCGACGACGTACGCCGGCTCGAAGCCGACAAGTACAAGTACGGGTTCACCACCGACATCGAGCAGGAATACGCGCCGAAAGGCCTGTCGGAGGAGACGGTCCGCTTCATCTCCGCGAAGAAGAACGAGCCGGAATGGATGCTGGAGTGGCGTCTGGCGGCTTATGAGCGCTGGCTGACGATGAAGGAGCCGGACTGGGCGAAGGTCGGCTATCCGCCGATCGACTACCAGGATGCGATCTACTACGCCGCGCCCAAGGCGGCGGCGAAGTACAAGAGCCTCGACGAGGTGCCGCAGGAGCTGCTCGACACGTATGAGAAGCTCGGCATCCCGCTGCGGGAAGCCGAAGTTCTGCTTGGCGTCGAAGGCGCGGCGGGGACCGCTGCGGAGGCGCGCGACAAGCCGAAGGTGGCGGTTGATGCGGTTTTCGACAGCGTCTCCGTGGCGACGACCTTCAAGGAAGAGCTGAAGAAGGCCGGCGTGATCTTCATGTCGATCTCGGAGGCGCTTCAGGAGCATCCCGAGCTCGTGCGCAAGTATCTCGGCAGCGTGGTGCCGCCGAGCGACAATTTCTTCGCCACGCTCAATTCCGCGGTCTTCTCCGACGGGTCTTTCGTCTACGTGCCCAAGGGGGTGCGCTGCCCGATGGAGCTGTCGACCTATTTCCGGATGAACGCCCAAGGCACAGGCCAGTTCGAACGCACGCTCATCATCGCCGACGAGGGCGCTTATGTGTCCTATCTGGAAGGCTGCACCGCGCCGATGCGCGACGAGAACCAGCTGCACGCCGCGGTCGTCGAACTCGTGGCGCTCGATGACGCCGAGATCAAATACTCCACCGTCCAGAACTGGTGGCCCGGCGATGAAGACGGAAAGGGCGGGGTCTACAACTTC
>CAZLOV010000084.1:0-10500 GCA_964561235.1 uncultured Caulobacterales bacterium
GGCTGCGGCGTCCAGGGGCTGATCGGCGCGCGGGCCGAAAATTGCGGGGAAATGATCCGGCTGGATGCGTCCCAGAAGCACGTTTGCATCGGTGACGGTCAACGGCCCGCCATTGCGGTAGGCGGCCGGACCCGGATGGGCGCCGGCGCTTTCCGGGCCCGCCTGGAGACGGCCGTGCTTCAGCGAGAGGATGGATCCGCCGCCCGCGGCGACGGTGTGGATGTCCATCATCGGCGCCCGCAGAGGCGCGCCCGCGACCGTGGCCTCCACAACCCGCTCGAACGCCCCGTCATAGACGGCGATGTCGGTGGAGGTGCCGCCCATGTCGAAGCCGATGACGCGGCTGAAACCAAGCGCGCCGGCGGTCTTCGCCGCGCCCACCACCCCGCCCGCCGGACCGGAGAGCACGGCGTCCTTGCCGCGAAAGCGCTGCGCCTCGGCCAGCCCGCCATTGGATTGCATGAAGTGGAGCGGAACCGGTCCCAGCTCCGCATCGATCCGGGAGACATGCTGGCGAAGGACCGGCGAGAGATAGGCGTCGAGCACGGCCGTCGCCGAACGCGGGGTGAAACCGATCAGCGGATCGACTTCGTGGCTGAGCGCGACCGTTTCAAAGCCGGCCTCGTGCGCCAGTTCGCCCAGCCGCCGTTCGTCGCCGGGATGTTTCCAGGCATGGATCAGCGAGATCGCGCATGCCTCGCAGCCCGCCTTGCGGGCGTCTGCAAACATCGCACGCGCGGTCGCCTCGTCGAGTTCGGCCAGACGTTCGCCGTCGAGCGTGACGCGCGCGGAAATCTCCGCCACGGCGACGTGCAGGGGGTCGGGCCGCTCGATGCTCAGATCAAACAGGCCGGGACGCGCCTGCCGTCCGATGACGAGCAGATCCGCAAAGCCTTGGGTGACGACGAAGAGCGTCCGCGCGCCCTTGCGCTCCAGAAGCGCGTTGGTCGCCACGGTGGTGCCCATGCGCACATGCTCGATGCGCTCCGGCGGCAGCGGCGCATCCGGTGCGAGACCCATGAGCCTTCGCATCCCCGAAAGCGCGGCGTCCTCGGAACGATGGGCGCTTTCGCTGAGCACCTTGGCGACGGCGAAGCCGCCGTCCGGCCTGCGTCCGACGATGTCGGTGAAGGTCCCGCCGCGGTCGATCCAGAAGCGCCAGCGCCCGCTCATGCGCCCGCCGCCGTCTCGATCGCGCGCCAGACCCCGCGCAGGCCCAGCCCGAGCGCAACCAGGATCACGAGGCCGCCGGCGATGTTGGCGGCGAGGCCGTTGGCGAACGCGCCCATCAGGCGTTTGCGGTTGACCACGACAAGCAGGATCACCGCCGTGACCGGCAGGAGCAGCCCGTTCGCCGCCTGGGCGGTGACGATCAGCGAGACGGCGTCGACGCCCGACAGGGCGATGGCGGCGCCGATAGCGACGACCCCCAGCGCGACAACACGGAAACGGAGCCGGCGCGAGACCGCGTCCTTGCCGGGAAACAGCTCGCCGAACGCATAGGCGGTCGCCATCGGCGCCGTGATCGCGGAGGTCAGTCCCGCAGCGAACAGGCCGGCGCCGACGAGATGGCGCGCCGCCGGGCCGAAGGCGGGTTCGAGCGCGCGCGCCATGTCTGCGGCGTTGGCGACGCGGGCGCCGTCGAGGCTCGCCGCGGCGGTCGCCACGATCAGGATCGAGACAATCCCGCCCAGGGCGATCGCCAGCGCGCTGTCCGCGCGCACCGCAGCGAGATCGGCGCCCGCCTCGAAATGCCGGCGCGCCGCGGCGGCGTGGAGGAAAAGATTATAGGGCACGATGGTGGTGCCGATCAGTGCTGTCGTCATCAGAAGCCCGCCGTCAGGCACGCGCGGGACGAGACCCTGCGCCATCCCGGCCAGGTCAGGCCGCACGATCGCGGCGGCGGCGAGAAAGGCGAGCGCCATCGCCACGACAAGCCCGACCAGCACGCGCTGCAGGGTCCGGTACCGGCCGGTCCAGAGCACCCCGGCCGCCAGCGCGGCGATCACGCCTGTCATTACGGCCCGATGGCTTTCGCCTGCGATCGCCTCCACGCCCAGCGCGGCGCCGGCGAGATTGCCGCTCTGATAAGCGGCGTTGCCCACGCCGAGAGCCAGCAGGATCAGCCCGATCGCGGCCAGCCGGGCGAGCGGCCGCGCCAGCGTTTCCAGCATGGCCTCGCCCAGCCCCTTGCGGGCGTGCGCGCCCAGACGCGCGGCCATGTCCTGAAGAACGACGGCTGCGGCGGTGGCGAACACGAGCGCCCAGACCAGCTCGTAGCCGAAACGCGCGCCGGCGAGCGTGCACGTCGTCACCGTTCCCGGTCCGATGAAGGCGGCGGCGACGAGCGCGCCGGGTCCGATCCTGAAGGTCATGGCGTCTGGCTGGCGGCGGCGGGAGGCCTCAGTCTCTAGGAGCGCCGCGCGTTCGCCAAGGCGTTCGCGCTTGAACTGGAAGCCGGCGCCGCGCCGGCCTATCGAATGAAACCCCGCATCCTGTTCCTTTCCGCCGGAGATCCCATGACCGATCGCGCCGACGTCAATTACACGCTGTCTGCGGACGAGCTCGACCAGTTGCGCCCCTATGGCGTGGTCCGCCGGCACGATCAGGGCGAGGTGCTGACCCGGGTGGGCGAGCGTCCGGCGGATCTTCTCGTCACGCTGTCGGGCCAGACGCACATCTTCGTGGAAGGCGTCGACGGCGAACGCCGGCTGGGGTGGATGGAGCCCGGCCAGTTTGCGGGCGATCTCTCCGTGCTGACCGGCCGGGCGTCGCTGGCGCGCACGATCATGGGCGAAGCCGGCGAGGTGCTGCATGTGCCGTTTGAAAACCTCAAGCGCGTCCTGGTCGAGAACTCGCGTCTGTCGGACATCTTCGTGCGCACCTTCGCCGCGCGCCGGGCGTTCGCGCTGACGCGTCGCGACGCTGCGGTCGTGCTGCTCGGCAAGGCGAGCGACCGCGCCATTTTCGGCCTGCGCCGGTTCCTGTCGGGACACGCCGTTCCGCATGTCTTCCTCGAGGTCGATCGCGATCCGGTCGGCCGGGCCTTGGTCGAGGCGAAGGGTCTCGCCGCAGAGCAGCTGCCGGCGCTGGTGCTCGGCGGAGACATGATCGTTCCCGGCGCGGACGCTGATGCGGTCGCGCGCGCGCTTGGCCTCGACGCGCTGAGCGAGAACGCCGAAGCCGATCTGCTCGTCGTCGGCGCCGGTCCGGCGGGGCTGGCTGCGGGCGTTTACGGCGGCTCCGAAGGGCTCTCCGTCATCCTCCTCGATGAGGAAGGCCCGGGCGGTCAGGCGGGCTCGTCCTCCAAGATCGAGAACTATCTCGGATTTCCAACCGGCCTGTCCGGGCGGGAACTCGCCGATCGCGCCGCGGTCCAGGCGCAGAAATTCGGCGTGCAGTTCGTCAGCCCCGCCTGCGCAACGGCGCTCGAGTCGGCCGAGGACGGCCGCTACCGGCTGCGCCTCATGGACGGCCGGACGGCCACGGCGCGCGCCGTCGTTCTGGCGATGGGCGCGCAGTACCGGCGTCTGCCGCTGGAGCATCTCGAGGCGCTCGAAGGCGCAGGCGTCTATTACGGCGCCTCGCCGCTGGAGGCCCAGCTATGCGCCGGCGCGAAGACGGTGGTGGTCGGGGCCGGCAACTCGGCCGGCCAGGGCGCAATGTTTCTTTCGGAAACCGCAGCGGAAGTCCATGTGCTCTTCCGGCGTCCGGACATCCGCGAAACCATGTCGGAATATCTCGTCCGCAGGCTTGAGGAAGCGCCGAACGTCTTTCTTCACCCGGAATCCGAAATCAGCGCGCTCGCGCCGGACGACGCAGGCGCGCGCCTCGCCTCGGTCCGCGTGAAGGGCCCGCACGGGGAACGGCCGCTGGATGCCCCGTTTGTTTTCCTGTTCATCGGCGCGGCGCCGCGCACGGGCTGGCTTCCGAAAGCGCTTGCCTGCGACGAGCGCGGCTTCGTGCTGACGGGTGCTGCGCTGTCCCAGCTTCAGCTCGTCCGTGCGCGCTGGACGGAGGACCGCATGCCGAGCGCTTTCGAAACCTCGCTGCCGCGGGTCTACGCCGTCGGGGACGTGCGCTCAGGCTCGGTCAAGCGCGTGGCAAGCTCCGTCGGCGAAGGCTCTGTGGTCGTCAGCGACGTCCACAAGGCGATCGCGGCCATGTCGCCCGCCGAGCCCGCGTAAGCGAGCTGTCGCCCTTCAGATCTTGTTGCGCGCGTCTTGGCCGGGTCTTGGGTTTTCGCCGGTGATGCGGTCGGCGACCGCGTCGATCAGGCCGCCTATGCCGGCCGCCCATGCGCTGAGCACAAGAAAGACGGCGCCGAAAACGCAGACGGCCGGCCACAGCGACGCCACATCGCTGCGCGCGAGGCTGGCGATGAAGAACACCGCAAGACAGGCGCCGGTCAGCACGGCCGGCGCACGCATGCGCGAGAGGAAGCCGCCCGCCTCCGCCGCCCGCGTCCGCCGGCCGCCGCAGCAGCTGGCGCAGTCCGAAAAGCGCGCCCGTCAGCCAAGCGTAGAGCGGCAGAAGGACGTCGTCCATGAACGCGCCCGCCTCAGTGGTTCCCTGAAGGGAAAAGGAGAGGTCGCCGTCTCCGAGCGTTCCGACATAGGGCTCGAGCCGGACGAAGGGCAGTTGGTCGGCGAGCTGGACGAGGCCGATCACGGCGCCGAGGATCAAGGCTTCGCCGCGTCCGCCAAGCGTGGTCGCCGCAATGGCGACGGTGAGCGCGATCAGGATTGCGCCGAACCCGATCGAGGGCGCGCGCTGGCTTTCGCGCAGAATGTCCGCGATTACCGCGATCGCCAGCCTGACGGCGGTCTGCATGCGCCCCTCCGCGGTCCCCACGCGTTCATCAGAGCGTGCAGGCGCGGCGGCGTCCAGCGCAAAGCCGCCTAGTCTGTCACCACGGTGTCGACCGGCACGATCTCCACATCATGCATCGCGTCGAGATACGCCTCGAAATACGCCTTGTGCGACGCGCCGACGATGATCAGGACGCGTTCGCCGGGATGGTTGGCGGCGGCTTCGATCACGTTTGCGGCCATGCGCAGGCCGCGCGCCTGATACCAGGCGAGGTAGGCGCGTGCGGCGCCGTTTCCGTCGGGCTGAGCGGCGACGCTTGCGAAATCCGCATCAAGCGTGGCCTGCTGGTACCGCGCGCTGTTGAGGATGCGGTAGTGCTCCAGCACGCCTTCGGGCGATCCCAGCGGCTGCAAGGCGGATTCCATAACGGCGTTCGCGCCGTTCACGTCGGCGTCCCAGACGCGCTGAATGGCCGGGCCCGCCTCCGGGCGCGCCCGTTCGAGCAGGATGTCGGCGGAGCGGTCGTCCATGGGATGCACGCGCTCAAGGCCGAGCCGCGCGCCCAGCGCCGCGCCGATCGAGACGCTTTCATTGTTTGAGCGCGCGCGTGCGTTCAGCGCTTCGAGAAGGGCGGGCGAGACGGTGTCGTCTGCGATGCGTTCGTCTTCGGGAAGGCGCATCCACTGCAGAACCGCGGAGCTGTCGTCTCCGTGCGCCCAGAAGAGCGCGGCAAGCCGCCGGCGCTCAGCGGCCGACGGGTTTTCCGGCCAGCGCGACAAGCTTGCGTGGATTTCAGCTTCCGCCTCCGCACGGCTGAGACCAAGCGTTTCGGCCGCCGGCGCCGGGTCGGCGCAATAGCGGCGCGCAACGCCGCGATATTGTTCCGGCCAGCTGTCGAGCAGGTCGCAATGGCGCCCGGCGGTGTCCTCGGTGGCGATGATCGCCGGGTTCCACGCCTCCAGCCGGTCGAGAAGCGCGGCGAGGTGCTCGCGCGGGATTTCGTCCTCGCGGCCGGCGAGATGCATTGATCCGAGCACAAGCACCGGGGTGGGGCCCTGGGCGAGATTGCCTTGCACGCCGTCGAAATCGAGCACAGGGCGCGCGGTGTCTCGGTTGAAACGATTGTCGATCTCGATTTCCTGCGCGGCGCTCGCCGCGCCCAACAAGGCGCCGGCGCACGCGGCGATGACAATGCGGACCATGAATGAGCCTCCCCCGGTCATTTTTCTGAATGCTGCGCGATGCGGGCGGTCCGGACAATGGCCGATCAATGACCATCCGTTCATGAAGTTCTGCCGGGCCCGCCCGGTGCGGTCGTCGCGCTGCAATCGGCGAAAGAATCCGGGGGTGATCGACTTTGGCCAGATACGGTTTGCAGAATAATAAAGATATCTTTTTTTGCGAAAATCTGAAAATAGATGTTAAAAAATCGTCATATCAAATTAAGACAAAACGCCATTCGGATTGAACTGCTGGATTTGTCCGTAATTGTAATTTGTCAGACGGAATGATATTAACCTGCATCGCGTAGGGCAATTTTGCCTGCGTGTTTCTCGGAGCAGCCAGGCCCTAAGGGGGCGAAAACTTCATGGTAGCGGACAGATCCGGCGCGATCGGCGCCTCCGGCATGGTGCAGGATTACGGCGACGACCCGCTGGAAGTGCGGGACACCGACGCCTACCAACAGGAATACATCACCGGCTTCGTCGACAAATGGGACGCGCTGATCGACTGGGATGCGCGCGCGGAAGGCGAGGGCGACTTCTTCATCGATCTGCTGCGCGGACGCGGCAAGCACCGCATTCTCGACGTGGCCGCGGGCACCGGCTTTCACTCCGTCCGGCTGGCGGAGGCCGGATTTGACGTCGTCAGCGTCGACGGGTCTGCGGAAATGCTCGCGAAGGCCTTCGAGAACGGGCGCAAGCGCGGGCTCATCCTCAAGACCGCCCATGCCGACTGGCGCTGGCTCAACCGGGATATCTCCGGCCGCTTCGACGCCGTGGTCTGCCTGGGCAATTCCTTCACCCACCTTCACGACGAGGGCGACCGCCGGCGCGCGCTTGCAGAGTTCTACGCCGCGCTCAAGCATGACGGGATCCTCATCCTCGACCAGCGCAATTACGACGCGATCCTCGATGTCGGATTCGATTCAAAGCACAAATACTATTATTGCGGAGACCAGGTTACGGCTGAGCCGGATTATGTCGATGAATCGCTTGCCCGATTCAAATATTCGTTTCCGGACGGGTCTGAATATTTCCTGAACATGTTTCCGCTGCGCAAGAAATACGTCCGCAATCTGATGACCGACGTCGGGTTTCAGAAGATCCGGACTTACGGCGATTTTCAGGAAACCTACGGCGATTACGAGCCGGATTTCTTCGTCCACGTCGCGGAGAAAACCTATGATGGATAGGCCGGTCAGCGACGCTGTCGGCGTCGCGCAGACCTATTACGACAGCGAGGACGCCGACGCCTTCTACCGCCTCATCTGGGGCGGCGAGGACATTCATGTCGGTCTGTATGACGAGACCGACGACATCTCCGCCGCCAGCGCGCGCACCGTCGCGCACATGGCCGGGCGGCTCGAGGCGCTCGGCCCGGGCAGCCGCGTACTCGATCTGGGCGCAGGCTATGGCGGAGCCGCGCGGCAACTCGCGCGCGACTACGGCGCCTCGGTCGTCTGCCTGAACCTCTCAGAGGTCGAGAACGCCCGGAATCGAGCGCTCAATGCGGAACAGGGGCTTGGCGAACGCATCGAGGTGATCCACGGCGCGTTCGAGGACGTCCCGCTGCCGGATGAAAGCGTCGACATCGTGTGGTCGCAGGACGCCTTCCTGCATTCGGGCGACCGCGCGCGCGTGCTTGCCGAAACCGACCGCGTCCTCAAGCCCGGCGGGGAGGTGATCTTCACCGATCCGATGCAGGCCGATGATCTGGGCGACACAGCCGCCCTGCAGCCGATTTACGACCGGCTGCACCTTTCAAACCTCGCCTCGTTCGAGTTCTATCGCGGCGGATTGTCGGCGCTGGGCCTCAGGGAAATCGCCGTCGAGCCGCTCACCCATCAGCTTGTCCGTCACTATGCGCGCGTGGCCGAGGAGCTGTCCGCGCGCCGTGCGGAGATAGGCGGCCAGATCAGCGAGGCCTATGTCGAGCGCATGCTCGCCGGCCTCGATCACTGGGTGCGCGCCGGCCAGGACGGCCTGCTCGCCTGGGGCGTCATTCATTTCCGGAAGCCCTGAGGCGGTCTCCACAGTCCGTGAATCCAGCGCCCGCGCGATCCCTCGCGCGGGCGTTTCCTCATCCAGGTCCGGACAGGCGTGACTTTCGCGCATGGCCGGTGCGGCATTGTCAGCATCCGCTGAAATTGCGGTTGATTGTCATATGCGAGGCGGCGCACCTGCGAATGACTTTCAAAAACGCAATCAGCGGGACGATTTATGTCATTCAAATCCATGCTTCTCGCCGGCGCCGCCGCCGCCGCGGGCCTGTCGGCCGCCTCAGCCCAGCCTGTTGAAGACGTCATTCGCGTCGAAGGCCGCTTTCTCTCGATCGACAAGCTCGATGCGGTGAAGACCCCGACGCCGGTGATCGACGTGCCGCAAAGCCTGTCGATCGTAACAGCCGAACAGCTTCAGGCGCAGGCCTTCGAGGATATCGGCGATCTTCTGCGCTACACGCCGGGACTGTCGATCAGCCAGGGCGAAGGCCATCGCGACGCCATCAATATCCGCGGCAACCAGACGACGGCGGACTTCTTCCTGAACGGCCTGCGCGACGACGTGCAGTACTTCCGCCCGCTCTACAATCTCGAGCAGATCGAGATCCTGCGCGGGGCCAACGCCCTGCTGTTCGGCCGGGGCGGCGGCGGCGGGGTCATCAACCGCGTCACCAAGTCGCCGCAGATCGGCGAGCGCTTCGCTGCGGCGCGCGCGGGCGTGGACACTTTCGGCGCCTATGAATTCAGCGGCGACGTCAACGCCGAGCTGAACCCGCGCGCGGCGGTGCGCCTGAACGCCTTCTATGAGCAGCTGGACAACCATCGCGACGTGTTCGAAGGCGAGCGCTACGCGGTGAACCCGACCTTGCGCGCCGATCTCTCAGACAACACGACGGCGGAGCTCTTCTACGAGTACGTCAATGATGATCGCGTCGTGGACCGCGGCGTGCCGTCGATTGCGGTCGCGGATGGCCCGGATGCGCCTCTGGAGGGATTCGACGAGACGTTCTTCGGTGATCCGGAGGAGAACTTCACCACGCTGGAGGCGAACATCCTGCGTGCGCGCGTGGACCACGTCTTTTCGGATGCGCTGCGCGGCAATGTCACCCTGCAATACGCCGACTATGACAAGCTTTATCAGAACATCTATCCGGCGGGCTTCGACGCGTCGCTGCAGCCGCCGGCGCTGACGCTTGACGGCTATCGCGACGTCACCGCGCGCGAGAACCTGATCCTGCAGGGCAATCTGATCGGCGAATTCCAGACCGGCCGGTTTGGCCATACCTTGCTGTTCGGCGTCGAGTTCGGCGATCAGGAAACGGCGAATGCGCGCGACGACACCGTGTTCGCCGCTTCGAACGACGACCAGATCACGGTTGATTTCTCCGATCCGGTCATCGTGCCCGAGTTTGCGTTCTCAAACCGCTCGCGCGACCGGATCTCGGAGGTCACCTTCACCTCGATCTATTTGCAGGACCAGATCGACCTGACGGACAGCTTCAAGCTCGTGCTGGGCGCGCGTTTCGACGAGTTCGACGTGTCCGTTTTCGACGCGGTCGCGGTCTCGCCGGCGGACGACGGCCGGCGCGCCCGGGTGGACGAGGAGATCTCCCCGCGCTTCGGCTTCATCTACAAGCCCGCGCAGAACGTTTCGATCTATGCGAGCTACAGCGAGACCTTCCTGCCGAGCGCGGGCGACCAGTTCCTGACGCTCTCTCCGACGACGGAGGATCTCCAGCCGCAGGTCTTCGAGAACCAGGAGATCGGCGCCAAATGGGACATTCGCCCGGGACTGAGCTTCACCGCGGCCGTCTTCCGGCTCGAGCGCGGGCTCTTCACCACGGTGGATCCGGACGATCCCTCAACGACGATCACCGTGCCCGGCAGCACGACCGAAGGCCTCGAGCTGCAGCTGACGGGCGATCTGACCGAGCGCTGGTATGTCAGCGCGGGCTACAGCTATCTCGACGGGGAAGTGGACGGCGGTCCGAACGCGGGCGCGGTGACGCGCCAGACGCCTGAGCATATGGCCTCGGTCTGGACCCAGTACGCCGCCACGCAACGCCTCGTGCTCGGGCTGGGCGTGACGTTCCAGGACGAATACTTCGTGCTGGAGGACAACGCCGTGCTCGTGCCGGACTTCACCCGGGTGGACGCCGGCGTGTTCTACGACGTGAGCGATGCGACGCGGCTTCAGCTCAATATCGAGAACCTCTTCAACACGGACTATTTCCCCGATGCGCACAGCAACGACAACATCTCGACCGGCGAGCCGGTCAATGCGCGCTTCACGGTGAGCCATCGGTTCTGATCGGATAAGCGCTTGGGCGCCGTCCGCGCTCTAGTTGACCGCCCAGGCCCAGAACAGAAGAACAAGCGCCAGAACGCCCGCGCCGATTCCGGCGCGGGCGTAGGCGTTCCGGGCAAGGCTGGTCAGCGCGGCGTAGGCGAAACCCGCCCCGCAC
>CAZLOV010000085.1:0-10492 GCA_964561235.1 uncultured Caulobacterales bacterium
GTCGCCGAACATGCCGCGCGGATCCTTCACCCCGCGATGGCCGTCGACGCGCCAGCCCAATGGAATGGCGTGCATCACTTCCCGGTTGGGCGCATTGAAATCGGCCAGTCCGGCGGCGAGCACGCGCTTGAGATCACGCTCGGCGACCTCGCGCGCGGCCAGCGGCGCCTCGACGGACAGGCGGCTCGACGCCGGCCCGCCTGCTGCGGTCACCAGCGCCACCTCGGAGATCGCCACGCCCGCCATCCGCTCGGCCTGTTCAACAGCGGCGCGCACGGACGCTTCGGCGGCGTCCATGTCGACGATCGCGCCGTTGCGCACTCCGCGGCTCGACTGGTGGCCAACCCCCGCCACGCGCGGGCGCGGCCCGGTCAGGGTCTGCTCCGTCTTGACGATGAAGCAGGCGACTTTCGACGCGCCGATGTCGAGAGCGGCGTAATGCGAGGGCGCGGGTGCGCCGCCCTCTGCGCTCTTTCCGCGGAACAGGTCGAGAATGGCCATCCTCAGGCCCCCCGGCCGGCTGCGGCGCGATCAGGCCGGGCGCGCAGGACGAGCTGGCCGTCGCTGCGGATGTCGATCCGCTCGGCATTGATGTTGAGGAGCCCCTGATCTTCATGGAACCGCGCAAGCAGGGTGAGCGCCGCAGCAGGGTCCTCTTCCGGCAACATGACGTCGACGCCGTGAACGAGACGCAGGTTCCAGCGACGCTCGCCCACGCGCACAGCGTCCGTGACCAGGCGGCGGACGGCCTCGTGCTGGTCGAGCATGGCCCAGATCGCGCCCGCATGATCATTGGCGCCCAGTCCGACGACGCGGGGAAGCTCAGCGAAATCGCGCGCGTCCGCCGCCTCGATCACGACGCCGCGCGCATCGATGACGTGATGGACGCCGTCGATCTGCCAGAGCGCGAACGGCTCGCGCTCACGGATGACGATGGAGAGGCGGTCGGGCCAAAGCCGCGCGACGGCGGCGTCCTCGACCCAGCTCAGCTGCAGCAGGGTTTCGCGCGCGCGCTGCGGATCGACCGCGGTGATCGGGGTGTCCTCGCTGAGATCGAGCAGACCGGCGATCTCGCGCGCCGTGACGCGCTCGCCGCCCGCCACGTCGACGGCTGCGACCGTGAAACCGGCCGAGGCCAGACGCGTTTCCGCGCCCCTCCAGATGGCGGCGTTGATGTCGTCAAGGCGGCCCGCCGCGGCGATCAGGCCGATCACGCCCACGCCGAGCACCGCAACGGCGATCCCGGCGAGACGCATGGCGTGCGCGGCGCGGTAGCGCGCGGCGCGAAGCTGCGCGAGCGCCCAGTTGGAAACACGGGCGTTGGCCGGACGCGCCGGCGCACGGCGGCCTGATCCCGCACCGGAGCGGCCTTTCCCGCGCTTCACCTCGGACACGACGCCTCCTCCGCCATCCAGTTCACGAGATCGTCGAATGCGATCCCGCAATGGGCCGCCTGTTCAGGGGCCAGAGAGGTCGGAGTCATGCCGGGCTGGGTGTTAATTTCGAGTAACCAAAGTCCTAACGCGCCGTCCCCGGTCCAGCGGAAATCGGTGCGTGTGAGGCCCCGGCAGCCCATCGCGTGATGGGCGGCAAGCGCTTGATCCATCGCTGCTTTCGCAACGTCCTCGGGGATCGGGGCCGGCAGGATGTGCTGCGAGCCTCCGGCGGAGTACTTCGCCTCGAAATCGTAAAACTCGAGCGCTGTCGTGATCTCGGTGACCGTCAGCGCGCGGCCGTCCATCACAGCGACGGTGAGCTCGCGCCCCGGGATGAAGCGCTCCACGAGCATTTCCGGGTGAGGCCAGTTAGCATCGGCAAGCTGGGTGAGCGGAGAATTCGCGCCCTCGCGCACGATAAAGACGCCGACCGAGGAGCCCTCGGCGTTCGGTTTGACGACGTAAGGCGGCTCCATGGGATGCGCGCGGGCGATTTCCGCGCTCGCCATCAGGAAGCCTTCCGGCGTGCGCAGGCCGGCGGCCTCCAGCACGGTCTTGGCGCGGCTCTTGTCCATGGCGAGCGCAGAGGCGAGCACGCCGGAGTGCGTGTAGGGCAGACCCAGATACTCCAGCACGCCCTGGATCCGGCCGTCCTCGCCCCAGAGACCGTGCAGCGCGTTGAAGACGCAATCCGGGGCGAAGGCGCGCAATTGTTCGATCCAGTCCTCGGCCAGCGGGTCGATGCGCCCGACGGTCCACCCCTTGCGCTCGAGGCCTTTCGCGCACGCGTCGCCTGACACCAGCGAGACCTCGCGTTCGGCGGACCGGCCGCCAAGAAGCACTGCGACCCTGCCGCTCATGCATCCTCTCCCGCTGTTTTCTCGCCGATGCGGCGCACCTCCCAGCGCATCTGCACGCCGGTCTCGCGCGCGATGTCTTCGCGCACGCTCTCCACGAGGCGTTCGATGTCCTCAGCGCTCGCGGCGCCGTCGTTGATGAGAAAATTCGCGTGCTGTTCGGAAAAGCGCGCCCCGCCGACGCGGCGGCCGCGGCTGCCGACCTTGTCGACAAGCTGCCAGGCCGACAGCCCGCCGGAAAGCGATGCGTCCGGATTGGCGAATGTCGAGCCGGACGTCTTCTCGCGGATCGGCTGGGTCGCCTCGCGCTTCTCGGTGATCTCATCCATGCGCGCGCGGATGGCCTCGGGCGCGCCGGGCTCGCCCTCAAACACCGCTTCGGTGAAGATCCAGTCGTCCGGCGCAGCGCAATGGCGGTAGGCGTGCGCCAGTTCGGCGGGCTCGGCGAGGATGCGGCGCCCGGAGCGGTCAAGCGCGACAACGCTGCGGAGCCGGTCCTTCGTCTCGCTTCCATAGCAGCCGGCGTTCATGCGCACGGCGCCGCCGATGGTGCCGGGCACGCCGACGAAGAACTCAAGTCCGGCCACCCCGGCGTCGGCGGCCGCCTTCGCGACGGCCTTGTCGAGACAGGCTGCGCCTGCGCGCACGGTCACGCCGTCGACACGTATCTTTCCGAAACCGGGCCCGAGCCTGACCACGACGCCGCGCACCCCGCCGTCGCGCACGAGCGTGTTCGAACCGGCGCCGAGCACGGAAACGGGAATGTCCTCGGGCGTCTCGCCCAGGAAGCGCGCAAGATCGGCTTCATCGGCGGGGATGTAGAGGATGTCGGCCGGCCCCCCGACGCGCAGCCAGGTGAAATCGGCGAGCTTCGCGCCTTCGACATACCGTCCGCGGACCGGGGGAAGCCGCTCGAGAAGGCTCACAGCGCCTCCTCCAGCCGGGCGGGGAGCTCCGCAGCCCAGGCGGTGATGTCGCCTGCGCCGAGGCAAATCACGTAATCGCCCGGCTTCACGCGTGATGCGAGATCACGCGCAAGCTCGTCGCGGCCCGTCGGAGCTGCGTCGCGATGGCCGTGCGCAGACAGCCCCGCGACAAGATGCGCCTGGTCTGCGCCGTCGATCGGGCTCTCGCCGGCGGCGTAGACGTCGGCCACAAGCACGCTGTCGGCGTCGTTGAAGCAGGTGCAGAACTCATCGAACAGATCATGCAGCCGGGTGTAGCGATGCGGCTGCACGACGGCGATCACGCGGCCCTCGCCCGCCGCCTGGCGGCCCGCTTTCAGAACGGCTGCGATCTCGACCGGGTGGTGCCCGTAATCGTCGATGACGGTGACGCCTTTGGCTTCGCCCACCCGCGTGAAGCGGCGCTTGACCCCTCCGAAGCCGGCCAGGGCCGACCGCGCCGCCAACTCATCGCAGCCGAGCGCCTGGGCGACGGCGAGCGCGCCGGCGGCGTTCTGGACGTTGTGATCGCCGAACATCGGCAGGACGAGATCCTTCCAGATCTCAGGCTCCTCGCCGCGGCGGCCCTGCAGGACGAGGTCGAACACCGCGCCGTCCGGCCCGCTGCGCAGATGCGCCGCGCGCACCTGGGCCTGCGGATTGAAGCCGTAGGTGATCACGCGGCGGTCCTCGACCCGCGCGGCCAGCGCCTGCACCTCGGGGTGATCGGTGCACAGCGCCGCAAATCCGTAAAACGGCAGGTTCTCGACAAACTGGAAGAAGGCTTCGCGCAGCGCCTCGAAGGAGCCGTAATGCTCCATGTGCTCAGGGTCGATGTTCGTGATGATGCAGATCGAGCCGCGCAGCTTGAGAAAGGATCCGTCGCTTTCGTCAGCCTCCACGACCATCCAGTCGCCTTCGCCGAGCTTTGCGTTGGAGCCGTAGGCGGAAATGATGCCGCCGTTGATCACGGTGGGGTCGAAGCCGGCCGCATCCATCAGCGCGGCGACAAGCGAGGTCGTGGTGGTCTTGCCGTGCGTGCCGCCTACCGCAACGGCGTATTTCAGGCGCATCAGCTCGGCGAGCATTTCCGCACGGCGCACGACCGGCACCCGGCGCGCGCGCGCAGCCTCAAGCTCGGGATTGTCGCGGCGGACGGCGGATGAGACCACCAGCGCGCCGGCCCCGTTCACGTTCTCCGCGCGGTGGCCGATGTGCACGGTCGCGCCCTTCTCGCGCAGACGCTGCACATTGGCGCTGTCCTTGATGTCCGAGCCCGTGACCGCATAACCCAGATTGAGCATGACCTCGGCGATGCCGCTCATGCCGATGCCGCCAATTCCGACGAAATGCACAGGCCCCACGGAATGGGCGAGATCGGTGTCAGTCATGGCGGGCTCCGGGATGGAGGCGGATCAGGCGCTTGCGGCCTGCTCCACGAGATCGGCGAGAACGGCGTGAGCCTCGGGGCGCCCGCAACGGCGCGCCGCCTCGGCCCGGACGCGCAGAGCTTCGCCATCGCGCAGCAGGCTTTCAAGTTCAGCGCTCAGCGTGTCGGGGGCAAGGCCGCTTTCGGGCATGACGACGGCTGCGCCGGCGGCGTTCAGATCCGCCGCGTTCGCGGTCTGGTGGTCGTCCATCGCCGCCGCGAAGGGGACCAGGATCGCCGGCCGGCCGATCGCGGAGAGCTCCGCCACGGTGGAGGCCCCCGCCCGGCTGACGACAAGATGCGCCGCCGCATAGCGTGCGCCCATGTCGTCGAAGAAGGGCTCGCACACCGCCTCCACGCCCGCAGCCTTGTAGATCGCGCGCGCCTCTTCGAGGTTTTCCGCACGCGTCTGCTGGACGACGGACAGGCGCTTGCGCAGATCCTCCGGAAGCACTGCCACCGCCTTGGGCACCGTCACCGAGAGAATGCGCGCGCCGAGGCTGCCGCCGATCACAAGCAGGCGCAGCGGGCCGTCCGGCGACGGCGGCGCGTAGGGTGCGGCGGCGGCCTCGAGCACGGCCGCGCGCACCGGATTGCCCGAAACCAGACGTTCAGCAGAGGGAGACACGCGGTCGAGGCGCTCGAAGCCGGAAGCCACCTTGAAGGCGCCCGCGGCAAAGAAGCGGTTCACGCGGCCGAGCACCGCGTTCTGCTCGTGGATGATGAAGGGGATCTTCATGCCGCGCGCAGCGAGCAGCACCGGAAACGCGGGATATCCGCCAAACCCCGCAACGGCGTCCGGCCGGTATTCGCGAAGGATTTCGCGCGCATCGCCGATGCCCCGGCGGATCTTCAGAAGGTTCTTCGCCATCGTCACAGGGTTCTTCACGAACGGCGTCGCCGCATTGATCTCGGCGATCTCTTCTGCGGGAAAGTCCTGGGCGTGGCGCGCGCCGCGCGCATCCGTGACCAGCATGACCCGCCAGCCGCGCTTGGCGAGCGTCTCGGCGGCGGCGCGCGCGGGGAACATGTGGCCGCCGGTGCCGCCGGCGGCGATCAGGACGCGGCGCGGCGCGGCGGCGGGGTTCACGGGCGTCCCCGCTCGATCCGGTAGGCGCCCGGCCGGCGGCGCGTCAGCGCCAGCAGCAGGCCCGCCGCAAAGGCGAGGGAGAGCATCGAGGAGCCGCCATAGGAGAGAAACGGCAGCGTCATCCCCTTGGGCGGAAGCAGGCTCAGATTGACGCCGAGATTGATCAGCGCCTGCAACGCGAACAGGAGCGACAGGCCGGCGGTGGCGAGCTGCGCGAAGGGATCGGCGAGCCTTAGAGACAGCATCCAGCCGCGCAGGAACAGGAACAGGTAGAGCCCGATCAGCGCGAGCGCGGCGATGAGCCCGTATTCCTCCGAGGCCACGGCGAACACGAAGTCGGTATGGGGCTCGGGAAGGTCGCCCTTCATCTCGCCAGCGCCCGGACCGACGCCGGTCAGCCCGCCGCGCGTGATGGCTTCCAGCGCCATGTCCGTCTGCGTCGGCCCGCCGGGCGCAGCCGCGTCGGGCGTCAGGAACGCATCCACACGCCGCCGGACATAACCAATATTGACATAAGCCGCGTAACCGAGCGCAACGGCCGCGCCGCCGAGGCCCACCACCCAGCGCCAGGTCAGACCCGCCGCAAAGAGGAGCGCCCCGCAGAGCGCGGTCAGCAGGAAGGTCTGGCCCACATCCGGCTGGGCCAGCAGCAGCGCTGCGGCGGCCCCGTAGATCGCCAGCACGGCCAGGCGTGCGTCGAACGGCGCCCCGCGCCGGCTTTCCGACAGCAGCCAGGCGGCGAAGACCACAAAGGCGGGCTTGAGAAACTCCGAGGGCTGCAGGGAGACCGGACCGAGGTCGATCCAGCGCTTCGAGCCGTTCACCTCAGAGCCCAGCGGGAACAGAAGGATCAGCCCGGCGAACGCGCCCAACAGCGCCAGACCGGCGAAGCGCCGGACTCCGCGCGCGTTCAACGCGGAACACACCATCAGCACCGCCACGCCCGCCGCCGCGAACAGGCCATGGCGAAGCACGTAATGGAAAGATTCCAGGCCGAGGCGCTCCGCCGCCGCCGGGCTCGCCGCCATGGACAGGGCGAGACCGATCGCGATCAACGAGATGACGGCGATGAACAGCGGGGCGTCCATGCCGCGCCAGAGCGTTCCCAGGCGCAGCGGACGGGCGCGGGCGAGCGTGGTCATGCAGCGTCTCCGGTCTTTTGGGCGGCGTCGGCGAGCTTGCAGGCGGCGTCGCGGAACACGTCGCCGCGATGCTCGAAATGGCGGAACTGATCGAAGGAGGCGCAGGCCGGCGAGAGCAGCACGACCGGTTGCGGCGCTTCGCTGCGCGCGGCGTCGCGCGCGGCGGATTCAAGCGCGGTCTGCAGATCGCCGCTCATCTCAACCTCGGCGGCCCCGGCGATCTGGCCGCGCAACAGCTCGGCGTCCTGACCGATCAGATAGGCCTTGCGCACGCGCGGGAAGAACGCCGAAAGGCTGGACACGCCGCCGGATTTCGCCTGGCCGCCGGCGATCCAGAAGATGTCGTCATAGCACCCCATCGCCTGGGCGGCGGCGTCGGCGTTGGTCGCCTTGCTGTCGTTGACGAAGGAGACCTTCCCGATCCGGGCGACGCGCTCCTGGCGATGGGCGAGGCCGGGAAAGGTCGTCAGCCCCTGCTCGACATCCGCCGCGCTCAATCCGAGCCTCAGCGCGGCGGCGGCGGCGGCGGCGACGTTCTGGGCGTTATGCCGGCCCGGCAGGCCCGGCGCGTCAGCGAGATCGGCGATGGCGCGCACATGCGGCCCGCCGGCTTCGTAGATCACGCCGCCGACCACGTACACGCCGCGCCCAAGGCTTGTGCGGGCGGAGACCGGGATCACCTTCCGGCCGCGCGCCGCGCACAGCCGGGTGCACACGCCCTGGGTCCAGTGATCGTCGACGCCCACAACCGCCGCGTCGGCAAAGTCCTGGTTGTCGAAAATGCGCATTTTCGCGGCGAGATAGCTCTCCATGTCGCCGTGCCGGTCCAGATGATCCTCCGTGAGGTTGAGGAAGACGCCGACCTGACAGCGCAGCGTGTAGGAGAGATCGAGCTGGAAGCTCGACAGCTCGAGCACGTAGACGGCGCCCGGCCGCGGCGGCTCGAGGTTCAGCACCGCCTCGCCGATATTGCCACCGACGCGCACGTCGCGCCCGGCGAGCCTGAGCACATGGCCGAGCAGCGCCGTGGTGGTGGACTTGCCGTTGGTGCCGGTCACGCCGACGACGGTGACGCCCTCTTCGCGGGCGATTTCCTGGGCGAACAGCTCGACGTCGCCGATCACCGGCGCGTCATGTTTGAGCGCGGCCTCGACGAAGCGGTGCGGGGCCGGATGGGTCAGCGGGACGCCGGGGGAAAGCACCAGCGCCTTGATGCGGCCCCAGTGCGCCTTGTCGAGATCGTGTAGCGCAACACCCTGCTCTTCCGCCCGGGCGCGGGTCTCGGCGTTGTCGTCCCAGGCGAGAACCTCCGCCCCGCCGGCTGCAAGCGCGCGCGCGGCGGCAAGGCCCGTCCGGCCGAGACCGAAGACGGCGACCTTGCGTCCGTTGAAGGCGCGCGCGGGGATCATGCCGGACGCCTCACCTCAGCTTGAGCGTCGACAGGCCGATCATCGCGAGCACGACGGCGATGATCCAGAAGCGGATCACGATGGTCGGCTCGGCCCAGCCGAGCTTCTCGAAATGGTGGTGGATCGGCGCCATGCGGAAAACGCGCTTGCCGGTGAGCTTGAAGCTGGCCACCTGCACGAAGACTGAAACTGCTTCCAGCACGAACAGTCCGCCGATGATCGCAAGCACGATCTCGTGCTTGACCGCCACCGCGATCGTGCCAAGCGCCCCGCCGAGGGAAAGCGAACCCGTGTCGCCCATGAACACCATGGCCGGAGGGGCGTTGTACCAGAGGAAACCAAGGCCCGCCCCGAGCAGCGCTCCGCAGATGACGGCGAGCTCCGCCGTGCCGGGGGTGAAGTTCAGGAACAGATAATCGGCATAGACCGCCGAGCCGACGAAATAGGCGATGAAGCCGAAGGACGCCGCGGCGATCATCACCGGTACGATCGCCAGTCCGTCCAGCCCGTCTGTCAGGTTGACGGCGTTCGAGGCGCCCACGATGACGACCATGCCGAAGAGGTAGAAGCCGTAGCTCAGCGGGATCAGCAGATCCTTGAAGAACGGCACGGCGACCGAGGTGGCGAAATGCGGCGGCACGTCGGGCGCGTTCGACAGCAGGTTGGTCATCCAGACCACCGCAACCAGCGCGACGGCGAACTGCAGCACAAGTTTGGCGCGCGCGGAGATGCCTGCGCTCGACTTCTTGGTGACCTTGCGCCAGTCGTCGATGAAGCCGATCGCGCCGTATCCGGCGGTGACGAAAATCACCACCCAGAGATACGCGTTCGTCAGGTCGCCCCAGATCAGCGTGCCGGCGAGAATGCCGATCAGGATGATGAAGCCGCCCATGGTCGGCGTACCGGCCTTTGAGACGATATGCGTCTCCGGGCCGTCCTCGCGGATGGGCTGGCTGCCCTTGGTGCGCAGCCAGCGGATGAACGGCGCGCCGATCACGAGCGCGATGACGAACGCCGTCATGAGCGCAGCGCCGGTGCGGAACGTCAGATAATTGAGCAGGTTGAAGATCTGGAAGTCTTCTGCGAGCGGCGCGAGCAGATAATGGAGCATGAACCCTCAGGTCTCCGTGGCGGCGGCGGCGCGAGCTTCGCGCAGACGCGCGACAATTTTGTGGACGCCGGAGGCGTTGGAGCCCTTGAGCAGCACCACGTCCCCGTCGCGTAGAAGCCCTGAAAGCATATCGAAGGCGGCCTCCGGATCGGGCGCATAGCCCGCCTCAACCGCGTCAGGCAAGGCGTCGACGAGATGCCTCGCCAGCGCGCCCACCCCGATGACCGCCTCAACGCCGGCTTCCGCCGCGCGCATCGCGGTGTCGGCATGCATGGCCGGCGCGTCCGCGCCGAGCTCGAGCATCTCGCCGAGAACCGCGATCCGGCGTCCGCCGGTGCGCGGCTGAAGGCGCGCCAGCCCGTCGAGCGCGGCGGCCATCGAGGCCGGATTGGCGTTGTAGCTGTCGTCGACGACCAGCGCGGAGCCGCCGCCGTCGAGCGCCATCTCGAAGCGCAGGCCGCGGCCCTCGCCGGGGCCGGCCTGCTCGAGCACGCCGACCGCCGTTGGAATGTCCACGCTCGAGACGACGGCGACGGCGAGCACGCAGGCGGCGTTGACCGCATGATGCGCGCCTGCCGCGGGAAGCCGGAGCACGACCTCGCGGCCCATCAGGTCGATCGTGGCGATTGCGCCCTCGCCGTCCTCGCGCAGGCTGCGCACCCGAACGGCGGCGTCTTCATGCAGGCCGAAATCGATGAGAAACGCCGCGCTGCTGTTCTTCACGGCGGCGTCGAGGATCGCACGGTAGGGCGTATCGGCGGGGACGATCGCAACGCCGTCGGCCTCAAGGCTCTCGAAGATTTCCCCCTTGGCCCCGGCGATCGCCTCCATCGAGCCAAGATTTTCCAGGTGCGCCGGCGCGATCGCCGTGATCGCCGCGATGCGCGGACGCACTTGCGCGGTCAGGGCGCGGATTTCACCCGCATGGTTCATGCCCATCTCGAAGACTGCGCGCTGCGTCGCCAGCGGCAGGCGGGCGAGCGTCAGCGGCACGCCCCAGTGATTGTTGTAGGACTTTACGCGCCAGTGCGCCGAGCCGGCGGCGGCGAAGACGCGCGCGAGCGCATCCTTGAC
>CAZLOV010000086.1:0-10438 GCA_964561235.1 uncultured Caulobacterales bacterium
GCGCGAGCTGTGCGACGAACACGGCCTTCTGCTCATCTATGACGAAGTGCAGTGCGGCGCCGGGCGCACCGGCAAGCTCTGGGCGCATGACTGGGCGGAGACCGCCCGGCCTGACGTCATGGCGGTTGCAAAGGGTGTCGGCGGCGGCTTTCCCATGGGCGCCATCCTCGCCACCGAGGCAGCCGCCGAGCCGATGGTGGTGGGCACGCACGGCACCACGTTCGGCGGCAATCCGCTGGCGATGGCCGTCGGCAACGTCGTCTATGACGAGATCACCGCGCCTGGCTTCCTCGAACACGTCGTCGAGGTCTCCAACTTCTTCCGCCAGCAGCTCGCCGGTCTCGCCGACAGCCACGCCGGCAAGGTCGAGGCGGTGCGCGGCAAGGGCCTCCTGCTCGGGCTGAAGCTGCGCGAGGGCTATGTGAACAAGACGCTGGCGAAGGAGGCGCGCGCACGCCATCTCCTGATCGGCGCGGCCGGGGAGAATGTTGCGCGCATGGCCCCGCCGCTGATCATCGAGGAGGCGCACGCCCGCCAGGCCGTCGAGGCGCTCGACGACGCCCTGACGGCGCTGGAGCCCGCCTGACCCGCATCGCAAGGACGTGCGACCCATGAGTTCGTCGATCGGCGACCCGAGACACACCGAACGTCCGTCGGGCGCTAGCCTGCCCGATGACCCGCTGGGGGAGGCGGACGACATCGTCGCCGCCTTCCAGCTGGACCGGCGCGCGGTTCGCGGGCGCATCGCGCGCCTTGGTTCGGTGGCTGACGAGATCCTCTCCGCCCATGCCTATCCGGCCTCCGTCGCTTCGCTCCTCGGCGAGGCGGTGCTTCTGGCCGTTCTGATCGGAGATGCGCTGAAGTTCGACGGCCGGCTGATCGTTCAGGCGAGCCGCGAGCATGGCCGCGAGGACGCGCCGGTTCAGTTCGTGGTGGCCGATTACACGGTCGGCGAGGGCGTACGCGCCTTCGCGAAGTTCGATCCTGAACGCACCGCAGCCGCCGAGGCTGCGCACGGACCCCGTCCGGGCGCGCTCAACCTTCTGGGTGCGGGCACCTTCGCCATGACGATCGACCAGGGCGCGGACATGGACCGCTATCAGGGCGTCGTGGCGGTGGAGGCGGCCTCGCTCGCAGCCTGCGCGGAACACTATTTCGCGCAGTCCGAACAGATCCCCACGCGCATCAAGCTGGCGGTGGGCGAGGACATCGGCGACGGCGGCCGGGTGCGCTGGCGCGCGGGCGGGGCGATGCTGCAGCGGCTCGCCGGCGACGAGACGCGGGTGCTCGATCCGGAAGACTATGAAAACGCGCTCGCCCTGTTTGAAACCACGGAAGACAGCGAGCTGATCGATCCCGGCGTATCGGCTGGGCGTCTGCTCTTCAGGCTGTTCCACGAGGACGGCGTCCGGCTGTACGAGCCGCGTGCGGTTGCAAAGCGATGCACCTGCGAGCGCGGACGGCTCGCGCGGATCCTGGCGAGTTTTCCCGCGGAAGACCGCGAGCATATGCTGGAAGACGGACGCGTGGTGATGACGTGCGAGTACTGCAATCTCGACTGGGCGTTCACGCTCGACGAGATCGCGCAGGCCGCCAGCGCCCAGGAGCGTTGAGGCGCGTTCAGCGCCCGGGCTGACCCGCCCTTGATCGTGCTCAGGCGGGCCTAGCCGCGCCAGAAGCGCGGGGTGAACACCACCAGGAGCGTGAAAATCTCCAGCCGGCCGACAAGCATGGTGGCGATCATCACCCATTTCGCCGCGTCCGGCAGGGGCTGGAAGGTGCCGGCCGGCCCGATGACCGGGCCGAGGCCGGGGCCGACATTGGCGAGCGTGGTCGCGGCGCCGGAGACGGCGGTGACCGGGTCGAGCCCAAGCGCGGAAAGCAGGGCGGCTGAAACCGCGAAGCTGAAGAAGAAAAGATAGATGAAGCCTGTCACCGAGCGCAGCGTCGCGTCGTTGAGCGCCTTGCCGCGATAGCGCACGGGGTGCACGGCGTGCGGCCGCGCATACTGGCGGACAAACGCGTGCAGCGCCGACAGCGCGATCTGATAGCGGAAGATCTTCACCGAGCACGTCGTCGATCCCGCGCAGCCGCCGACGAACATCAGGAAGAAGAAGATGGCCATCGCGCCGCCGCCCCAGGCGCCGTAATCCGCCGAGGCGTAGCCGGTGCCGGTCAGGATCGAGACGGCGTTGACCGCCGCCGCCCTCCATGCCGGCGTCTCCAGATCATCGGCCGGATGGAAGGTCAGCCAGACCGTCAGCGCAAGGCACGCCGTCACGACCGCGATCAGGAAGCCGCGCACCTGGGGATCGCCCAGCAGGTCCTCGGGATGGCCCTGCAGGACGCGCACGAAGAGGAGGAAGGGCAGACCCGCCAGCACCATGAAGACGAGCGCGACAATATCCGCGCCGCCTGCAGCGAACGCCCCGATCGAGCCGTCATGGGTGGAAAAGCCTCCGGTCGCCACCGTGGTCATCGCATGCGCGACGGCGTCGAACGCGCCCATGCCGGTGGCGGAATAGGCGGCGAAGCACAACACGGTCAGTACCAGGTACACGCCGCCCACCGCGCCTGCGATCTGGCCCGCGCGCGGCAGCACCTTCTCCGAGGCGTCCGAGCTTTCCAGCCGGAAGAGCTGCATGCCGCCAATGCCGAGAAACGGCCATATCGCCATGGCCGTGACGATGATCCCGACCCCGCCGATCCATTGCAGGATGGCGCGCCACAGCAGCACGGCGGGAGAGGTGTCCTGCAGGCCCGTCATCACGGTGGCGCCGGTCGTGGTCAGGCCGGAGACGGTCTCGAACAGCGCGTCCGTCCAGCTCATCTCCGGCAGGGCGAGCCGCAGGGGCAGGGCGGCGATCACCGGCAGCAGGATCCAGGCGCCCACGGTTACGAGGATCGCCCCGCGCGGGGTCAGGCCCGGGTCGCCGCCGCGCGCCATCAGCAGCATGACGCCGCCGGCGAACAGCCCGACGAGTCCCGACAAAAGGAAAGCGCCGGCGGTTTCCGCCTCGCCGCCCATCTCCAGGGCGGCGGGGGCGAACATCAGCACCGAGAGCATCGCGGTGAGCGCGCCGAGCACGAACAGGACTGTGCGGTCAGAGGCGTTCACGAGGCTCACATGTCCGGAAGGCCGCGTCCGGTCCGATCAGTGCACCGCGCTGCGGTCGAACGGGTCGTCCAGCGGGAAGGGCGGGATCATGGCGTCGAACAGGCGGCCGTCGGAACCGCGCATGCCGTAATGCCCGCTCATGAAGCCCGACGGGGTGTTCAGCGGCGCTCCGGAGGTGTAGCGGAAACGCTCGCCCGGCGCGAGCACGGGTTGCTCGCCGACCACGCCGTCGCCGCGCACGATGCGCGTGCGACCGAGCGCGTCTGTGATCCGCCACTCCCGGGTGAGCAGCTGGACCTCGTCTTCGGAGGCGTTCTCGATCTCCACCGTGTAGGACCAGACGAACAGGTGTTCGGCCGGCTCGGATTCGTCGAGCTCGAAATCGGGTTCGACGCGGATGATCACGCCGTTGGTCTTCTGTTCGAACACGCGCCTGCCCACGCTCGCCAAGTAACGTCCGCCGCTCATCCTGCGGCCAAGCCGGGTTGCGCTCAAGCGTCTCGCGCGGGCTGGACAGCCGCGCCGCGCCAAGGGAGTCTTCCCCCGCGTCCGCATGCCGCGGTCGTGATTCCCGCCCGATAAAGGCCTCCGCTTCATGACCGATGCTCTAGGCATCCTGCCGGATCACGCGCTCGCCGCGCTGAGCGGCGCCGGCGGCGTCTCAGCCTCGCAGCCGCTGGAGCCGGGCCAGATCCAGCCCGCAAGCCTCGATCTGCGTCTGGGCGAGAAAGCCTGGCGGCTGCGCGCGAGCTTCCTTCCCGGGGCCGGGCGCAGCGTGGCCGACCGGCTCTCCGGCGATCTGGTCATGCATGAGGTCGATCTGACCGCCGGGGCCGTGCTGGAGACGGGCTGCGTCTATCTCGCGCCGCTGCTGGAGCGCCTCGACCTGCCGGCGGACGTGGCCGCGGCGATGAACCCGAAAAGCTCAACCGGCCGGCTGGACGTGTTCACGCGCGTGATCGCCGACGGGGGCGAGGCCTTCGACCGCACGCCCGAAGGCTATGCCGGGCCGCTTTATGTCGAGATCTGCCCGCGCACCTTCTCCGTTCTGGCGCGCACGGGCGACCGGCTTGTGCAGGCGCGTCTGCGGCGCGGCGCGCCGTCGCCCGGCCGCACGCTGACCTTGTCTGTCGACCTTGAGGGCGACGGCCCGGCCGGCTGGCGGGCCAAGCGCCACAGTCCGCTTGTGGATCTGTCGCGTGTGGGCGCACATGACGCCGCGCTGTTCTGGGAGCCGGTCATGGCGCCGGGCGGCGCGATGGTCCTTGATCCGGGCGAGTTCTACATCCTCGCCTCGCGTGAGGCGGTCGAGATCCCGCTTGCCGAAGCCGCCGAAATGGCGCCGATCGCCCCGGAGATCGGCGAGTTCCGCGCACATTACGCGGGCTTTTTCGATCCCGGTTTCGGCGTGTCGCAGACCGGCGGCGCAGGCAGCCGCGCGGTGCTGGAGGTGCGCGGGCGCGACGTGCCTTTCATCCTCGAGCACGGACAGAGCGTCGCGCGACTGGTCTACGAGCCGATGTCGGACTTGCCGGAGACGCCTTATGGCGCCGCCGGATCGAACTATCAGGCGCAGGGCCTCAAGCTCGCCAAGCATTTCCGGCAGGGCTGAAAGCTGGGCGGCCGGCCGGCGGCTGATCGCGGCTGACGCGCGCCTCGCAAGGTGGTATTTCTCCGCCCCTCAGCGGGTGTAGCTCAATGGTAGAGCAGAAGCTTCCCAAGCTTAAGACGAGGGTTCGATTCCCTTCACCCGCTCCATTTTTCCGAGAAATCGTGAAATCAACGGCGTGAGCGAAGCGCGGCGCCGCGTCTCTCAGCCCGTCTCTGCGCGGGAGCGCGCAACAGGGTCGCTGCAGGCGGACGGCCCGGCGCTCAAGGCGCGCATCAGCCCGCCGGGAAGGAGCCGGCCGGGCGGCCAACCCGTATGCGCGCCCGCATCGTTCAGGTGACGCGCCATCCAGACATTGCAGGTGTTGAAGGCGTGATATCGCGAGCGGCCTGCAAGGAACAGGCTCCTGTCCGGATCAAGCCCGGGGCCGAGCACGACCGCCTGACCGTCCGCGCCGCGCGCAAGTTCCGCTTCAAGCGCGGCGGCAAGCCGGCGCGCGCCCGCCTGTGTCAGCGCCACGTCGGTCCATGCCTGCCCGTAGGCCGTTCGCGGATCTTGCCTCAGGCCGGCTACATGCAGGCTTGACGGCGTCGGCCAGAGCACCGCCTGAACCGCGTCGGCCGGGCGGATGCTGGCGCGATACGCCCGCGCGTCGCCCCATCCGACTGCAAACCAGGACGCATCCGGAAACGCCGCGCGGATCGGCCCGTCTGCCGGGAAGTCGTCCGCCTTCAGGTAGACCCCGGCGTGCCAGCCGTTCGAACTGACAGCGATGACCCGGCAATCATCACGCGGCGGCGCAGCGGGCGGATCGCTCGCACACGCCGTCAGCGCAAGGCCGGCCGCCGCCGTCGCGGCGCTGACCCGACGTCTCCAAGCTTCCCGGCCCTTGACGGCTGCGTCCATGAAGCGCGCGCTCCCTCGACCCCTTAAGGCGGCTCTCCGACAGGGCGAAAAGCCGCATGCCCGAACGAAATGAAACATGACAAAAGGTGGGTCCGACAACCAATCGGTTTCGGTGCCCGGTCCGGGCCGGAACGCGTTTCGGCCGGAGAAACACGACATGGGGGAAGTGCTCTCCGGCTATCTCTTCTACGAAATCGCCGCGCTTCTCGTCCTTGCCGCTTCGGTCGGTTTCATCGGCGTCCTGTTGCGCCAGCCCCTGATCGTCAGCTTCATCGCCGTCGGGATTCTCGCCGGACCCTCGCTTCTGGACATCGCCCGATCGGACGAGCCGATCGACCTGCTCGCCGAACTCGGTATCGCGGTCCTGCTCTTCATGGTCGGACTGAAGCTCGACCTGAAGCTGGTGCGCACGCTCGGACCCGTCGCTCTGACCACCGGGCTCGGCCAGGTGGCGTTTACGACCATCGTCGGCTTCGGCTTCGGCATCGGCCTCGGGCTCGGCTTTGACGCGACCACCGCCTTCTACATCGCCATCGCGCTGACGTTCTCCTCGACGATCATCATCGTGAAGCTGTTGTCCGACAAGCGGGAGATCGACTCGCTTCACGGCCGCATCGCGCTTGGCTTCCTGATCGTCCAGGACATTGTCGTCGTCATCGCGATGATCACGCTTTCCGGGCTTGGCGTAGGCGCGGAGGCGGGTGGGGACAGCGGGGCCATATTGCGCGTGGCGGGCTACGGGGCGCTTATGCTGGCGGGCGTCTTCATCTTCATACGCACCGTCGCAACGCCCCTGGCGCACCGCCTCGCAAAGGCCCCTGAGCTTCTTGTGTCGTTCGCCATAGGCTGGGCGGCGCTGCTGGCTGCAGTCGGTTATCATCTGGGCTTCGGGAAGGAGCTTGGCGGGCTCCTCGCCGGGGTCTCGCTCGCCTCAACCCCTTACCGTGAGGCCATTGCGGCGCGCCTCGCCTCCCTGCGGGATTTCCTCCTGCTCTTCTTCTTCATATCGCTGGGCGCTTCGCTCGACATGACAGTGCTGGGGACGAGCGTCGGACCGGCCGTCGTCTTCTCGCTTTTCGTCCTGATCGGCAATCCGCTCATCGTCCTCTTGATCATGAGCGCCATGGGTTATGCGCGCCGGACAGGCTTCCTGGCGGGGCTCACCGTGGCCCAGATCAGCGAGTTCTCCCTGATCTTCATGGCTATGGGTCTCACCCTGGGGCATGTGAGCGAAGACGCCCTCGGCCTGGTGACGCTCGTCGGGCTCATCACGATTGCGGCGTCCACCTACATGATCACCTACTCCCACCGGCTGTACGCCTTTGCGGAGCCCGCTCTGGCGTTGATACCGGTAAGGGGCGGCGCAGGAGGCGAAACGCATCCGGAAGCTCCGCCTCCGTCCGCCGACGCCGTCGTTTTCGGGGTTGGCCGCTATGGCCTTGCCGTGGCGCAATCCCTCAAATCCCGCGGCATCGAAGTTCTGGCGGTCGATTTCGATCCGCTTGCCGTGCGCTATGCGTCCTCGGTCGGCATACGCGCCGTCTACGGCGACGCCAGCGATCCGGAATTCGTCGCACATTTGCCCTTGTCGGATGCGCGCTGGGTGGTTTGCGCCACGCCGGAACACGATCCGGGACTGAGCGGAGAGGACCCGCGCAAGGTTCTCCTGCGCAGCCTCGGCGAGCTAGGCTTCAAGGGCCGAACCGCAATCGCCGCCCATTCGGACGCCGCTGCGAAAACCTTTTCTGCGCTGGGCGCAGGGCTGATCCTCATGCCGTTCAGGGACGCCGCGGTTCAGGCGGCCGACCTCCTGACGGAGGGCGGCCGCCCGGCCGCCTTGAACGTCGCCGACCCGCTAGGCCAGAAGGAGCTCGACCCATGACGACCCCGGCTGCAGCCGTCGCCTTCAGCAAGCTGTTGGTCGCGGTTTCGGATGAAAAGGAAGACCTCGACACGCTTGCGATGGCGGCAGCCTTCGCCGCCGAGCGCGGCGCCTCGCTGACGCTGCTCGGCGTGGTGGAGCCGCCTGCGGATCTTGCGCGCATCGCAAAAGCTTCAGGCCAGGATGAGGCCGCCATCATCGACCGGCTCGTCTCCGAACGCCGGGAGGAGCTTGCCCGCCTCGCCGCAACGGCGAAGCTCGACTTCGAACCGGCGCTGGACGTGCGGGTCGGGAAGCGCTTCCTCGAAATCATCCGCGCCGTGTCGGAAGGCGGCTACGACCTCATGGTCAAGACCGCAGAGATGGTGTCCGGCCTTCGCGCGCGGGTGTTCGCCAGCACGGATCAGCATCTTTTGCGCAAATGCGCATGCCCCGTCTGGCTGCGCATGCCCGGCGCGAAACGCAAGTCCCGCTCCGTTGTCGCCGCCGTCGACGTCGATCCCGTCGGCGCGGCCGAGCCCCAGACGCAGGATGCGCTGAACAAGCGCATCCTTCGCACCGCCATCGAGGCAGCGGTCTTCCAGGGCGCAACCCTGGAGGTGCTCCACGTCTGGGACGCGCCGGGCGAGGCGCTGCTTTCACGATGGATCCGCGACGAAAACCAGGCGCGCGCCTATCGGGACGAACTCGAAGCCGCGCTGCGAGTCTTGTTGAACACGCTTATCGGCGCAGTGGCGGCGGATGCCCCCTACAGCCTTCGGATCGTGCCGATCATGGCGCTCGGGCCCCCGCATACGGCGATTGCCGAGCACGTGAAGCGTTCCCGCGCCGGGGTGCTTGTGATGGGCACCGTCGCGCGTACCGGCGTTCCGGGCTTCCTGATCGGCAATACCGCCGAAGACCTTTTGAACCGGGTCGATTGCTCGGTGATCGCCGTCAAGCCGCCCGGCTATGTCTCGCCGATCCGTTAGCCCCGCCACCCTTGTCCCGTCCACGGCCGATTGAAGCTTGACGATGAACATAAACGCCCAGAGCCAAGCCGCCGAGGCGCGAAACGCCGTCTCGATCCTCGCCCATGCCGAAGCCGCAGAACGGGTGTTTGAAGCTGTCGGAAGCGGGCGCGACGGTCTAAGCGCCGAGGAGGCGCAGTCGCGGCTTTCGACGTACGGCCGCAACGAACCGCCCGCGAAAGCGCGCCCGAACGTGGTTCTGAGGTTCCTGGCGCACTTCCACAACGTGCTCATCTACGTGCTGCTGGGTGCGGCGGCCGTCACCTTAGCGCTGGGCCATCCCATCGATACCGCCGTCATTCTTGCAGTGGTGATCGCCAACGCCGTGATCGGCTTCATCCAGGAAGGCCGCGCGGAAAAGGCGATGGAGTCCATCAGCCGGATGCTGGCGCCGCACGCCAACGTGCTGCGCGGCGGGCGGCGGGTTGAGATCGACAGCGCGGAAGTCGTGCCAGGCGACGTCGTGCTGCTGGAGGCCGGCGACAAGGTGCCGGCCGATCTTCGGCTGTTCGACGCTTACGGCCTTCAGATCCAGGAGGCCGTGCTGACGGGGGAGTCCGTTCCGGTCGAGAAGTCGACCGAACCGGCCGGCCCTGACGCCCCGCTTGGCGACCGGCTGTGCATCGCCTTCAGCGGGACGCTTGTCACCGCCGGTCAGGGCCGCGGGGTGGTCACCGCAACCGGCGCCGGCACAGAGATCGGACGCATCAGCGGCATGCTCTCCGAAGTGGAGACGCTGACGACGCCCCTCGTGCATCAGATGAACGCCTTCGCCAAATGGCTGACGATGTTCATCCTGATTGTTGCGGCGCTGCTGCTTGGCTTTGGATACTTCGTCGAACATTACGATTTCTTCGAGATGTTCATGGCCGTGGTGGGGCTGTCGGTTGCGGCGATCCCTGAGGGTCTGCCGGCGATTCTCACGATCACCCTGGCGGTTGGTGTTCAGGCGATGGCGCGGCGCAACGCCATCGTGCGCCGCTTGCCGGCGATCGAGACCCTCGGCTCGGTCTCGGTGATCTGCTCGGACAAGACCGGCACGCTCACCCGCAACGAGATGGTCGTCACCGAGGTCGCCGCCGGCGGCGAACGCTTCGACGTGGAAGGCGAGGGCTATCGGCCCTCCGGCGCAATCCTCAAGGCTGGGGCGACGTTGGACGATCCGGCCGCCGGCGTTCTCGGGGAGCTCGCCCTGACGGCGGCCTTGTGCAACGACGCCGAGTTGCATGAGGGCGAGGCTGGCTGGAGCGTGCAGGGCGATCCGATGGAGGGCGCCTTGCTCGCCCTCGCCGCAAAGGCGGGGGCCGAGCCGCAGGAGACCGCCGCTGCGCATCCCCGCATCTCCGCGTTGCCGTTCGACTCGCGTCACCGCTACATGGCCACGCTCAACCGGCGGCCGGACGGATCGCGCGCCATTTATGTCAAGGGCGCGCCGGAGCAGGTTCTGGCGATGTGCGGCGAGCAGCGTGCGCCGGGCGGCGGCGCGGCGCCTATCGACGCCGACGCCTGGATGGCCGAGGCGGAACGCCTTGCCGGCCAGGGCCGCCGCGTGCTGGCGCTCGCCGCGCGCCCGGCTGCGGACGACGCGTCGGCTTTGGCCCACGCGGACGTCAAGGACGGGCTCGTGTTCCTCGGCCTTGTCGGGATCGTGGATCCGCCGCGGGCCGAAGCGATAGCGGCGGTGGCGGAGTGCCGGCGCGCCGGAATCCGCGTTCAGATGATCACCGGCGATCACGCGGGCACGGCGCGGGCGATCGCGCGCGAGATCGGGCTGGCGCGAACCCAGCGGGTGCTGACCGGGGCGGATATCGAAACGATGGACGACGCCGCGCTGTCCCAGGCGGTGCTTGAGACCGATGTATTCGCGCGCACCAGCCCCGAGCACAAGCTTCGGCTCGTCAAGGCGCTTCAGT
>CAZLOV010000087.1:0-10292 GCA_964561235.1 uncultured Caulobacterales bacterium
GAACAGGATCTCGTCGGCGAGCGGCTTCTTGATATGCTCCTGGATGATCCGGCCGAGCGGACGTGCGCCGAATTTCTCGTCATAGCCCTTCTCGCCGAGCCATTCGGTGGCCGCTTCGGTGAGTTCGAAGGTGACGCCGCGATCGGCCAGCTGGGCTTCGAGCTGCAGGACGAACTTCTCGACCACCCGGCCGATGACGGCGGGCTGCAGGCCGGCGAAGGGAATGACCGCATCGAGGCGGTTGCGGAATTCAGGCGTGAAGAGACGCTCGATGGCGGCCTGATCCTCGCCCTCGCGCTTGCCGCGTCCAAAGCCGATGGCTTCCTTGGCGGCGTCGGCGGCGCCGGCATTGGTCGTCATGATGAGGATGACGTTGCGGCAGTCGATCTTCTTGCCGTTGGCGTCGGTCAACTGGCCGTTGTCCATCACCTGAAGCAGGATGTTGAAGATGTCCGGATGGGCCTTCTCGATCTCGTCGAGGAGCAACACCGAGTGCGGATGCTGGTCGATCGCATCGGTCAGCTGTCCGCCCTGATCGTAGCCGACATAGCCCGGCGGCGCGCCGAGCAGGCGGCTGACGGTGTGGCGTTCCATGTATTCCGACATGTCGAAGCGAAGCAGCTCAACGCCGAGCGTCGCGGCGAGCTGGCGGGCGACCTCGGTCTTGCCGACGCCGGTGGGGCCGGAGAACAGATAGCAGCCGATCGGCTTCTGAGGCTCGCGAAGACCCGCGCGCGCCAGCTTGACGGCGGTGGCGAGCTTCTCGATCGCATCGTCCTGGCCGAACACGACCCGCTTGAGCGCCTTGTCGAGATCCTTGAGCGCGGCTTCGTCGGACTTGGAGACCGACTTCGGCGGAATGCGCGCCATCTTGGAGATGACGGTCTCGATCTCCTTCACGCCGATCGTCTTCTTGCGCTTGGAGGCGGCGAGCAGGCGCATGCTGGCGCCCGCCTCGTCGATCACGTCGATGGCCTTGTCCGGCAGCTTGCGGTCTCCGAGATAGCGATCGGACAGCTCCACGGCGGACTTCAGCGCCTCGTTCGTGAAGCGGATGTCGTGGAAATCCTCGAAATAGGGCTTCAGGCCCTGGAGGATCTTGATCGTGTCCGGAACGCTCGGCTCGACCACGTCGATCTTCTGGAAGCGGCGCGCGAGCGCGCGGTCCTTCTCGAAATGCTGGCGGTATTCCTTGTAGGTCGTCGACCCCATGCAGCGCAGCGAACCGGACTGCAGCGCAGGCTTGAGCAGGTTGGAGGCGTCCATCGCCCCGCCCGAGGTCGCCCCGGCCCCGATGACGGTGTGGATCTCGTCAATGAAGAGGATCGCATAGGGACGCTGCTCGAGCGCCTTCACGACCTGCTTCACGCGTTCCTCGAAATCGCCGCGATAACGCGTGCCGGCCAGCAGCGCGCCCATGTCGAGCGAGTAAATGACCGCATCCTCGAGAACTTCGGGCACCTCGCCCTCGACGACCTTGCGCGCAAGGCCTTCGGCGATCGCCGTCTTGCCGACGCCGGGATCGCCGACCAGGAGCGGATTGTTTTTCCGGCGGCGGCAGAGGATCTGCACGCAGCGCTCGACCTCATGTTCGCGCCCGATCAGCGGATCCACCCCGCCCGCGCGCGCCTTGGCGTTGAGATCGACGCAATAGGCGGCGAGCGCGTCGTCCTTGTCCTCGGTCTTGCCTTCCGCATCGTCCGAGGCGCCGCGCGCGCGGCGCGGTTCGCTGGCGCCGGCCTTTTTGGCGATGCCGTGCGAGATGAAGTTGACCGCGTCGTAGCGGGTCATGTCGCGCTCGGCGAGGAAATACGCCGCATGGCTCTCGCGCTCGGCGAACAGGGCGACGAGCACGTTCGCGCCGGTCACTTCCTCGCGGCCGGAATTCTGCACATGGATGACCGCGCGCTGGATCACGCGCTGGAACCCGGCGGTGGGCTTGGCGTCCTCGCCGTTTTCAACGATCAGGCTCTGGAGTTCTTCCTCGACATACTCGTTCAGCGTCGAGCGCAGCTCGTCGACATCCACGTCGCAGGCGCGCATCACGGCCGCAGCGTCGTCGTCCTCGCAAAGACCGAGGAGAAGATGCTCCAGCGTCGCATACTCGTGCTTGCGCTCATTGGCCGTCGCCAAAGCGCGATGGAGCGTTTCTTCGAGCGCGGGGGAGAAAGAGGGCAAGACCTAATCCTTTTCCATGGTGCACTGCAGAGGATGCTGCGCGCGGCGGGCGGCGTCCATGACCTGGGCGATCTTGGTCTCGGCCACCTCGTAGGTGTAGACCCCGCACACCCCAACTCCATGTTGGTGCACATGGAGCATGATGCGAGTCGCTTCTTCCGTCGGCTTGTGGAAGATCCGGATCAACACCTCGATGACGAACTCCATCGGGGTGTAATCGTCGTTGAGAAGCAGCACCTTGTACATGGACGGCCGCTGGGTGCGCACCCGCGGCTTAACCGCGACGCCTGTACCGGCGCCGGTGTCGTCGTCGTCGCTGTTGCGCGGTTTCGTCATCGTCGAACTGAACCGGTCGATCTTTCCGGCGAGAGGCTTCGCCTGTTTCTAGTATCTAGGCGACGCCCCCAGACTGGGAAGCCCCGTCGCGGGAATGAAGCGCAGCGATCCTGCGCGCGCGACCATTTCGCACCGGTAAAATGGAAAAAAGAAGGCCTGGCGCGAAGGCCAGGCCCAGTCAGGGAGGAACGGTGCGGTCCGCGCGCGGCCTAACCGGCGGCGCGAACCGGAACGTTTATGTGTGCAGCGCCTCTTAGCGGGCCGACTGCATCATCTCGACGGCCGCGGCGACGCGGTCGTTGAGCGGCTTCATGGTGTCCTTGACCATCGCCGACATCAGGTCGGTGGTCTTGTTCACTTCAGCGAGATAGCTGTCGAGCGTGGACTTGGTGTAGTCCGCGTGGATCTCGATGAGCTCCTGGACCGACTTCGCCGAAGCCATGTTCTTCGCGGCGGCGACGCTGTCTTCCATGGCCTTCTTGGCGTAGGCGATGGCGTTCGAGTTCAGGGTCTCGACCGACTTGCCCGCAGCCGTCGCGGAGGCGATCACGGAATCAACGGTGTCTTTCTGGAACGCGGAGACGTCGTTGAGCGCGTTGAGCGACTTCTCAAAGCCTTCTTTCATGGCTTCGTTGGAGGCGGCGGTGACGGTCTCGAAGGTTTCTTTCACGTTGTCTTTTTTCGCAGCGGTCATGGCGAATGCTCCTGTGTAGCGGCGGGGTGCGGAAGGTTTGCGGGCGGAAGCCGACTTGGGCTCGGCAGGCTTGGCGGACGCAGCGGCGGCGGGCTTCGGGGCGGCCGGAGCAGCGGCGGGCTTCTTCGCCTTCACCGATGCAGGCTTGGCCGGAGCCGTCTTCTTCGCCGGAGCTTTCGCCGCCGGCTTCGACGCCTTGGCCGGATCCTTGGCCGCCGGCGCTTTCGCCGGAGCCGCGGATTGGGCCTTCGTTTGCGCCGCCGGCTCTGCAGCGGGCTTGGCCGGCGCCGTCTTCACGACCTTGCGCGGGCTCGCAGTCTTTGACTGGGTCTGGGTTTTGGGTTTAGCCGAAGCCGCCGGCGCGGCGGACTTCTTCGCAGGCGCCGGCGCGGCCTGACCGTTTGCATCCGCCTTGGCGGCGGCGGGTGCAGCAGCCGGTTTCGCTTCCGCGGAAGCAGCCGGCTCGGTCGGCTTGGACGGCGCGGCGGCGGGCTTGCCCGAGGAAGATGCAGACGTCGCCGACGCAGACACCGACGAGCCCGGCATCAATCCGGTGTTCGACGTGGAAGAGGTCTTGTCGTCAGCAGCCATCGTCGTCTCCGCAGGCTCGTTCGCAACCGCAGCAAAGATGCACGAACAAGGCGGCGGGGTCAAGCGTTTGCTGCGCTGCACAAAAGCCCTGAAACCGCAAGCGTTTACCAAAAAGCAAGGCGCGGGCCTGATGCTCGAGGCATGGTTCGGGCCTTGCTGATCCTTTTGACCTGTCTGGCGATTCCGTCGGTTTCGGCGCCTGCCCGGGCGGCGGAGGATCCGCGTTACGCCGCGTTCGTCGCCGATCTCGGCGAAGGCCGCGTGCTTCATGCGCGGCGCGCCGATGCGCCGCGTCATCCGGCCTCGCTCACCAAGATGATGACCCTTTACGTGCTCTTCGACGCCATCGAAGACGGGGTGGTCGCGCTTGACGACGAGATCACGGCCTCGGCGGAAGCCGCCTCGCGCCCGCCGTCGCGCCTTGGCCTGACGCGCGGCGCGCGCCTCGACATCGAGACGGCGATCCGCGCGCTTGTGATCAAGAGCGCAAACGACGTCGCGGTCGCCGTCGCGGAACATCTCGCCGGAGACGAGGCCGCCTTCGCCGTCCTGATGACAGAGCGCGCGCGCGGGCTTGGCATGGACGCGACGACCTTCCGGAACGCCTCCGGCCTGCCCGACGCCGAGCAGCTCACCAGCGCGCGCGACATGGCCCGGCTCGCCGCCGCCCTGCGGCGGGACCATCCTGAGTTCCTTCCCTATTTCGCGGAAACGGCGTTTTCCTGGAACGGTCGCACGTATCGCAGTCACAACCACCTGCTGGGCGATGTCGAAGGCGCAGACGGCATGAAGACCGGCTATATCCGCGCTTCGGGTTTCAATATCGCCGCGACCGCCTCGCGGGAGGGCGCGGATATCGTGGCCGTCGTCATGGGCGGCGCCTCGGCGGCGGCGCGCGACGCCCATGCGCGCGAACTCATTGAAGCGGCCTATTCCGTCCTCGCGCCGGAACGCGAACCGGCGCCGGTGCTTGTGGCGGAGACCGCCGCGGAAGCCTACGGCGTTGAATTCGGCTCGGGCCTCGTCGAGGCCGGCCCCGCCGGCGCCTGGGCGATCCAGGTGGGCGCGTTCTCGAGCGAAGCGGCGGCCTGGCTGCGCCTTAACGAGGTAAGCGCCGCCGCCCGCAATTTCGCGCCTGCGCTGCCAGCCGGCCGGGCCCATGTGCAAGCCGCCGCGCAGGACGAGCGGCGCTTCTGGCGCGCGCGCTTTTCCAATCTCAGCGAAGAGACCGCGCACGCCGCCTGCCTCGCGATACTGAACGCGGGCGGCACCTGCTTCACCCTGTACGAGGACGCGCTCTAGGCGGAGCGGCTAGCGTCCGCCGAGGATTTCGTAGGCTTCGCGCACCTTGGCGGCGAGCGCGTTCGATCCGCCGGCGTCGGGGTGAACGCGCTTCATCATCTCGCGATAGGCCGTCCGGATCTCGTCAGGATCGGCGTTTGCATCGACGCCGAGGATTTCGCGCGCCTCCGCCGGGCTCATCGACGCGCGGGTCCGCGCCCGCCCGGACTGGGCGTTGTCGGCCCCTGCGCCGCCGCCTGCCCGCTTCGCCATCGTCGCAAGGAGGCCCAGCCCGGCCGCCGCCAGAGGCGCTCCGACCACGCCAAGTCCGCGAAAGGTCAGAAGCGCGCCGAGCACGATCGCGCCGAGCCCGAGCACCGCGCGGCTGCCCTGGGCGAGCTTGCCTGCGTCAGCCTTCGAAAACAGCCATCCGATCGCCAGCATCAGGGCGAGCGCGATCAATCCGCCGAAGAAAACGCCGATCACGGCCTGGAGCCTCCGGAAATCTCGGGCGGCGCGATCAGAACGGGATCGGCTCGCCTGCAAGCCCGGGCAGTTTCAGGAGGATCAGCAGATCGCGCAACTCCTGGCGTGCGGCCACGTGGCTCATCGTGAACTGCACTGACGAACCGCTCTCGGTCAGATCCAGAAGCGTCAGTCCGAGTGGAAACAGCTCCCGGTAGATCACGCGCTCGGAAAATCCCGGCGCAAGCCGGAAGCCGACCTTTTCCGAGAGCTTGCGCAAGCCCCGTCCGACCCGCCGCTTGTTGCGCGCATCCAGGCTCGCGATGCGGTTTCGCATCACCACCCAGTCGATCGACTTGCGCTCCGCCGCCGCCTTGCGCTTGCGGCATTCCCAGACGAGCTCGGCATAGAAGCTCGGGCGTCCGACCTCGAAGGTGTCCGGATCGACCTCGGCGAGCAGGTCGAAGTCGATGAAGCTGTCGTTGATCGGGGTGAGGATCGTGTCCGCGGCGGCGTGCGCGAGGCGCGCATAGTGCGTGTCTGCGCCTGGCGCGTCGATGATGATGAAGTCGCAGCGCGTTTTGAGGTCCGACAGCGCGGCGCGCCAGGCTTCGAGTTCCTCGCGCTCCACCGCGTCCAGATGGCGCGCGCCGCTCTGCGGCAGGCCGATCTCATCGGGCATGGGCAGCTCGACGCCCCGCTTCTCAGACCAGCGCCGGCGATTGGCGAGATAGCGGGAAAGCGAGGCCTGGCGCAGATCGAGATCGATGACCCCCACGCGCCGTCCCATCCGCATCAGGCAAACCAGCAGATGCATGGCGACGGTGGACTTGCCCGCCCCGCCCTTCTCGTTGCCGATGACGATAACGTGGCCCTGCGCGGCGCGCGCGGGACCCTCCGGGATGAAACGGCCGCTCTGCGAGATCATTCCCGATCGCTCCTGAACGCCGGCGCGTCCGGCTTCGCCGGATCCAGACGCAGGCGTGTCGGCGTCATCATAGGACGCCGCGTCACTCTCGGCACGAAGGTCGGTGGTCAAAGGGTCATCCTCATGCAATCGGAAGGCAAGCCGCGCGCCGGCCGGACTAGCGCGGCGCAACGGGCGCGCCGGTGAAGTCGGTCGGATCACACCAGCGCTCGCCAAGAGGCGCGCACGCACGGCGCGCCTCGGTGAGCGTGTCGAAAGGCCCGGCCTTGAGACGCAGGAAGCGCCCGCGTCCGGGCAGGTCCACCGCCACGTAACGCGCTTCCAGACCTGCAAGGCTCGGCTCCGCAGCCTGCAGTTCGGCCCAGCCCTGGGCGAGCGTCTGCACATCTCGGTAGGAAGCAAGATGAACGGCGTGCATCAGGCTGCGCGCGCCCGCCATGTCCGGCGGCCCGGAAAGCTCCGCGGACGGCGGGCTTGAGGCCGGAGCGGGCTCCGGCGCAGCGTCGAACCCCGCGCGGGCGGCCAAAGCGGCGGCGAGCGCGGTCATCTCGTTGCGGGCGCCGGCAAGCCGGCCGGACGGCGTCTCGACCTCGGTGATGAGCCGGTCGGCGAGCGCGAGCGCGAAGGTCTCATCAGCGCTGAGAACCCGTCCGGCCTCCGGCGCGGCCGGCGGCTCGCGCGCAGGCAATCCCGGCAGGGAGGCGCAGGCGGTCAGCGCGAAGCCTGAAAGGATAAGCAAGAGGCGTTTCATGATGATTTGAGTAAGCCGAGTCGCGGCGGGCTGAAGATACGCCCGGCTGCGCGCGGCTTGCCCTTTCGCTCAGCGTGCGGATAGCGTCCGCGCACTGTTTCCCGCCAGGTGCGATCATGACCGAAGACCTGCTTTCCGGCCTGCCGCTGCGTGCCGTCGCCAACCCCGCCAGCGTGCGGTCGGCCAGCCGCGCGTGGAAGGCGGAAGGGCTGAGCGTCGGCTTCGTGCCGACCATGGGCGCCTTGCACGAGGGTCATCTCTCCCTTGTTCGCCAGGCGCTTTCCCAGGCCGATCGCGTGATCGCGAGCATTTTCGTCAACCCGGCACAATTCGCCGCCGGCGAGGATCTCGCGAGCTATCCGCGCACGCTGGCCGAAGACGCCCGCAAGCTTGCCGATGCAGGCTGCCACCTGCTTTACGCTCCAACGGCGGAGACGATGTATCCGGCGGGCTTTTCCACCTATGTGCAGCCGGGCGATCCCGCCGCCGGACTGGAGAGCGATCCGCGGCCCCACTTCTTCGGCGGCGTTGCAACCGTTGTCGCCAAGCTCTTCAACCAAGTCGAGCCCGACATCGCCGTGTTCGGCGAGAAGGATTATCAGCAATTGCTGGTTGTGCGCCGCATGGCCGCCGATCTCGACATGCCTGTGCGCATCCTCGCCGGGAGGACCGCGCGCGACAGCGACGGCCTCGCGCTGTCATCGCGCAACGCATACCTGTCCGCGGAGGCGCGCAGCCGGGCCGCCGGGCTGAATGTCATCCTGAAGGCGGCCGCAGCGGCGCTCGCCGATGGAGAACCCGCCGCAGTCGTCCTCGCGCGGGCGCGCCACGCGTGCAAGGAGGCGTTCGACGCCGTCGATTACGTGGAGCTGCGCGACCCGGAAACGCTCGATTCCCTGCCCGGCGGGCCGCTGGACGGCGCCGGCCGGCTGCTGGCGGCGGTGCGGATCGAGGGCGTGCGTCTGATCGACAACATGGCGGCCGACGGCCCCGCCTAGCTCACCAGGCGCCAAGCTCGATCAGCTTGCGCCGAAGATCCGGCGGCAGGTCCTCGCCGCCCATGCTGGCGCCCGCATCGGGCGGCGCGTCGGACGCCTTCAGGTAGCGCCAGCCCTGGAAGGGCCGCTTGCCCTGCAGCTGGGTGCGGACGATTTCGGCGTTCAGCCAGATGCGGCAGCGCTTCGTACCGTTCTCGTCGGCATACTCCGCAAGGTCGAGGATCTCCTGCCGGCACTGGATGACGCGGCGGATCACCCAGTACAGCGAGCCGCCCTCAAGCAGGGCGTCCTTGCGCTTGGGCGTCATGCGGGTGTCGTGGAACATCGGTCCGCCGCCCGGCGCGATCGTGTCGCGCCAGCGCTCAAGATCCTCGATGCTGTCCGCGCCGACGCAGAGCTTGACCAGATGCAACGCCATGCTTGCGAGCTAGGATGACTCCGCCGCCGCGCCAAGAAACCCGCTGTTGAAAGCCGCCAGCCTCAGGCCGCCGCCTCGTCGCTCTCGACCAGCGCCACAAGCACGTCGCCGTCGCCGACCTGCGCGCCGGGCTCGACATGAACCGCCTCGATGACGCCGTCGCGCGGCGCTGTCAGGCCATGCTCCATCTTCATCGCCTCAAGCACGACAAGGCTGTCGCCGCGCGACACCGCCTGCCCCACCGTGACCGAAACGGTCAGAACCTTGCCCGGCATCGGCGCCTTGACCACGTCGCCTGCGGCGAGCTCGTCAAGCGAAATACGGCCGGGCCAGAACTCGAACGCGTGCGCCTCACCGTTCCGGAAGACGACCAGCCGGCCGGGAACCGCCAGCAGGTCGACCGTCTCCAGCTCGCCGTCGACCAGGGCATGCAGGCGGCCGGCGTCGTCCTCGCCGAGCAGGCGCAAGGCCATCGACGCAAGTTCGCCCTGCCGTCCATGCAGCGACAGCGCGCCGTCCTCCAGCCGCGCCTCGATGCGTTCGCCCTCGATATTGAAACCCAGCGTGCGCCGATGCGGCCGGTTGGCGCGAAACCCGTCGCGCTGATCGAAGGGATCGCGCCAGCCGGAGACAGGCGGCTCCGCAAACGACGCCGCCGCGGCGATCGCCAGCGCGCGCAGGTCCGGCCCCTTGGGCGCAAGCGTTGCAAGCGCGTTGTCGATGAACCCGGTGTCGATGGCGAAGTCGCGAAAGCGCGCGTCTTCCGCGAGCCGGCGCAGGAAGCCGGCATTGGTCTTTACCGGCCAGACCTGCACATCCGCCAGCGCGTCGGCAAGTTCGTCCAGCGCCTGATCGCGGTCTTCCCCGTAGGCGATGAGCTTGGCGATCATCGGATCGTAATGCAGCGTGACGACGCCGCCCTCCTCCACGCCGGAATCCACGCGAATGTCCGCTGGCAGCTCCAGACGCTCGAGCCGGCCGATGGACGGCAGGAAGCCGGACGCCGGATCCTCCGCATAGAGCCGCGCCTCGACCGCGTTGCCGAACAGCCGGATCTCCTCCTGCGGCGGCAATCGCTCACCAGAGGCGACACGCAGCTGAAGCTCGACGAGATCAAGGCCCGTGACTTCCTCCGTCACCGGATGCTCCACCTGAAGACGCGTATTCATCTCCATGAAAAAGAAGCCGTCCTTGCGAAGCGGCCCCGAGCCGTCGACGATGAACTCGACCGTGCCGGCGCCGACATAATCAACCGCCTGGGCGGCGCGGACGGCGGCGCCGGTCATGGCCGCGCGGACCTCCTCGGTCATTCCCGGCGCGGGCGCCTCTTCGATGACTTTCTGGTGGCGGCGCTGCAGGGAGCAGTCGCGCTCGAAGAGATGGATAGCGTTGCCGTGCGCATCGCCGAAGACCTGCACCTCGATATGGCGCGGATTGAGGATGAATTTCTCGATCAGCACGCGATCGTCGCCGAAGGAGGACGCCGCCTCGCGCCGGCAGCTTGCAAGCGCCTCGGCGAATGTCTCCGGCGCGTCGACGCGGCGCATGCCCTTGCCACCGCCGCCCGCCGCCGCCTTGATGAGCACCGGAAAACCGATGCGCGCCGCCGCCTCGGCGAGGCGCGCATCGTCCTGATCCTCGCCATGATAGCC
>CAZLOV010000088.1:0-10194 GCA_964561235.1 uncultured Caulobacterales bacterium
TCCGCCCCCGCCGCCGCCTCCGCCGCCTCCGCCTCCGCCGGCTCAGCCGTCGTGTGAGGCTGAGAGCTTCGTGGTCTACTTCGAGTGGGACCGCTCGGAGCTGACCAGCCAGGCGCGCGAAGTGATCGCCAATGCGGTCGCCCAGGCGGAAGAGTGCAACGTGTCCAGCGTCGCCATCGCCGGTCACGCGGACCGCTCGGGTCCGGCGGCCTACAATGTCGGGCTTTCGGAGCGCCGTGCGCGCGTCGTGCGCGACGAGATGGTCCGCCTCGGCGTTCCGGGCGCGGCGATCGATCTCGACGCCTTCGGCGAGACCCGCCCGGCCGTCGACACGCCGGACGGCGTGCGCGAGCCGCTCAACCGCCGCTCGGAAGTGACCATCGACCTGCGCAACTAAGCTCAGGCGTCAGACAGAGTGCACTGCGGCCCGGCGCGATCCTCGCGCCGGGCCGTTTTCTTTGCACGCCGGCGCCGCGGCTGCGCTTGACCGCCACAGGCGCGCGCGCGACAACCGGCGCATGACCCTTCGCCGCGCCGGGGCGTCCGTCCCCGCTGTCCGTCGCCGCACAGCCCGCGGACGCGGTCTGCAGCCTGCGCCCAACCCGTTTCGGAGATCCCGATGAGCAAGCCGGAAACCCCGTATCGCAAACGCGCCCTCTCGGGCCGCGATCTGCACCCGGAGACGCTCATGATGAGCTACGGGTTCGATGCGAAGCTGTCGGAAGGCTCCATCAAGCCGCCGATCTTCCAGACCTCGACCTTCGCGTTCTCCAGCGCAGAGGAGGGTGCCGCCTTCTTCCGCGTGATGGGCGGCCGCGCCGAGGAGGGCGACCCGGACGCGCCGGGGCTGATGTACTCGCGCTTCAACAACCCCAATGTCGAAGTGCTGGAAGACCGGCTGACCCTGTTCGACGGCGCGGAGGAAGCCTGCGTCTTTTCCTCCGGCATGGGGGCCATCTCCACCGTGTTGCTGGCCTTCTGTCAGGCCGGCGACGCGATCCTGCACTCCACGCCGCTTTATGGCGGCACCGAGACGCTGATCCGCAACCAATTGCCGAAATTCGGGCTGAGCGGTTTCGATTTCGTCGTTCATGCGCCGGAGGCGGAAATTCGCCAGGCGCTCGACGCGGCGGCCGCACACGGACGCGTGGCGGTCATCTACACCGAGACGCCCACGAACCCGACCAACGAAATCTGTGATCTCGGCCTGATGCAGCGCCTCGCCGACGAGCTTGGCGAGCGTCAGGGCTTCCGCCCGCCCGTGATCGTCGACAACACGGTTCAGGGCCCGATCGGCCAGCAGCCGCTGCGCCACGGCGCCGACGTGCTGGTGTACTCCCTGACCAAATACGTGGGCGGGCATTCCGACCTGATCGCCGGGGCCGCGCTCGGATCGAGCGAATACATGGGGCCGGTGCGCAAGCTGCGCTCGGCCATGGGCACCAATCTCGACCCGAACACCTGCTGGATGCTCCTGCGCTCGCTGGAGACGCTCCAGCTTCGCATGACGGCGGCCTTCGAAGGCGCGCGCCTGGTGGCGGAATTCCTGAACACCCATCCGAAGATCGAGCGGGTGCGCTATCTCGGCTTCCTCGAGCCGGGCACGCGCGATCATGATCTGCACATGAAGCAGACCGGCGGGCATAACGGCTCAACCTTCTCCTTCGACGTGAAGGGCGGCCAGGAAGCAGCCTTCCGCATGCTCAACGCGCTTCAGGTGGTGAAGCTTGCGGTGAGCCTGGGCGGTACGGAGAGCCTGATCTGCCATCCCGGCTCGACAACGCATGCCGGCGTCGATCCGGTGTTGCGCGAGCGGCTGGGTTTCACCCCGGGCATGGTGCGGGTCTCGATCGGCATCGAAAACCCGGAAGACCTCATCGAGGATTTCGCCCAGGCGCTCGAGCACGCCTGATCGCGCCGCTGAAGGGAGCCCCGGATGACCGCTGTCAGCCTCGACGCCGAGGAACGCGCTGTTCTCGACTGGGTCGAGAGCCGCGCCGACTCCATGATCGAGACCGTCATGGCGTGGTCGCGGGTGAATTCAGGCAGCCGCAACGCTGACGGGCTCGAGCGCATGCGCGCCCTGCTCGCGGAGGCGTTCGCGGAGACGGGCGGAGCCGTCAGCGCGGTTGATCTGCCGCCCAGCCGGCAAGTGACCGCCGCCGGCGAAATCGTCGAGCAGGCCTATACGCCCGCGCTCAGGGTCCGCGTGCGGCCGGACGCCGACGTCCGGATCGTGCTGACGGGTCATTCGGATACGGTTTTTCCGCCGGATTACCATTTCCAGGATGTCACCTGGCTGGATGACGACACGCTCAACGGTCCGGGTGTGGCCGACATGAAGGGCGGGCTTCTCGTGATGCTGCACGGGCTGCTCGCGCTGGAACGCAGCCCCTGGGCGAAAGCGCTCGGTTACGACGTGCTGATAAGCCCGGACGAGGAGATCGGATCGCTCGGCTCCGGCCCAGTCCTGCATCAGCTGGGATCGAAGGCGGATCTCGGCATGACTTACGAGCCCGCCCTGGCCGACGGCTCGCTGGCGGGCGCGCGCAAGGGCTCGGGCAATTTCTCGCTCCGGCTGAAGGGACGAGCGGCCCATGCCGGCCGCGAGCATCATCTCGGGCGGAACGCGATCGCTGCGGGCGCGCGCTTCGCCGCGCTCGTCGACGACCTGAACGGCCAGCGCGAGCAGGTCACCGTCAATGTCTCGCGCATCGAGGGCGGAGGCCCGCCCAACGTGGTGCCGGACATGGCCGTCGTGCGCTTCAATGTCCGGGTGGGCGATGAAGCGGATGCGGCCTGGGCGTCGGCTGCGATTGATCGCTGTGTGGCTCAGGTCGATGCGCTCGACGGCGTCAGCGCGGACCTGCATGGCGGCTTTACGCGTCCGCCGAAGCCGATGACGCCCGCCAACCGGCAGGTCTTCGAGTGGACGCGCGCGGCGGGTGAGGCCATCGGACTCGACCTGAAATGGAATCCGACCGGCGGGGTGTGCGAAGGCAATAACCTTTGGGCGGCGGGCTGTCCCAATGTCGACACGCTGGGCGTGCGCGGCGCGGACATCCATTCCGACCGCGAGGTCGCGAAGGCGTCGAGCTTCCCGGAGAAGGCGAAGCTGTCCGCTGTATTGCTGATGAAGTTCGCGCGCGGCCAGTTCGACGCGAAAGCCGCGCGCCGGCTGGCCTCGGCGGCCTGAAGGAGCGCGCGCCATGCTTCTTGTGCGTTCCGCGCGCAGCGCTGATCACGGCGACTTCGTCACCCTCGCCAAGGCCGCCGGACCGGGCTTCACCAGTCTGGCGGTCGACGACGATACCTTGGGGGCGTTGCTCGAAGGCTCTGAAGCGGCGTTCCGGGGCGAGACCGAGGACCGGTCCGACGCCCGCTACCAGCTCATGATCGAGGACGCCGAAAGCGGCAAGGTGCTCGGCACGGCGGCGGTCAAGGCGGCGGTCGGCGTCAAGAAACCGTATTTTGACTTCAAGATAATGACGATTGCTCAGGCGTCGCGTGAAGCGGACAGGCGCTTCGACATGGATGTCATGCTGCTCGTCAACGACTTCGCCGGCTGCACCGAGGTCGGCTCGCTCTTCGTGCGCGACGCCGCGCGCGGCACGGGCGCAGGGCGTCTCATCGCCCAGTCGCGCTATCTGATGATCGCTGCTTCGCCGGAGCGTTTCGGGCCGCGCATCGTCTCGGAGCTGCGCGGGGTGGTCGACGATCAGGGCCATTCTCCCTTCTTCGAGCATGTCACGCGGCCCTTCTTCCGGATGGAGTTCGAGGAGGCCGACCGGCTCAGCGCGGCGACGGACAACCAGTTCATCCTCGATCTGATGCCGGTGCATCCGATCTATGTGGATTTGCTGCCGAAACCGGCGCGCGAGGTGATCGGGCTCACCCATGCTCACGGCGCGAACGCGCGCCGGCTCTTGGAGTGGGAAGGTTTCCGCTACGACCGCTATGTGGACATTTTTGACGCCGGGCCGCTGATGTCCTGCGAGGCCGAGGCCGTGCGCACGCGCCGCGAAAGCCGGCTCGAGACCGTCACCGACGCATCGGATGGCGCGCCTGCCGAGGCGATTGTCACCAACGACCGCGCGAATGATTTCCGCGCGACCTTCACGACCGTCCGCCTGACCGAGGCGGGCGTCCGGCTCGAGGACGAGGCCCGGCGTCTCCTCGACCTGACCGCCGGCGACCGGGCGCGGATCTGGGTCAGGGAGTGACCATGCGCAAGGACGTCTTCATCAAGGGCGAGTGGAAGGCCGGCGACGGTCCGGGCTTCAACAGCGTCGATCCCGCCCGCGGGGAAACCCTGTGGGTCGGCGCCGGGGCGACCCCGCGCCAGGTCAAGGCGGCGTTCGCGGCTGCGCGCGAGGCCTTCGAGCCCTGGGCGCTGGCGCCGTTGTCCGACCGGATCGCCGCCATGGAGCGCTACAAGGCGGTTCTGGAGGCGAAAAAGGACGAGCTCGCCACGCTGATCTCGCGCGAGACCGGCAAGCCGCGCTGGGAAGGAGAGGCGGAAGCCGGCACGATGATCGGCAAGATCGCGCTGTCGATTAAGGCGCAGGCCGAACGCGCCGGCGAAGCCCGCACCCAGAGCGAGTTCGGTTCGCTTCAGCTCAACCACAAGCCGCTCGGCGTGATGTTCGTGCTCGGGCCCTACAACTTCCCCGGCCATTTGCCGAACGGCCATATCGTGCCGGCGCTTCTGGCGGGCAATACGATCGTGTTCAAGCCGTCCGAGCTGACCCCCGCCGTGGGCGCGTTCATGATCGACGCCTTCGCCGAAGCAGGGGCGCCGGAAGGCGTCGTGAACCTGATCCAGGGCGGTCGCGACGCCGGCGCCGCTGCGCTTCAGGATGAAAACCTCAACGGCGTCCTGTTCACCGGCTCATGGGCGACGGGTTCGTTCATCCACAAGACCTTCGCAGGGCGGACCGACGTTCAGCTTGCGCTTGAAATGGGCGGCAACAATCCGCTTGTCGTCTGGGACGACGCCGATCCGGACGCGGCCGCGCGCCTGATTGCGCTTTCAGCGTTCATCACGACGGGTCAGCGCTGCTCGTGCGCGCGTCGATTGATCGTGCCTGAAGGCGAGGCGGGCGACGCCATCCTCGAGGCCGCGGTCGCGCTGGCCGGCAAACTCCGCGCTGACGCGTGGGACACCGACCCCGAGCCCTTCATGGGCCCGCTGGTCAGCCGCAGCGCGGCCGACGACGTGTTGCGCGCGCAAAGCGAGATGATCAGCTTCGGAGGCAAGCCCCTGCTCAAGGCCGGCGCGCTCACGAACGGTCCCGCGTTCCTGTCGCCGGGGCTCATCGACGTGACGGGGGTGAAGATACCCGACGAGGAGGTGTTCGGCCCGTTGCTGCAGGTGCGCCGCGTTCCCGATTTTGATGCAGCCATCCGCGAGGCCAACAACACCCGTTTCGGGCTGGCTGCGGGCCTCGTGACGGAGAACGAGGCGCACTGGACGCGCTTCCACGCTCTGGTGCGGGCCGGCGTGGTGAACTGGAACCGGCCGACGCCCGGCGCATCCGGAGCGATGCCCTTCGGCGGGCCGGGCCGGTCGGGCAATTTCCGGCCGAGCGCATACTACGCTGCGGACTACTGCGCCTATCCGGTCGCCACGCAGGCTGCGCCCAAGCTCGAAAGCCTGCCGGTGAAGGGGCTCTGAGCCGATGGCCGTGCACGTCCAGCCGGCTGTGGAAGCCAATTTCGACGGCCTTGTGGGACCGACCCATAACTATGGCGGGCTCGCCGAGGGCAATCTCGCCAGCGCAAAGAACGCAGGGGCGGTCTCCAGCCCGCGCGAAGGCGTTCTGCAGGGCCTCGACAAGATGAAGCGGCTTGCCGACGCGGGCTTCGTGCAGGGCGTCCTGCCCCCGCACGAGCGACCCTATCTTCCGGGTCTGCGGGCCATGGGCTTTTCCGGCTCCGACAAGGCGGTCTGGGAGGCCGTCTGGAAGCAGGCGCCGGCGCTGGCCCGCAATATGACCTCGGCCAGCGCCATGTGGGCGGCGAACGCCGCCACGGTCAGCCCGGCGCCGGACACGGCCGATCACCGCCTTCATTTCACGCCCGCCAATCTTGTGACCACGCTCCATCGCTCGATCGAGAGCCGCCAGACGGAGCGTTCGCTCAGGGCGATCTTCCCGGATCCGGGCCGGTTTGCGGTGCATGAGCCGCTGCACGGGCAGGGCGCCTTCGCCGACGAGGGCGCGGCCAATCACGTGCGCCTGTGCGCCGAACATGGCGCGCCGGGCGTGGAGCTGTTCGTGTTCGGGCGCGGGGCTTTCGAGGCGTATGACGGCCGCTTCCCGGCGCGCCAGACGCGCGAGGCCTGCGAGGCGATTGCGCGCGCTCACGGGCTGGATCCGAAACGCGTCGTCATTGCGCGCCAGTCGCAGTTCGCGATCGAAAGCGGCGCCTTCCACAATGACGTGGTGTGCGTGGGCGACGGCCCGGTGCTGTTCTTCCACGAAATGGCGTTCGAGGACAAAGCCGGCGTCCAGGACGCCATCCGGCGCGCGGCCGACGGCCTGTTCGAGCCGCAATTCCTGGAAGTTCCGGAGGCGGAGGTCCCGATCGGCGACGCGATCGCGTCCTACCTGTTCAATTCGCAGTTGCTGACCTGGCCGGGCGAGGACCGCAAGGTCCTGTTTGCGCCTGAAGAGACCCGCGAGACGGCTTCAACGCGCGCCTGGTGCGAGCAGATGACGGCGGGCAATGGTCCGATCGGCCGGGTGGAGTTCGCCGAGGTCCGCCAGTCGATGCGAAATGGCGGCGGGCCTGCATGCCTGCGCTTGCGCGTCGTGCTGACCGAGGCGGACCGCGCGAAGGTCAATCCCGGCGCGCTGATCACCGGGGAACGCTACGAGACGCTTCGCCGATGGGCGCAAACGCATTATCGCGAGAGCCTGGCTCCGGATGATCTGCGCGATCCGGCGCTGATTGACGAGACGCGCCGGGCGCTCGACGCGCTGACCGGCATTCTCGGGCTGGGCGGCGATTTCTACCCGTTCCAGCGCGGCTAGGCGCGGCTTCAGACCCACTCGGCCTGTTTCGCAAGCCCGCCCGCCTTGGCGTATTCCTGCGAGCCGGCCGTATAGACCTTGTCGCCCGGGATGATCTCGTGGGCGGCGATGTCGGGCTGGCCCTTCAAACGCGCGTAAACCGGATCGAAGTCGACGTCTGCGGTCGCCTGCATCAGCTCGTCATAGCTGTCGATGACGAAATAGGTCTGCTGGAAATCATCGTACCGGTAATCCGTGCGCATGATGCGCTCGAGATCGAAATGAATGCGGTTGGGCGAGCGGCCCTCCAGCGCGAAACGGCTTTCGGATTGCGAGGAGACGATCCCGGCGCCGTAAATGCGCAGGCCTTCGTCCGTGTTGATGAGGCCGAACTCCACCGTATACCAGTACAGCCGGGTGAGATGGTCGATCATGTCGTGCTTCATCGCCTTGAAGCCGCCTTCGCCATAGGCCTGCATGTAGTCGGCGAAAACGGGCTGGGTCAGAAGCGGCACATGGCCGAACACGTCGTGGAAGATGTCCGGTTCGGGCAGGTAGTCCAGCTTGTCGGCGTCGCGGATGAAGCGGCCGGCCACGAAGCGCCGATTGGCGAGATGCTCGAAGAACTCCCGGTTCGGGATCAGCCCGTGGACCGGCACGACCCGCCAGCCGGTAAGCTTCATGAGCTTCTCGTTCATGCGCTCGAAGTCGGGGATGCCGTCGCGGTCCATGCCCAGGAGTTCAAGCCCCTTGAAGTGCTCCTGAGCGGCCCGGCCCTGAAGCACCTTCATCTGGCGGTCGTAGAGCGTGCGCCAGACGCCGTGCTCTTCGGTGCTGTACTCCTCCCAGCACTGGTCGATCGTGTGGTCGTCGCGCGGGGTCTGCCGTTCGACGACGGGATCCTTGACGGGCATGAGGGACTCCGATTCCGGATGCAGCTTCATTCCATTGTAACAAGCCGCATCCGGAAGGTTGAGTGGGCGGCGGCTAGTTGATGCAGGTCACGTCGATCAGAACCGTATCCGAGCGTCCCGGACGCCGGTCCGCCAGCATCCACGCTTCGCCGCGCCGTCCGCTTGTGGCGTAGTAGGCTGCGCGTGAGCGGCCCGCCGCCCGGCAGAGCGCATCGGCGGCGGGCTGGCCGCAGCTGCGGGTGAAGGCGTCGCGGCAGGCGGAGACGAAATAGCCGTTGATGCGCGGCTCCGGGAAGAACTCCGCTGTGCGTCCGCGCACTCCGCCGTCGACGCCGATGCGGCCGCCGAAGCGAGGCGGCCGGCCCGGATGACGATCCGGAGGCGGTCCGTAACCGGGCCCGGGCCCGTAACCGGGGCCAGGCCCGTAGCCGGGGCCGCCCGGGTGCGGGCTGCGCCGCCGGTAGTCCGCCAGCGGGAGCGCGGAAGACACCGAGCGGTCGAGATTGAACCGGCGCAGATCGCTCACATCGCGTTCGAACTCGCGGCAATTGTCCTCGAAGTCGTTGTCCTGGCAGAGCACCCAGGTGCCGGAATGCACCCGGATCGAGCGCGCCATGTCGTTGAAGTAGATGCGCCGGAAGTCGTCGACCGGCTCGATCAGCGTCACGGAGCGGCCGGTATAGTCGGGGCCCGAATACAGCGTCACGCCGGCCTCCGCGCCGCGCCCGCGGAACCGCACGGGGCGAACGGAGCTGATCCGGTTATTGAACGACCAGGGCGTGATGTCAGGCCGGCTGGCCGTGACGACCTCGCACGCGCCGCGATAGTTCGCATCGATGCAAACCTCCCATGGACCGCCGGTGATGCGGATTCCGCTGGTTATGTCGTTGAAACCCAGGCGGGACAGATCCGGCGCCTCGCCGTCGAGCCGGATCGAGCGGCCGGTATAGTTCGGCCCGTCAAAGAGCTCGATCAGGAAGGTCTCCTCGCCGCCTCCGCCGCCGCGGCGTTGCGCGTCCGCGGGCGAGGCGCCGATCAGAAATCCCGCCGCGAGGGCGGTCAGCGACATGCGGATCATCAGGGGCGTCCTTTGCGGTCGAAACGATCCGCCGAGCATCCCGGCCGGGCGCTGAACCCGTCATGAACCCGGAATACGCCCTTCGTTCACCTGTCCGGTGCCGCCGAGGTGATCGCGCTCACGTGCTCGTCAGGGGCGGAGAGATCCGCCTGCGGATAGCTTCGCGTGAACCGTGTGCATATTCGTCGTTCAAGGGAGCCCCATGCGTCTCGTCATCGCCGCCGCCGCGCTGTCCGCCGCGACCCCCGCCGCACAGGCCCAGCAGGGCTTCTTCAATCTCAGGGCCGCCGAGGATGGCGCGTATGTCTTCGCCTTCGGCGGCGGCGCGTTCACGACAGACCAGAGCTTCACCGGCGTCGCAGCGCCGGAGGCGGGCGTTCCAGGCCCGGCGGCCGGCGCGGACCTCGCCGTTGATATCGAAGGCGGCGCGTCGATCTATTTCGGCGGCGGGCTCGGCTACCAGCTTCCCTTCACCTACCTGCGATACTTCCATCCGCGCATCGAAGTTGAGGCGAGCCGGTTCTCCACGGACGTCGACGGGGGCGCCTTCAACGGTGGAGACCAGACCTTCCGCGGCGAGCAGTCCGCGACGCTGATCTTTCTGAACAACTATTCCGACATCGTCTGGTCGGAGAACCAGCGGGTCACGCCCTATGTCGGCGGCGGCCTCGGGGTCGCCATCACCGAGTACGACGTGCTCTACGCGCCGACCGGCGATTCAAACCCCGCTTTCGGACTGTTTGGCAACCAGACCGCCTTCGCCGGCACCGTCGCCGCCGGGGCCACCGTCAATCTCGGCGGCCAGGTCGAGCTTTATTCCGAGGGCCGGTATTTCCGCGCCTACGGCGTGGAGACCCAGCGCCGCTTCGTGGGTTCGGGCGACGACGCGCTTTCCGGCGTGCTCGACGGCGATCTGGAAGGGTTCAATGTGATCGCGGGGCTTCGATATCGCTATTTAGACAGGGCGGACTGCCTGAACGGCGCCTGAACCGGCTGCTGAAGACACGTTCAGCGAGGCGAGGCGATCCTGATCGCGTTCCGGCGCCGCGCCGGAGCCTGAGGACAGGGTGGATTTCTTAGGTCGCAACCTAATGATTTGAAATTGTTTTTCTATCCATACGCCATAGAAAATGACCTGCGCCCCGTTTGGCCCCGCATTTAAAATGGGAGTCCGCTCAACAAGGAG
>CAZLOV010000089.1:0-5068 GCA_964561235.1 uncultured Caulobacterales bacterium
CGCACGAAGCTCTGGTCGATCTTGAAGACGTCGAACGGCATGCGGGTGAGATAGGCGAGGCTGGAATGGCCGGTGCCGAAATCGTCGATCGCAAAGCCGACGCCGCGCTCGCGCAGCGGGCTCACCTGCGCGAGCATGCGTTCGGGATCGCGCATCGCCACGCTTTCGGTCAGCTCAAGCTCCAGCAGATGCGGCGGCAGGCCGGTTTCGTGCAAGGCGTCGAGCACCGTTTCCGCGAAGCCGTCATTCTCGAACTGCATCGCCGAGACATTGACCGCCACGGGCACTTCAAGGCCCTGGGCGTGCAGCGTGGCGATCTCCTGACACGCCCGGCGCATCACCCAGTCGCCGATTTCGCCGATCAGGCCGCATTCCTCGGCCGCCTGGATGAAGGCGCCCGGCGAGAGCAGGCCGGCGGTCGGATGGCGCCAGCGCACCAGCGCCTCGCAACCGGCGACGCCGCCGTCGGACATGCGCACTTTGGGCTGGTAGTAGACGACGAGCTGGTCGTCGGAGACCGCCTCGCGAAGCTCGTTCTCCAGCACGAGGCGCTCGAACGCGCTCTGATTCATCGCGCTGTCGAAGAATTCATAGGAGTTGCCGCCATTGCGCTTGGCCTGGGCCATGGCGAGGTCGGCGTGGCGCAAAAGCGTTTCCGGGTCGCCGCCGTCGCGCGGAAACACCGAAATGCCGATCGAGGCGCCGAGAAACACCTGATGTCCGGAAATGTCGAACGGACGGCGCACCGCGTCGACGATCCGGCGGGCGACGCGTCCCGCGTCGGCGGCGTCGCGCAGGCGCGGCAGCATCAAGGTGAATTCGTCGCCGCCAAGGCGCGCCACCATCGAGGGCTCCACGCCGCTTTCACCGTAGGACAGATCCCAGCCGCGCACGGTTTCGCGCAGGCGGCGCGCGACAGCTTCCAGCAGACGATCGCCCTCGCCCATGCCAAGACTGTCATTGACCCGCTTGAAGCGGTCGAGATCGAGAAAGAGCACGGCGCCGGCCGCGTTCGCCTCTGCAGTCTCCCGGCAGACGCGCTCCAGCTCCTTGCGGAAACGTTCGCGGTTGGGAAGCTCGGTGACCATGTCCACATAGGCCAGCCGGTGAATGCGCTTCATCGAGGCGTCGAGCCGCGAGAACATCCGGTTGAAGGCGTTGGCGAGCACTTCCAGCTCGTCGCCCGTGCTCACCTCGATGCGAAGGTCCAGCTTGCGGGAGGAGGCGAGACGCGCGGCCTCGGTGAGCTGGTTGATCGGCGCGAGCGAGCGCCGGATCGCAAAGGCGACCAGCGGCAGAAAGATCGCCAGCGCAAGGACCGACAGCACGATCTGCCGGTTGAGGATTTCCGTGGGCGAACGCCCGATCGCAAACGCCGGGGTGTCGATGTAAACCCCGCCGATGACGCGGCCGTCGAGGAAGACGGGCGACGCAACCCGCACGACGCCGCCGGAGATCTCGCTGCGGTAGTCGGCGGCCCCGATGGCGGCGGCCAGAAGGGGATCCGGGGCGCGCTCGCCGACGGAGACCGGCGCGCCGTCGCTCGCCGCCACGACCCGGCGGCTGGTGTCGGTGACATAGGCGCTCAGCACCTCGTCGCGCGACCGGATACGTTCGACGCGGTCCTGCAGATGGTCCGGCAGGCCCGACTGAAGATCGAACGCGACATTATACGCGAAGAAGCTGGCGAGGAGTTCGGCGTGCTGGCGGGTGTTCTCGCGGGTGTCGAGCTGCGTGGAGCGGTAATCCAGCGCGACCATGACCGCGACCGCCGCTACGAGGATCGCGCCCGAAAGCAGCGTGAACTTCATCACCAGCGAGCGCATCACTCGTGCGACGGCGTGTCTGATCGGCGCCATGACCCCGGCCCATCCCTGTCGCGCGTTCAGACGCGCCTCGATTGGGATGGGATCATGAACAGCTGAGCTAAAAATCGCGTTAAGCGCGTTCAGAGGGGCGGATAACCCGCCGTTAGAAAACGCTTTTGCCGCTTATCCACACCTCATGAGGCGCCGAGATCAAACCCTTTCGACCGGGCGAGCGCGGCAAGGCCGGTTTCCGGCCGCGCGCCGAAATGGCCGATGCACTCCGCCGCCGCGATCGCGCCCAGACGCGCGCAGTCTTCCGGAGCAAAGCGGCGCGCCTGTCCGTAGAGGAAGCCCGCAGCAAACATGTCGCCGGCGCCGGTCGTGTCGACGACATCTGAAACCGGCTCGGCCGGCACGGCGGCGGTGCGGCCCTCGGCGCACACCACGGCGCCCTTTTCCGATCGCGTGACCGCGGCGACGCGCGTTTCCGACGCCACTTGCGCAAGCGCGTCGTCGAAGCCCGTCTCGTAGAGCGCGGTCAGCTCGGCTTCGTTGGCGAACAAGATGTCGACATGGTTGCGCACAAGCTGGCGGAAGCTCGCCCGGTGACGATCCACGCAGAACTTGTCCGACAGGGTCAGCGCGACCTTGCGATTGGAGGCCCGGGCGATCTCGGCGGCGCGGACGAAGGCGGTCTTCGCCTCTTCGCGGTCGAACAGATAGCCTTCCAGATAGGTGATCTGGGCGGCCTTCACGCGTTCGGCGTCGACATCGTCCTCGGAGAAAAGGGTGGAGGCGCCGAGGAAGGTGTTCATCGCCCGGCGCGCATCCGGCGGCACGAGGATGAGCGAGCGCGCCGTCGCCGGGCCGCCGTTGAGCGCGGGCGTGTCGAAGTCCACCCCGGCGGCGCGCAGGTCATGGGTGAACACCTGCCCGAGCTGGTCGTCGGCGACCTTGCCGAAAAAAGCGCCCTTGCCGCCCAGGCTGGCGATCCCCGCCAGCGTGTTCGCCGCCGAACCGCCGGAGATTTCCACCGCCGGCGGCATCGCCCCGTAGAGGCTTTCCGCGCGCGCCTCGTCGATGAGCAGCATCGCGTCCTTTTCCAGCGCGTGCTCTGCGATGAATGCGTCGTCGCAGGAGGCGAGCACGTCGACAATGGCGTTGCCGACGCCAAGGACGTCGTAGCGGAGATCGGTCATGTCTGGCTTTCGTGAAGCGGGCGGGAGGTGCGCGCGGCTTAACGCGCGGACCTTGCCGGCGCAAGCCGGGGGGCCTAAACGCCGCGCCATGACCCGTATCGCCTATCTGATCTCCGCCAATGTCGTCGCGAGCCGCGCGGAAGCGCGCGCGGACGCTTATGAGTTCGACCGGCAGATGGCCGCGATAGCCCCCGCCTGCGAGGACGCCGGGTTCGCGCTGGAACCCCTGATCTGGACGGAGACGCCGGTTGAGCGCCTGAGCGGCTTCGACGCCGTCGTCGTCGGACCGGTCTGGGATTATGCCGGCCGCGCGGAGGCCTTTCTCGCCTATTGCGACGCCGCCGCGCAGGCCGCGCCCCTGTTCAATCCCGCCGCCGTGCTGCGCTGGAATCTCGACAAGCGCTATCTGCGCGACCTGGAAGCCGCCGGCGCTCCGGCCATCCCGACGCACTGGGCGGATGCGCCCTCGCCGTTAGATATCGCCGCCGCCTTCGCGGCGTTCGGCGGCGAGGCGCTGGTCGTGAAACCTGCTGTCGGCGCAGGCGGCGAGGGGCAGCAGGTGATCCGCCGCGGCGAAGCGCTTGCGGCGCGCGCGCCCGGCGCCGTCATGATCCAGCCCTTCCTGCCCGCCATCCGCGAGGAGGGCGAGTATTCCTTCCTGTTCTTCGGCGGCGCCTTCTCCCATGCCCTGCAGAAGCAGGCAGCCCCCGGAGAGTACCGCATCCAGTCGATCTATGGCGGCCGCGAGCGGCCGGTGGAGCCGCCCGCCGCCGATCTCGCGCTGACGCAGTCCTGCGTGGAGGCGGCCGCGCGGATCACCGGCTGCGACAGCCTGCTTTATGCGCGCGTCGACATGGTGCGCGCGCCTGACGGCGGATTGCGGCTGATGGAGCTGGAGCTGATAGAACCGTACTACTACCCGGAACAGGGACCGGGATGCGGCGCGGTGTTCGCGGCGGCGCTCAGGACGGCGCTTCGCTAGGCGCCCCGCCGGACAGGCGCTTGGCCATGTCGGCCGGGTCGAACGGCTGCGCCGGGGCCGGTCTGAAAATCCAGGCGAGCATCGCGCCCAGCGCGATGAACGGCAGGCCGATGATCGCCAGGATCGCGCTTTCCTCGACCGCCGCCATCCAGCCGAGATAGCCCAGCCCCGCGATTGCAAGCGCAAGGCCCGCCCCGGCGAGACCCAGGCGCGTGGACAGGCGCGGCCCTTCTTCGCAGCGCGTCGGCGTCTCCTGTGCGGCGAGCTGCTCCAGAAGCGCGACGGCGACGCTGCGGAAACCAGCGGAGTTGTTCTCCCAGCGGCCAGGGCCTGCGGCGCTCAGGCTGCCGAAGGCGATCTTCGTCCCGCCCGGCCCGAAGGCGCGCGCAACGACCTGCGCCTCGCGCCCGGCGGGCTCCACGGTCAGGCGCAGCTCCGTGACCGCCGTGAGGCTGAGGCGCGCAGCGAGGCGGCCCTCCTCCTCGACTTCGAGCCGGTCGGAATAGAGACGGACGCGCCGCGGCCGCGCGAACGCGCCGCGCCGGTCGCTCATTTCCGCCAGGAGAACCGCCTCGGACATCGATGTCGCCGTAGAAACGGGCGCCTCTTGCCGAAGCGCCGGAACCAAGCCACCGTCGCGGGCATGAGCGGTCCGCGCAAGTTTCTCGTCATCGCCGACGACAGCGAAGAATGCCGGGCGGCGGCCTATTTCGCCGCCCGCAGGGCGGACGCGACCGGCGCGTCCGTGACGCTGCTTTCGGTGATCGAGCCCTCCAATTTCGAGCACTGGCTCGGCGTTGGCGAGACCATGCGCCGCGAGGCCTCCGAAGCCGCCGAGCGCTCGCTCGACAGCCTTGCGGAGGATGTCGAGGCGATCATCGGCCACCGCCCGGAACTGCTCATCCGCGAGGGCGAAACGCTCGGCTGCCTTAAGAAGCTTATCGAGGACGACGAGGCGATCGCGCTTCTGGTCCTGGGCGCTGCGCCCGCCGGCGACGGGCCGGGCCCGCTGGTGACGGCGCTGGCGCGCGGCCGCGGCCTGTTCGGCGAGCGGGCGATCCCCGTGACCGTGGTGCCGG